>JBGAJY010000212.1:0-9454 GCA_044224705.1 Saprospiraceae bacterium
GTAGTGGCTTTTTCGCTTTTTAAAGAGCAAGTTTTACACATTATGTGGATAACTTTCACAAGTATCTGATTTTCAGTGTTTACAAAAATTTCATCTTTTATTCACAATGTTGGTAACTTATAAGGGTGTTTTTTGGGGCGCCCATGTACGTCTTCCGCCGACAGGGAAATCCGACTGAGCTAAGTACTCGTTTTTGCTTCAACCCGACTGAAAAAGTTGTCCACACACTGGGCCGTCTGCTGTGGAAATTTATTGGGTACCTTCGCTAACCTGATGCAGTTCGCTGCGTCCGAAACCCAGAATTACCGGCCCACCTCGACTATGCGAAAATTTACCTTTCTGCTCCTGCTCCTGAGCTTCGCCCGGCTGCTGCCGGCACAGGCGCCCTTTACCACGCCAAATCAATACGCCTGGACCCTCGAAAAAAACCTGGTATACGGTACCGCCGTCAATTACATGGGACTGATCGACACGCTTCGTCTTGATCTTTACAAACCGCTCGGCGACAACAATCCGAACCGGCCCCTGCTGGTACTGGCCCACGGCGGCTCCTGGCTGGCGGGTTGCAAGGAGGATATCAGCCCGATAGCCCTTGAAATGGCGGGGCGCGGCTACGTGGTGGCTACCGTCAATTACCGCCTGGGCTGGCACAAGGACGACTACGTACCCGCACCCAATTGTCTGCTCGACGGCACGCAGAAAAATCTTTATGCCGCCGATTCCTGTGAGATCATCCGGGCGATCTACCGGGGCCAGCAAGACGTGAAAGGCGCTATCCGATGGCTGAAAGCGCGGCATATCCAGGATTCGACCGATGCCTGCCGGGTACTCGTGGGCGGCGAAAGCGCAGGCGCCTTCCTGGCGCTGGCCGTGGGCTTTCTCGACCGCCCCGGTGAGAAGCCGGACTGCTGCGCCGATCTGCCCGACGCCCCGACGCCCGACCCGAATCTGTTCAATCAGACCACCCCGGGCTGTGTGTCCACTTTTTGGAGCATCCCGCCCGGCTCCCTGACGCGGCCAGACCTGGGCGCTGTGGACGGCCTCATGAACCAGAACGGCCAGGATGCCAACGTACTGGGCGTACTCAGTTTTTTCGGCGGCGTACCGGCTGAAGCACTGAGCAAGGATTGGCTGGGCGGCCCCGACACACCAGCCGTTTACCTGTTTCACCAGACCTGCGACGGCATCGTGCCCTTCGGATACAGCCAACCATTTTTTGTCATTTCCAACTATTGCAACACGGGCTGCACACCCTGGCACTACAATTACCCGCACATCTACGGCAATGGCGCCATCGCCGCCTACTTCGATGCCTCCCCTGAGCCGCCGTGCTTTACGACCGATTTCGTGCCTTGCGACGCATTCAACCCGGATCTGGCTTTATTGGATTGTGTGCGCTTTGCCAACAACGGCTCCTACCATTTTACCGCCAATGTGCCGCTGCGGGCACAGCATGCCGCCGATTATTTCAGTCCATTCCTGGCTGCACCGCCTTGCTCGCCGGGTGCGACAAATTGCACGGTGGCCGTGCAGGAGCCCGTTTCAGGGTTGCACGGTTTGCAGCCGAAGCCCAACCCCTTTGCCGAGCGTCTGGCGCTCCTGAGCGACCGGCCGACTACCGAATCCATTGTGCTCGAATTGAGCGACCTCACCGGGCGCATCGTTTGGCGGGCAGTCCGGGTCGTTCAGCCGGGTGAAAACGAACTGTTCCATGACCCGGATTTTCCTCCGGGAATGTACGTGCTGCGGGCAACAGGGAAAGATCGGTCTGCCGCCTGGATCTTGCTGCACCCCTGACGTAGGATAGGACAGGGATAAAACGGATGCGAGCAACACGGATTCTGACGGATTTTTAAAAAATCTGTGCTCATCCGTGTTGCTCGCATCCGTTTTATCCCTGTCCCATCCCGCCATAAGCGGGCTCAAAACTCGATCTCGAAACACCCTGCATCCGGCGCCACGGCATCGCGCGTTTTACCGTCGAGATCGAGGCTCAGGCCAGGCACAGGCACGGCGTAGCGATTGGCTATCGAACCTATGGTGTCGAGGTGATAATCGTATCGACTTGGGTCGAGGAACAACGTATCGGTTTGTTCCGCGAACAAACAAGGCTGGCAGTGATCGGGGAAATCCGGATAACCTTCGGGTTTGACCAGGTCGCGCACCCGCACGATGCAGTGCTCGAAGCGGTAGTCGAACATCGCCGGGTCGTTGCCGATGCGGTCGAACAGGGTAATCTGGTCGGCCCGGCTTCCGAAGGCGATGCAGTTGGTAAATCTCGCTTTCAGCGGGTTGGCGTAGTAGTTCTGGCAAGCCTGGTCGAGGCAGCGGGCATTCCCCAGATAAACGCTTTCACCGTCGACGCCATAACTCGCCATAGTGCAATAGGTAAACTGGTAATCGCCCCCATAGGCCAGTTGCACGGCAAAAGCGCCGTGGCTGTAAAACAGGCAGTTTTCCGCCGTAATGCTGGCGTGCACCCCGATGACGCCGCCATTCGTGGTGTTGTAAATGCGCGTGTCGCGCAGGGTGAGCTCCGCGGCGCTGTCGACGTACACTCCGATGACGCTGTTGCGGATGATGCAGTTTTGAATGCTATGGCCTTTGGTGGCCTCGGTAAGCAGAATCCCGGTCCATTGGCCGGGTTCTTCGTCAAACTCGGGTTCGAGCCGGTCGCCTTCAAAAATGACCGGATTGTCCCGTGTACCTTCCACGATCAGCCGGCCGTTTCCGTAAAAAAACAGCAAGCCGTCGTTGCGAAACGCCGTAGTGACCGAGTCCACCCGTTCTTTCGTGAGGCCGCCGTGTACGTAAATATGTGTCCCAGCCGGGATACGCACGATGCAATCGCCAATACCCACCTGCCCGTACAGGACATAGGGCCGGGGGTCGTCCCACACCCATTCGCCGCCGTTGCAGCCGAAATACGTGGTGCTGTCGGCCGAAAAACGCGAGGGGATGTAATTGGCATTCTGGCCCCAGGCTTCGAGCACCACTTTTTGCGTGTTGCCGTTGGTTTCGAACACGAGGTTTTCGTCTACCACGAAAGGGCTGGCGCTGAGCGGAGCATCGGGATCGATCGTGACCTCCGCGAAAATGTACAAGCTGTCGTTCGGCGCGATTTCCAGGTCGCTGTGTTCGCGGCCCGGCAGGCCGTCCACGTTGAGGTTGAATTTCGAGGCCGCGCCGTTTTCGAGGTAGATCCGGCTCACGCGAAGGCTCTCCTTGTGGCGGTTGTAAATTTTCAAAATCCGCGTCGCGGAGCCGAGTTCGGTGAACACCGTATCGAAACGCAGGGTATCGGTGGAAAATTCGAGCCGGTCGTTCGGGTCGGTCGTGAAGCGCTCTTTTTGGCAAAAGGTGAGCAGGAGAGACAGCGCGAGGAAGGCGAGTACGGCAGTTTTGAGCCAGTTTGTCATAGGTAAACGGAATGGTGGAGGGCAAAAGTAGCGCCTCCTCCGGTAGCGCGGAATTTATTCCGGGCAAAACAAGCCGGGAAGGTGATTGCCAGGAATAAATTCCGGACTACCGGAGAGCAAATGTTAAAAGTCTTAACACTCAGCAGGACGAACCATGCGTTGGTGGTCGCTTTTAAGTCATTTAGGACATGATTTGGCCGCCGCCCCTATTTTTAAAAGGCTTCCGAATCATGTTTGGTCATTTTTAAAAATTCACGCATCACTGCCTGCCCGCTCCGGCCGCCTGTCGCCATTTGCTAAACTTTAACAAGCCCCGTCTTAAAACTTTTTAACCTTTCCTTAACGGCGTGATTAACTTTGCAGCGCCGAAGCGGGCGCTGGGTGATTTGAACCGGGCATTTCGCATAGGCAAATGGCGGACTCCGGGCTTGTTTTCCCCGTGCGGGTTTTGGCAAAAAGGCTACTTCATTGAAAATCAATTTTTTGTAAAAAAGTATGCCCGGCACCCCGCAACCGCTTCCGTTCATTGATGTGCTGATACCTGCTTTCAACGAGGAAAAATCATTGCCCCTCGTCCTGGCCGACCTGCCTAAAAACTGGGTTCGTCAGGTCGTCGTTTGCGACAACGGCTCCACGGACGACACTGCCCCGCTCGCCCAAAGCCTCGGCGCGGTGGTCGTGAACGAACCTGAGAAAGGTTACGGGGCTGCATGCCTCGCCGGGATGCGTTACCTTGCCTCCATGCACCCGTCCGAACGGCCAAATATTGTGGTCTTTCTCGACGGCGACTACTCGGATTACCCCGAAGACCTGCCAAAAGTGGTGGGTCCGATTTTGAACGACGACATCGACCTGGTCATCGGTTCACGCCTCCTTGGAGGCCTCGAACCAGGCGCCATGACGCTCCCCCAACGCTTCGGCAACTGGCTCGCGCCACTGCTGATCCGCTGGTTCTGGGGCTACCGCTTCACCGACCTGGGTCCATTCCGGGCCATCCGCTACGAAGCCCTGCTCGCGCTCGACATGCGCGACCGCAATTTCGGCTGGACGGTAGAAATGCAGGTTAAAGCCGCTCAGCACCGGCTCCGCTGCACGGAAGTACCCCTGCGCTACCGGCAGCGCGCCGGCGGCCAAAGCAAAGTGTCGGGTACGCTCAAAGGTTCCGTTCGGGCTGGCTGGAAAATTTTGTACACGATATTCAAATCTTTGTCAACCAACTGATTGCAACACAACTCCTAACCGGAAAACGCTAAAATCGCAACTCAAACTCAATATGTACGGTCTAAAATCGCTCTTCGACGCTCTGCAGTATCAAGCCTTTGTCGACTTCGGCTACCTGATGCTGTTCATCTACTTCATCGCCATGAGCGCGGTGACCATCTACTGCCTGCTGCAGTTTCACCTCCTTTATTTGTACAAAAAATACCACCGGGAAAATCCGGAAATCAAGTACCGCCAGTACGCAGCCGACGACGTGGAAGTGCCGTTCGTCACCGTGCAACTGCCGATGTACAATGAAATGTACGTCGCAGAACGCATCATCGACTACGTCGCAGCCCAGGAATACCCGAAAGAACGCTTTGAAATTCACGTGCTGGACGACTCCACCGACGAAACCGTGGGCATCGTGGCCGCCAAAGTAGCCGAGATGAAAGCCAAAGGCTTCAACATCGAACACATCCACCGCGTGAACCGCCAGGGCTACAAAGCCGGCGCACTGCAGGAAGCCATGCCGCGTGTAAAAGGCGATTTCATTGCCATTTTCGACGCCGACTTCACGCCCCGCCCCGACTTCCTCCGCACGACCATCCCCTACTTCGAAGACCCCAAAGTCGGCATCGTTCAGACGCGCTGGGAGCACATCAACGCTGATTACAGCCTGCTGACCAAACTTCAGGCCCTGCAACTCAACGTCCACTTCACCGTCGAACAAGCCGGCCGCTCCTACGGCAACCTGCTGCTCCAGTTCAACGGTACCGCCGGCGTATGGCGCAAAAACGTCATCGGCGAAGCCGGTGGCTGGCAAAGCGACACCCTGACCGAGGACCTCGACCTGAGCTTCCGCGCTCAAATCCTCGGCTACAAAATCCAGTACCTGGAAAAACTCGAAAGCCCCGCCGAATTGCCCGTGGAAATGAACGGCCTCAAAGGCCAGCAGTTCCGCTGGAACAAAGGCGGCGCCCAGAACGCCCGCAAACTGCTGCACCTGATCTGGAAAGAAAGCGGCAACAAACTGAACCTGACACAGAAACTGCACGCGACCAGCCAGTTGCTGGCCTACGGCGTGTTCCTCTGGGTGTTCATCGCCGCCATGAGCAGCATTCCGCTCGCCTTCGCTTTCCGCGAACTGGGCATCTCGACGCACTTCCTGTCGTTCTCGGTGCTGGGCCTGTTCTCGGTAGCAGGCATCTCCTACACGGCCAACATCACTGCCGCCCTGAACCGCACGGCCCCGGCCACTTTCTGGGAAAAAGTGCGCTTCTTCGGACTCTTCCTGTCCTTCATGCCCATCTCCATGGGCCTCTCGCTGTACAACGCAGTGGCCGTGATCGAAGGCCTGATGGGCAAAGCCTCCGCTTTCGTACGCACGCCGAAATACGGTATCGACGGCGAACAGAAGCAGTTCACCAAAGCGAGCTACGTTGCCAAAAAGATTTCCTGGGTCACGATCGCCGAAGGCGTCATGGCGCTGATCTTTACCGTGGCGGTCATCGTCGGTATCCGCACCAAAAACACGGCTTTTGTGATGTTCCACTCGATGCTGGCAATAGGCTTCGGCACGATCTGCTACTACTCGATCAAACACTTGCGCTTCCGGTAAGCGACTGATTTTTAGGGAAATAAATCGAAAAACAAAAGGACCCGTGTCGCCAGTGGCGGCACGGTTTTTTTGTTATTATTCGTCAAAAAACAACAATACCAGGGCTCTATTTTTTCCAGTTGACCTACTTTGTTTTTTACAATTCCAACTGGATGTACAAAAAACGATCAACCATGAAAAAACTATTCCTTTTCCTGCCGTTTGCTTTGATTTCCTCTTGCCTTCCCGCCCAAACTTTCGAACACGCCCTGTCATTCGGCTATAATACCACCCCTGCATCGCTGTGTCAACTGGCCGACGGACGATATCTGGTGACCGGGCGAGGGGAAACGGCGCCAGGCGAAATTTTCACAGACTCCCTTTTTGCAGTCATTTTTAATGCCTCCGGACAAATTGAAAACCGGTTCATTCTTGCTTATCCGCCCGGCGAAGTGCGCTTTGTCAATGATGTTTTACCTGTGCCGGATGGCGGTTTCGTGGTGAGCATCGCGGCTACCGAGTGCGATGTGGCAGGCAATGGTTCGGCCCTGTTGGGTTATGACCCCGCAGGGACGCTTCGCTGGAGCCTTTGGGCACAGCCGTTTAGCTTTGATTATCTGCCCAGTCGCCTGGAACTGACTCCGGACGGCCAGGTTCTCGGCGTGCAGGGCAACCTGCTGACCGCTTTTAACTATCTGACCGGAGAGGTTTTGTGGGAAGCCCAACTGCCCGGTCAATCACAGATTTATGACCTTGATTTTATCCCTGGCAGTTGGGATTTTGCTGCCGTGGGCCTTCCGAATTTGCAAATATGGCGGCAATTCGGACCACCCGATCAGCACAATTATTATCAGGATTTTGGCGAAAACCAGCCTTCTTTCGCTTTTTTTCATCAGGTGCTTGCCACGAACGATGGGATATATGCCCTCGACAGTTACAACCAGCAAATTATCCGCTACGACGAGGCAACGCAAAATCCCGTCTACGAGGCGCCTGTCGGTTTCGACTTCCATAGCTTGGCTAAAGTCGATTCGCTGTTTTGGATAAGCGCTGAAAAAGACAACCGGTTTTGGCTGCTGAACATATCGGGCAACGGGCAAATGCTGGGCTCCCATAGTTTTGGGGATGACTGGCGCTGGGGCAGCCTGGCGACCGTTTCCGGAGACACTGCTGTGCTGGCAGGTGTTAGCGGATCGGGGCCGGGCAGCAATTTGGGAGGCGGCCCGTATGCCTACGACGCCACGCATTTGTGGCTGGAAAAGAGAAGTTTCGACATTCCGGTAATGCTCCCGGAGAATGCGGGTTTGACCGCTGTGGAACAAATCGATCCTGTGCACGTCATAACCGACAGTGTTTTCGCGCCTCCTGTTTTTACAGTTTATAACCTGAGTGGCGGCAATTTCCAGGTACAGGTGACCAATTTCGGCGCGGACACTTTGCGCTCCATCGACGTGTTGATCCACTTTTCATGGAACGAATACTACGACATATGTTACATGAAACCGTCGGTGCGCCGGCATTTTGACCACTTCAGCCTGCCGCCGGGCGAAGCAGCCTGGTTTGATTTCGGCGATGTTGCGGCCCTGGGTCAGGCGAATTTCCCCATCCAATACTGCTTCTGGACCGCCGCTCCCAACGGCCGCCCCGACGCCGACCACAGCGACGACGCCTTTTGCCATACCATTTCAACGGAAACGGGCGGGGCCGCAGCGGGCGGGCCACTCCGGATTTTCCCCAACCCGGCTCCTTTCGGCGAATTTGTGGTGGAATGGCCGGCTGAATTAACAGAAACTGTTGACTACCAAATTTTTGACACATACGGACGAATGGTCGAACGCGGCCAGGCCGGCGCCGGCACTGCGTTCACGCAGGTTTCGACAAGGGGATGGACGCCCGGTTTTTACTTTTTCCAGGCGGGAAAATGGCGCGGCAAGCTGGTGATCGGGCCATGATTTTTTAACAAAACTGCCGAGCGAAACCAACGTTTTTGAACGCGCGCGCCGTCTTTTACCCAAAAACACCATCTGTTATGAAAAATCTCTTCGCCCTGGCGATCATCGCCTGCTTCTCCCTTTCCTTAAAGGCCCAAACCCACGATCACGCTCTGGGTTTCGGATTCAACACCTCACCCGATGTACTCTGCGCCTTGTCCGACGGCCGTTTTCTGGCGGCCGGAACCGGCGTGCGTGCGCCCGGTGAATTGTTTGTCGACACTGTTTTTGCCGTGATTTACAATGCCAACGGCCAAATCAGCCAGCGCATCGTGGTTCCCGCGCCGGCGTCGGAAGTGCACTCCGTCATCGATGCGCTCGCGCTGCCGGACGGCGGCTTCATGCTGAGCACCAATTCGACGCTGTGCGACGTGATCAATGACCAGACCAGCCTGTTTTCCTACGGCCCCGACGGCCTCCTGCGCTGGCAGTCTTCCGGCTCATTCGGGTTTTTGTCGGGAAAAATGGCTCTGGCGCCCGACAGCGCCGTGACCTGTATAGGTGGCGACCAAATTGTCGCTTATGATTACCTGAACGGCGACGTGCTCTGGTCGGTCGCATACGATCCGAATCAGCCCATTTACGATCTGGCTTTTATTCCGGGAACGGAGGATTTTGCAGCCGTGGGCTACCCGCACATGCAGGTCTGGCGGCAAACCGGCCCTCCCGGCAGTCACGACTACGCGCTGGAATTTTCGGAAAGCCTGCCGCCCTATGCTTTTGTGAACAAAGTGCTCGCCCTGCCGGAGGGCAATTTTACTTACGACAACGTCCAAAAACGCTTTGTCCGCTTTGACGAAACCGGGTATGCGGTGCTGGGCAGCATCCCGTTTTACGTGAGCGATTTTGAACAGGTCGACGACGGCTTTTGGTTCATGGGCTGGAAAAGTGATTTCACTAAATTAATAAAAACCAACCTGCAAGGACAGGTCGTGGATTCTTTTACGGTGGCTGATTCCTGGCTGACCGGCTTCAAACTGGCTTTTAACAATACCTCGGCGAGCATAGCCGGGATCAGTGGGTCCGGCCCGGAGAGCATTTTCCAGAGTGGATCCGAGTGGCCGCGTTACCAGGCAAACCACCTTTTGTTGCGCACATTTTATACTGCTAACAATGCGGAATCCCAGATACAGTCCATCGCTTCGGTGAAATCTGTTCAGCAATTCAGCCCTGTGCAGGCCTCGTCCGTCACGTTTCAATTTCCACCATTCACCACAGTATACAACCTGAGCGACGGCGACTTC
>JBGAJY010000213.1:0-9472 GCA_044224705.1 Saprospiraceae bacterium
CCTTGCATCGGGCGAGGCTGAGCCTCGCAGGAACGACGGCACGAGGCGAAGCCTCGCGCCAGCAAAAGCCACACTACAAAGGCAACGCCGAATACCGTTCGATAAACGCTTTCAGTTCGTCCACCATCATGGGCGAGCCAATAGCGATGGTGCTGCGCTGGTGCAATTCGCCCGGCACCATATCGAGAATACGTTTGAGCTGCGTATTGATGGCTTTGCCGCCGGCCTGCTCCACGATCATGGAGAGCGGGTTGCACTCGTACAGGAGGCGAAGTTTGCCTTTCGGGTATTTGCGGGTGCTGGGGTAGAGGAAAATGCCGCCCTGGATCAGGAGACGGTGCACGTCGGAGACCATGGAGCCGATGTAGCGCAGGCCGTAGTTCATGTCCGAGCACTGGTCGATGTAACGGCGCATTTCGAGGTCAAATTTGGAGTAGTAGCCCTGGTTCACGGAGTAGGTCTGGCCGTTTTCAGGGATGCGCATGTTGCGGTGGCTCAGGCAGAATTCGCCGATGGAGGGGTCGAGCGTAAAGCCGTTGACGCCGTTGCCGGTGGTGTACACCAGAATGGTGGAGGTGCCGTAGAGCACGTATCCGGCGGCCACCTGGCGGGTGCCGGGCTGCAGAAAATCGTCGAGGTTGGCGGGGCCGTCGGGCGCGCTTTTGCGGCGGTAAATGGCGAAAATGGTGCCTACACTCACGTTGACGTCGATGTTGGAGGAGCCGTCGAGCGGGTCGAACATCACGACGTAATGACTCTTTTTGGTGCCGACGGGCGGAATCAGGATAATGTCCTTGTTCTCTTCGGAGGCAACGGCGCAGCATTCGCCCGAATTCCGCAGGCACTCGATGAGTTTTTCGTTGGCGTACACGTCGAGCTTTTGCTGCATGTCGCCCGAGGTGTTTTCGCCCGAATCCGAAGCGCCGGTGATGTTGACCAGTCCGGCTTTGTTCACTTCGCGGTTGACGATTTTGGCGGCCACGCCGATGTCGCGCAAAAGGCCGGTGAGCTCGCCCGTGGCGTATTCAAAATCTTTTTCCGAGCGGATGATGAACTCGTCGAGTGTGATGATGCGGTTGCCGGGGATGGCAGCACTCGTGGCGCCGTTGGCGGAGGGCTTTTTCGTCGAAGTAGCCATGGTGGTGTGGTCTGGTTAGAGCCGGGTGAAGTGGTGAGGCGGCTTGATTTGGCGGGACAAAATTAGAGAAAAAATATCCGGCTGAAAAAATATAATTTTTTGAACGGGAAAAATTTTTACAAAAAATCCAGTTCGGAAAATAATCGATGCCTTTTTAAAGAATTTAATTCTGAAATGGCTGACATGCTGTTTTTTGAAAAATTGCCTCAAAAACACCTGAGCCATTTTTAGCGTTCCTTATGAAAATCAGACCCGTTTTGATGCACCGCTACTTGTTGCTCCTGCTCCTTGCCTTCGCCGCCTGCCGCCCTGCGGCCACGGAAGATACGCCTTTGCCAACGGAAATCTGCGTGCGCACACAACACCACGGCGTGCCCGTGCCGAATTCCATGGTGTACGTCAAGTTCAACACCGATTCTTTCCCGGGTTACAACCGCCCTTCCGCCTACTTTGACGACTCGGTGCGCACCGACGCCGATGCCCGGGGCTGTATCGCTGCCGTGCCCGAAGGGCATCATTGGCTGATCGCTATTTCTCATGACGACAATTACTTCCCGCCCATTGTGTACGGCAGTCTGCCGGTCAACATTTCGCTGAACGGCCGTCCGAAGATCGACACGATTTTGTACGTCTCCGAACAACACTGATCAGCGGTTCAGCCGCGCTTCTTCGAGGTCAAGTTCGTGTTCTTTTTCGCGCAGCAATTCCTCCGAAAAAATCTTTTCGCTTCGCATGCGGAGGATTTCCTCCCGGCGGATGCCGATGATTTCCAGCAACATTTTGCGGTATCCCGTCAGGAAAGCCGGTGGGCTTTGCTCCGTTTCCTGTTCCGTCAGTTTTTTACTGGTGTGCTCCACCATGCGTTCGTAGCGCTCTTTAACGCGGGCGAAAGTTTCGTTTCCGGCCGTCTGATCAGCGTATTGCGCTTCCAGGAACGCCACCACGGCATTGGCCAGGCGCAACCGAACCTGCTGCTCCTGCAACGGGTGGTCGTTTTCTCCTTCGACTTTCAACCAACGGGTGACGAGCGGGAGCGACAAACCCTGAAACACCAGGGTAACTACGATCACCACAAAGGTGATGAACAGGATCAGGTTGCGGTTTGGAAAGGCCTCGCCGCCCGGCAGCGTGAGCGGTACCGCCAGCGCCGAAGCAATGGACACCAGTCCGCGCATGCCGCTCCATCCGACCACAAAAACGCCCTGCGGCGAGGGCCGCGGCTCCCGGTTGCGGATGCGCCGGCTCAGCAGGCGCGGCAGGTACGCCGCCGGGAATACCCATACCAAACGGATGACGATGATCAGTAGACTGATGACCAAGCCGTACCCCAACGCCTGGCCCAGCGAGGATTTTTCAAGCCCCGCTTCCACCGCCGAGAGTTGCATGCCGATGAGGATAAAAACAATGCCATTGAGCAAAAACTGCAAGGTTTCCCACACGTATCGGGTCTGGATGCGGCTTTCGTAAGTCAGTATTTCGTGGGCGCGAAAACTCAGAAACAAGCCGCCGCTGACCACCGCCAGCACCCCGGAATAGTGAAATTGCTCGGCTGCGATGTACATGAAATACGGTGTGATCAGCGTCAGCGCCGTGTCGATACTCGAAGAAGTGGGCAAAAAACGGTGCACCACGTACACGAGGTGCGCAATGGCCAGGCCAACGACTATGCCCATGATCGATACCATGAAAAATTCGGATACGGCCGTCTGCAGGGCGAACTGCCCTGTCAGGATAGCCGCCAGGGCAAAACGGAAGACGATAAGGCTGCTGGCGTCGTTCACGAGGCTCTCACCTTCGAGAATGGTGATGATGCGTTTGGGCAGGTTCGAACCTTGTAAAACGCTCGTCGCCGCTACGGCATCTGGCGGTGAAATGATGCCCCCGAGCAAAAAACCCATGGCCAGTGTAAAACCCGGAATGAGCGCGCTCGACACGTAAGCCACCGCTGTCGCCGTGAAAAAAACGAGCCCGAAAGCCAGCAGCCCGATCGGACGCTTGAAATTCCAGAAATCGTTCCACGACGTATTCCAGGCGGCCGCGTAGAGCAAGGGCGGCAGGAATACGTAGAACACCCAATCGGGGTCCATTCCCACATCGGGCACCCCCGGCAGGAGGCTGATGCCCAGCCCGGCAATCACCAGCAAAATCGGGTAGGAAATGCGCAGCTTGGTGCTCAGCATCGTCAGAATAGAGACGACGAACAGCAGCGTGATGAAGATTAAAAGTTGATAATGGACCATGACAGGGAGATTTCGCAGGCAAGAAAGCAAAAAACCTTTTCTGGTTTTGAATGACAAGTGATGATTACAGGAGAATTAAGGGTAGAATGTATAGGCTTTCCCCCCGACAAACTTTTTTCGACAGGCTAAACATGATTAACGAGAGGAGCGTGGGCTCCGCCGACTTCAGCACACCCGCCGGCGAAGCAGGCCGGATAAAATCATGTCGATCATGTTTATCCTGTCGAAAAAACACCCGCCGTAGAAAATACCATCCCTGCCCCATCAAACTCAAATCCCTGTAATGCCTCTTCCCAATCAAAAAAGCCAACTTTGGGAACTTCTGCACCCTTTTTCCGCCTTTCCCGTACCTTCGCGGCGCTTTTCAAAAGCCCCATCACGCAAAATCTATCCTTTATCATGTACCGCACGCACACTTGCAACGATCTCCGCCTTTCGGACGCCAATAAAACCGTCACCCTCGCCGGCTGGGTGGCCATCAGCCGCGACCTCGGCGGCCTCACCTTCGTGGACCTCCGCGACCGCTACGGCATCACCCAGCTCGTGTTCGACATGGACGACAATGCCGAACTCTGCACCCGCGCCCGTCGCCTGGGCCGCGAATTTGTGATCCGCGCAACGGGTATCGTTCGCGAACGCACCTCCAAAAATCCCAACCGCGACACGGGCGAGATCGAAATCCGCGTCACCGAATTCGAAGTGCTGAACACGGCCAAAACGCCGCCTTTTACCATCCAGGACGACACCGACGGCGGCGACGACCTGCGCATGAAATACCGTTACCTCGACCTGCGCCGCAATGCCGTGCAGAAAAACCTCGTTTTCCGCTCCAACCTCGCCATCGAAACGCGCAAATACCTCGCCGGCGAAGGATTTCTTGAAGTGGAAACGCCCAACCTGATCAAAAGCACGCCCGAAGGCGCCCGCGACTTCGTAGTGCCCAGTCGCATGAACAAGGGCCAGTTTTACGCCCTGCCGCAGTCGCCCCAAACCTTCAAGCAAATCCTGATGGTCGCCGGTTTTGACAAATATTTCCAGATCGTCAAATGCTTCCGCGACGAAGACCTGCGCGCCGACCGCCAGCCGGAATTTACCCAGATCGACTGTGAAATGTCGTTTGTGCACCAGGAGGATATCCTGCGCACTTTCGAGGGACTGACCAAACACCTGTTCCGCGAAACGCTCGGCATCGAACTGCCCGACTTCCCACTCATGCAGTACGACGAAGCCATGCGCCTCTACGGCTCCGACAAGCCCGACCTGCGCTTCGACATGTCGTTCGTCGACCTCACGGAGGTGGCCAAAGGCAAGGGTTTCCCCGTGTTCGACAGCGCCGAATCGGTGGTGGCCATTTGCGCCCCCGGCTGCGCCGAATACTCCCGCAAACAGATCGACGAACTCACCGAATGGGTCAAACGCCCACAAATCGGAGCGAAAGGCCTCGTCTACGTCAAATACGAGGCCGACGGCTCGGTCAAATCTTCCGTCGACAAATTTTACAGCCCCGAGGACCTGAAAATCTGGCTGGAAAAATGCGGCGCCAAACCTGGCGACCTGCTCTTCCTCCTTTGTGGTGAAGACGAAAAAACGCGCAAACAACTCTCCGAACTTCGTTTGGAAATGGGCTCCCGCCTCGGGTTCCGCAAGCCGGACGACTTCAAGCCGCTTTGGGTCGTCGACTTCCCCCTGCTCGAATGGGACGAAGATGAAGCCCGCTTCTTCGCCATGCACCACCCTTTCACCTCGCCAAAAGCCGCCGACATCCCCAAAATGGATTCGGACGACCGTGCCGTGCTCAAAAGCATCCGTGCCGACGCTTACGACCTGGTGCTCAACGGCGTCGAGATCGGCGGCGGCTCTATCCGTATCCACGACCGCGATCTGCAAAGCCGCAACTTCCGCCTCCTGGGCTTCACGCCCGAAGAGGCCGAAGCGCAATTCGGGTTCCTGCTCGGCGCTTTCGAATACGGCGCGCCCCCGCACGGCGGCATCGCTTTCGGCTTCGACCGCCTCAACGCCGTGATGAACGGCGCCAACTCGATCCGCGACTTCATCGCTTTCCCGAAAAACAACCAGGGCCGCGATATGATGATCGATGCGCCGGATGCGATCAAACACAAACAACTGGAGGAATTGGGAATTAGAATTGTAGAATCATAACCCAGGCTTATTTATCACGGAGACACAGAGACAGCGAGTTATTTCTCCGTGTCTCTGTGTCTCCGTGGTAAATAACAATAACGCGCCAATGCCCATCTTCCATCGTCTCCTCCCGGCCCTCACACCCATCGCCCAACGCGGCGACCGGTTTACCGAGCTGCGTTCAGGGCCGCTGTTTGGAACCATTGAAAAACTGGAACAGCGCATCGCCGATCGTTTTCCGGACTCGGGCTTGTTGCAGGTTTGCCTGGAATTCCGGCGGCTGGCGGTCGAATGTGAAGCCCTTGCCGACCGGCTGAGCCGGCCCATCTGGCTCGTCCGGGTAGCGACCTGGGCGGCCGGCGCCCTGCTCGTGTTCGTGGCCATCGGTGCCGTGAAAGTGCTGCTTCCGGAAATCCGGATCAAAATGGACGACTTCGGTTATTTCATCCAGGTCGCGGAATCGGCGATGAACGACCTCATTCTGCTGGGTTTGGGCCTGTTCTTTCTGATTAATCTCGAAACCCGGCTCAAGCGCCGTTCGGCCCTGGAAGCCCTGCACCGCTTGCGTAGTATCGCACACGTGGTCGATATGCACCAGCTGACCAAGGATCCAGCCCACATGTTGTCGACTTTCACGGCTACGCAATCCTCCCCCAAGCGCAACCTCTCCCGATACGAGCTCACCCGCTACCTCGATTATTGCTCGGAACTGCTGGCGCTGAACAGCAAGATCGCCGCCCTTTTTGCACAGAATATGGACGACCCCGTGGTGCTCAGCGCCGTCAACGACCAGGAGTCGCTGACCCAGGGCCTGGCCGCCAAAATCTGGCAGAAGATCATGATCCTTGACCTGGCCACCGATTCCGATAAATAATGGGTTTAACCATTTTTCCCAGGGTTTTCCCGTATCGGGGAAACCCGTATTAACCAAAAATAATGTTGTGGAAAGAGTGTTAAAGTGCCGGAAAATAGCCCAAACGGGCCGCTTTTTGTTTGAAAAAGCGCTAAAAAGGTAAATTTCGGACAAAAAGTTTTGCCAGCTATAGACGCTTTTCTACATTTGTGCTCCGGTCAAACGGAAAACCAATTACCGAAAATACCGACTCTAACAAACCAGGCGAATCATCGGCTAACGTGTTGTGTTCCGAACGCCACCCGCCAACAGTTTTTAATCCGCCTACCCGGCAAGTTCGGAATCTTACAACTTCAGTCCGTTTTTAAATGACACAGGCCCTGCGTCTGGGTTGTTTATACCGCGGAACCGGAAGTGCTCACACGTTCGATTCAACTGGTAAATCCACCTAGTATGGGCAGAAAAGAGAAGTTTGTTTACAACATTCACACCCTTACCTACGAGAAAGTTGTCATTCCCCTCAAAACGCGTATCTGGCAAGCCTTCGGGTTTTTCTCCGTCGTACTCGTTACCTCTTTCATCCTGCTTGCCCTTCTTTACACCTGGTTCCCCTCGCCCCGCGAAAAAGAGTTGCTGCGCGAGATCGATCAGATGGAATACAAATACGGCCAGATCAGCGGACAGCTGGATATGATGGCCAAAGTCCTCCAGAATATTCAGGATCGTGATGCAGGCGTTCACCGCGCCGTTTTTGGCATGGACCCGATTGACCCGGGTGTCTGGAACGGCGGTGTCGGTGGCCACGAAGCGCACCCCGAACTTGCGGCTTTCAAATACGGCGGCAACGCCATCCGCTCCACCATTGAAAAAGTTGATCTGTTGAGCCGTCAGCTTTCTTTGCAAAGCAAATCGCTCGATACCATCCAGCAGATGGCCAATAACCAGCAAAAAATGCTGGCCTCCATGCCCAGCATCAAACCCGTCCGCGAAGACAAACTGCAAAAAAGCATCGGCACCCTCTCGGGCTTCGGCTACCGCATCCACCCGGTTTATAAAGTGCGCAAGTTTCACGCCGGCCTCGACTTTCCGGCCCGTATCGGCACCGCCGTTCAGGCTTCGGGCGATGGCGTTGTCGTGGAAGCCGGCTGGCACCACGGCTACGGCAATTGCGTCAAGATCAGCCACGGCTACGGCTACGAAACCCTCTACGGTCACCTCAGCCGCATGAATGTACGCGTAGGCGAAAAGGTGAAAAAAGGCCACAAAATCGGCGATGTCGGCGATACGGGTCTTTCCACCGCCCCGCACCTCCACTACGAAGTGCATTACAAAGGCAACCCGATCAACCCGATCAACTTCTGCCTCGACAACCTCACGCCGCTGGAATACCAGGGCTTGGTGAACAGCGCCAACGCCGCTAACCAGTCGCTCGACTAAGCAATACAACCAGGAATCAACAGGCCTTGGCCTTATTCAAAACAACCAACAGCAGGAAAACGGGGATGCCGCGTAAGCAGCGTCCCCGTTTCCATGTCTGGTAGCCCGGAATTTATTCCGGGTTCGAACCTGGTGAATCTGGCCGGAATAAATTCCGGCCTACCAGATCCGCCCATATGGGATCGCCTGCCGGCAAAGGCGCCTCGATGCTCACGCGCTCGCCCGACACCGGATGGTCAAACGCGAGTTTCCAGGCGTGCAAATGGATGGAACGGTCCTTGTTGCCGCGCCGCGCGCCATATTTAACGTCGCCTTTCACCGGGCAGCCGATGGCCGCGAGTTGGGCCCGAATCTGATGGTGACGCCCCGTAATCAATTGAATATGAATAAAATGATAACGATCGCTGCTGCCCAGCAATTGGTAGCGCAACTCGGCTCTTTCGCTGCCGGGCTTGTCGTCCGGATAGGCTACTGTGAGGTTCTTCGCAGCATTTTTCCGGATAAAATGCACCAGCGTGCCGGAGGTTTCGGGCGGCGGGTTTTGTACGACGGCCAGGTATTCTTTTTCCGCTGTGCGATCGCGCAATTGAGCGCTGAGGTTCGCCGCCGCTGTTTTGGTTTTGGCAAAAGCCACGACGCCGCTCACCGGCCGGTCGAGGCGGTGGATCAGGAACAGCGGGTGGCGGCAATAGGCTTCCGCCATTTGCAGGAAGGAAGGGTCGCCGGTCAGGTCGGCCTGGACTGAAATGCCCGGCGGTTTGTTGGCAACCAGCAACTGGTTATTTTTATACAGGATCTCCACAGTCATTTAATTTCTTCATAATCAATGTATTCTCCATCTTCTCCGGGAGCCTGGAACGAAGCGGTTTGCCCGGGCCGCGGGGCGGAAGGTGGCTGCTGCGGAGGCCTGGGCTGGATGGTGAAGTAGGGGCGCAATGCCTGGATCAACCACAAAACCGCCAGGGCAGTGAAAAGCCATTTCAGCAACATGATTCAGGAAGCCGGCGAACCGGCCGGCTCGTTTTTTTCAAAGAATTTTTTCAAAAAAGGGTGGCTGAATACAGCCAGTAAGATAACGACAACACCGAAGTAAAAATTCGGGCTCAGCTCCCGGTGTTCATGAAAAACCAGTGCTGCCAGCAAAACGCCGTAAACCGGCTCAAGGTTGATGGTCAGGTTGGTGGCAAAAGCTGAAATATGACGCATCGCTTTGAGCGTCAGGTAATAAGGCAGCAAAGTACAGAGCCAGGCCAGCACAAACATCCACAGCCAGTCCCAGTCGTGCGGCAGGAGTTGGGCCTGAGCCGGCACGAAAAACCAGACGAAGGGCAGGACCACCGTCGTGACCATCAGTCCGCCGAACAACTCCGTGAGGCTCATCAGCAGCGGTGGCGAAGGGTTTTGTTCAAGTATGCGCTTGTTGAGGGCCGTAAATACCGCTGCCAAAAACGCGCCGAGGATACCCACGCCAAGCCCAAGGCGCATCGTCCAGTCGATATTGCCCGCAATGAGCGCCATGCCCGGCAGGATCAGGATGCCGAGGGCCACCTCGTACCATTTGATTTTTTGCCGGAGAAAAAACGGCTCGGTGAACGCTCCGAAAAAGGAGGTCGTGGCCATGGATGCCACCGCGACCGAGGCGTTGGCAATTTTGATGGCGCC
>JBGAJY010000214.1:0-9434 GCA_044224705.1 Saprospiraceae bacterium
CTTTGGGCGGGTCCAGCAGGGTGCCGTTGTCGCCGGCTTTCAGGTTTTCGGCCAGGCGGGTCACGTTGCCGCCGATCACACCGGTAGTGATTACGAGGCGTTGTTCGCTGCCGAGTAGCACGGAAAAGCCCGCGAGATAGCGCATACGCAGTTGGTCGTTGCGTTTGGTGGGCACTGCGCCGATGGAGAAGCTGAAATTGGTCCGTCGCCAGCAGCTGTTCCGTGTGTAAAAATGGGCGAACACGCCGCCGTCGACAGTAAAGTCGGACGATTTTTGCCGGATGATGCGGGCCTGGGTGGTGGTGTCGTACACGGTCATGGGCGGCGTTCCCTGCATCGAGGAATCAACCCGCTGCACCGGGGTGGTGGTGAAATTTTGATCCACCAAACCATGACCCACGAGGCCTGCGCTGAAATCGATCTTGAAGCCGCCGCGGTTGAAATAAGTGGCGGGGGTGCTCTGGGTGGGTTTTCCGTCGCGGAACCACTGGAAGTTGACCTCCGTCACGTCGGCATTCTGGATCTGGACGGGCGCGAAGGTGGTTTGGGTGTTGTAGGTCAGCACTTTGCGGTAATTGGCGATGCCGTCCCGTAGGATTTTGAGCAATTCTTCCTCGTTGGCAATACTGTCCAGATCGGCGATGATGGCAATACCTCTGTTAAAAACGGCTTCCGGGCTCGAGTTTTCGGCCTTGAATTGGTTTGTGACATTTCTCTGAATCAGGTCGACACAGGGTTTGAGAAAGGCCAATGAAACCGTAGGGTCGGCTTTTTTCCGGGCATAAAATTGCGCCATTTCGTCGCGGAAGTCGGCGAGCAAGTTCTTCACAGAGTCCATGTCTTTCAGGTTGTATGACTTTAAGAGGCCATTCGGCAGCTCGCCAGTTTTGGGCATATCGGGGAATCCGGCCGTGATGGTGGAGCGGAATTGTTCGCCGAATTCCTCGTTGCGGTTTTTGAACTGAACCGATACGGCCAGGCTGTCGCGATACGGGTGGTAGGACACGATGCGGAAATACAGGTCTTTGCCTTCGCGGGGACGGAACTTGTGTTTGGGGGTGCCGGCGGTGATCAAGTTTTCTCCATTTTTAAAAAAGCAGCGGCAGCCGTCTTGCTGGTTGTACACGATTTCATAGTCAACTTTTTTCAAGGGGATGCCTTCGCAGCAGTTGGGCGCACTGGTCAGAGCAGTTCGAAAAACTTTCTCCTGGTCGGCTGACGGGATGAAGGATTGAGCCTGCAAGGCAGCCTGGGCAAGCAGGCAAAACAGTAAGGGGCGCATTGTCGGCCTTGTTTTTGTGAATAAACAGGAAATAAGCGATTTTGGAGCCGAATTCATCCAGCGTTTACGGGTCTGGTTTCCTTTGGCGTCTGGTTGGCTGGTCCTAAATCCCGCCTTGCACCTATGCCTTTCAACGAACAAAATTCCGTCGAAAACTTCATCGTCCGCCGTCTCACCGGCGTCAACCTCAACCTGGCCGGACAGGTAGAAGAACCCGCTGTGGGCTACACCCGACTGCATTGGCAATACCAGTCTGCCGACGGGCTCCAGCGTGAGATCACCGAGGTGCTGGTGGAGCCTGAATTAAAAAGGGCACTGGTGCGCATCAACCCGGAGATTGCGGCCCAGGCAGAACGCGCAGAGGAAGTGCTGCACCGGCTCAGGGCGATCCTGATTACAGTGGGGCAGGTCGGGCTGGTGCGCGCCAACGAAGAGTTTGCCCGCTGGCTGCGGGGCGAAATGACCATGCCTTTTGGTCGTGACGGCGCTCACGTCGCTGTGCGTCTGATCGATTTTGAGCGCCCCTTCAACAATACCTTCGTCTGTACCAACCAGTTTAAAATCCGCACGCGGGAGACCAAAATACCTGATATCGTGCTGCTCATCAACGGTATTCCGGTTGTAGTGGGCGAAGCCAAAACGCCAGTGCGCCCCGCTGTATCCTGGTTCGACGGGGCTACCGACATCCACGACGTATATGAAAATGCGGTACCTAATTTGTTCGTGCCCAATATTTTCAGTTTTTCCACCGAAGGAAAAGAGTTTCGCTACGGGGCTGTACGCACCCCGCTTGAATTCTGGGCGCCCTGGCGACTGGAGGACGAGAAAAACGAATTGGCCCATTTTGCGGGTTTGCAGGATGTGGGGCAGCAGATGAGCAATCTGCTTCAACCAGCGGTATTGCTCGACGTATTACAGCATTTTACCCTCTACACGACCAACAGCAAGAAGCGGAAAATCAAGGTCGTGGCGCGTTACCAGCAGTATGAGGGCGCTAATGCCATCGTTCAGCGTGTGAGTGAGGGCGTGATCAAAAAAGGCCTGATCTGGCATTTTCAAGGCTCGGGCAAGTCGCTGCTCATGGTGTTTGCCGCTCAAAAATTGCGCAGGGCCGCTGATCTCAAAAGCCCGACCGTGATCATTGTCGTGGACCGGATCGACCTCGATTCCCAAATTACAGGCACCTTCTCTGCCGCCGACGTGCCCAACCTCGTCAACGCCGACAGCATCGGCGCCTTGCATGACCTGCTGGAGCGCGATACGCGCAAAATCATCGTCGCGACCATCCACAAATTCAAGGATGCCTATCCCGACATGAACCTGCGCGACAATATCATCGTCATGGTGGACGAAGCGCACCGCACCCAGGAGGGCGACCTGGGGCGAAAAATGCGCGCGGCACTGCCGAATGCATTCCTTTTCGGGCTCACCGGCACGCCGATCAATCGAGCGGATAAAAACACTTTTTGGGCTTTCGGCGCCGAGCAGGACCAGGGCGGTTATTTGAGCCGGTACACGTTTCAGGACAGCATCCGCGACCAACAGACTCTGCGCCTGCATTTTGAGCCGCGATTGCCCAATATTCATATCGACAAAGAGAACCTCGACATCGCCTTCAACGAAATGGCCAACGACCTGAGCGAGGCCGACAAAAACCTGCTCAGCCAAAAAGCGGCCCAGATGGCCGTATTTCTGAAATCGCCGGAGCGCATCCGGACCATTGTGACCGATATCGCCCGGCATTTTCGGGAGCACGTGGAGCCGCAGGGATTCAAAGCCATGATTGTTACGCCCGACCGGGAAGCATGTGTTTTGTACAAACGGGAAATGGACCGTCATTTTGCCGAAGAAGGCAGCGCTGTGGTTATCTCGGGCTCGGCCAACGACACTTTTGAGTTCAAGGAGGCGTGGGTAGTAGACAAGGACAAACAAGAAAAAATCGTGGAGCAGTTCAATGACCCGAATGCAGATTTAAAATTCCTGATCGTCACGGCCAAGTTGCTCACCGGATTTGATGCGCCCATCCTGCAAACGATGTACCTGGATAAGTCCCTTAAGGACCAGACCTTGCTGCAGGCGATTTGCCGTACCAACCGCTTGTTTCCCAATAAAACCTTTGGTCGCATCGTGGATTATTTCGGCGTGTTCGACGACACGGCCCGAGCGCTGGCATTCGATGAGGAATCGGTTAAGTCGGTCGTGACCAATTTGCAAGAATTGCGCGATCTCCTGCCTGGATTGATGCAAAAAGCGCTGGGACATTTCCCTGGCGTCGATCGCAATGTGGAAGGTTTTGAAGGCCTGAGCCTTGCCCAGGATTGTCTCGACACCAACGAAAAACGAGATGCCTTCGCGCTGGATTATGTTTCACTTTCCAAAGTTTGGGAATCACTAAGTCCTGATGCCGCATTGAACCTTTTTCAGGCTGATTATCGCTGGCTTAGCCAGGTGTACACCTCGGTTCGTCCTTTGACTGATGATCATGGGCGATTGCTTTGGCATGCTTTGGGCGCCCAGACTACGGCATTGATCCATGAACATATTCATGTGGACGGCGTCGTGGACGACATGGAGGAACTCATTCTGGATGCCGAAGTGATTGACGAGTTGATGCATAAAAAGGACCCTAAAAGCGCTGAGAAAATGGTCAATATTCTCATTGGCCGTTTTCGGAGTCACCCAGGAATGCCGGTGTTCAAAAAACTCGGCGACCGGCTCGAAGAGCTCCGGCTACGGGCTGAACAAGGGCTGATCAGCAGCGTGGAGTTTATCAAAGAGTTGTGCCAGATAGCCCGGGAAACCTTGATCGCCGAACGGGACGTATACACGCCGGAGGAACGCAAGTCTGCAAAGACTGCCTTATCCGATTTGTTTCTGGAAATGCGGACGGATCAAACGCCGGCCGTTGTGGAGCGCATTGTCAACGACATCGACGAAATTGTCAAAATCGTTCGTTTCCCCGGTTGGCAAACGACCGTTGCCGGTGAACGGGAAGTGCAAAAGTCATTGCGTAAAACTTTGCTGAAATACCAGCTGCACAAGGAGGAGGCCTTGTTTGAAAAGGCGTATGGGTATATCAAGGAATACTATTGAATACGATCAGGCGATTAAACATAAAAACCCGCCGTCTCTGCGCAGCAGAAACGGCGGGTTTTAAAACTCTGGGAGGTATCGAGCGGATTCGAACCGCTGTAGCAGGTTTTGCAGACCTGTGCCTAACCGCTCGGCCACGATACCAGGTGCGGAAAGCGGAGCGCAAAGATAAACGCAATTTGTCCGAAGCGGCAAGGGCGGGAAAAAGATTTTTCCAAGCCCGAAAGCGGGCGCTGAATTTCTTCATTCCGCCAATTCCTGTCCTATATTTGGCCGCCTTAACCAGTGCCGAGTTTTATTTGGTCAATGCTTCTTATCACCAAAAATTTTACAACAATCGCATGGGTAACAAGCTACAAGGTTTAGACTACCTGGTTTTTCTCATCTACTTCCTCATCGTGGCGGGCTATGGCTATTGGATCTACCAGCGCAAACGTTCGGCAGAGACCAGTTCCAAAGATTTCTTCCTCGCGGAAGGCTCGCTCACCTGGTGGGCCATCGGCGCATCGCTGATCGCCTCCAATATCAGCGCCGAACAATTCATCGGAATGTCCGGCTCGGGTTTCGCCATGGGTTTGGCCATTGCCTCCTATGAATGGATGGCGGCGGCTACCCTGCTCGTGGTGGCGGTGTTTTTTCTGCCGATTTACCTGAAAAACAAAATTTACACCATGCCGCAGTTCCTCGCCCAGCGCTACAGTCCGCTGGTGGCGACCATCATGGCGGTGTTCTGGCTGCTGGTGTACGTGTTTGTCAACCTGACCTCCATTTTGTACCTCGGGGCGCTGGCGGTGAGCACGATTTCAGGATTTAGCTTCACGGCTTGCTCCATCGGGCTCTGCATTTTCGCCGTCATCATTACGTTGGGCGGCATGAAAGTGATCGGCTATACCGACGTGATCCAGGTGCTGGTGCTCATCCTCGGCGGTCTGGCCACGACCTATTTGGCGCTCGATCTCGTGGCCCAGCATTTTGGCGGCCACGGCGCTTTGTCGGGCCTGGCACTCCTGCGGGAAAAAGCCGATCCGCACTTTCACATGATCCTGCACCCGGGCCAGATGATGATGCCCGACGGCAAAGGCGGCCTCGAAGACGCGTACGCCAAACTGCCCGGCGTGGCGGTGATCATTGGCGCGATGTGGATCGCCAACCTGAACTACTGGGGCTTCAACCAGTATATCACGCAGCGCGCCCTGGGCGCCAACCTGCAAACGGCCCGCTCAGGTCTGCTGTTTGCTGCTTTCCTGAAACTCATGATGCCGATCATCGTCGTGCTGCCCGGTATCGCCGCGTTTTTGCTGTATCAAAACGGCTACTTCCAAACGGAAATGCTCGGACCGGACGCACCGGGTTCCGCGACCATGGCTTTGAAACCCGACCGCGCTTACCCGGTATTGCTCGAACTGCTGCCGACAGGCCTGAAAGGATTGTCCTTTGCTGCGCTCACCGCCGCCATCGTGGCGTCGCTGGCCGGTAAAGCCAACAGCATCTCGACCATTTTCACGCTGGATTTGTACAAGAAATATTTCAACCGCGACGCCAGCGAAGCGACGATGGTGCGCACCGGCCGTATCGCCATCGTGGTGGCGATGATCATCGGCGGGATTGTGGCGCCGGTGTTGTCCAACTTCGGACAAGCGTTTCAATTCATTCAGGATTTCACAGGCCTGATTTCGCCAGGTGTAGTGGCCATCTTCCTGCTAGGCTTTTTCTGGAAAAAGACCACGGCCAATGCGGCCCTGGCCGGCGCTATTGCCACGATACCTACCGGATTGATCCTGGAAAAGGTATTTACCACGATGCCGTTCCTGCACCGCATGGGCTGGGTGTTTTTCGCCCTGGTTGGCCTGATGGTACTGGTGAGCCTGCTCGATAAACGCGGTCAGCAAAACGTTCACGGCATCGAAGTGGACCGGACGATGTTCCGTACCTCGGCCTCCTTTACGGTGGGCATGGTGCTGGTGTTGGGCATTATCGCGGCGTTGTATATTGTGTTCTGGTAATTTAAGAGGCAAGAGGCAAAGGGCAAAGGGCAAAAAATATTCAGTAGTTAAAATTTGCCCTTTGCCTCTTGCCTTTTGCCCTTTTAGCTCTTCGGCCGTTCCGGCGCCGGCGCACTGGCATGAAAGTCCTGCCGGACGCGCTGGGCATAGTCATCCAGCAGTTCCAGCACCCGTTCCCGTTTTTTCGAGCGGACGATGAGGCCGATGTGGTAGGGGTTGTCCCGCATACGCCACACAATTTCCGGGTCCTTGAACGAACTGTCGTCCGGCCATTCCTGGCGGGTGAGCGAGACGATGATGCCCGTATAATCGTTGTTGATCTTGGGCAGTTTGTAGGGCGCGCCGGTGGCTACTTCCACTTCGAGGCGGGCCCATTCGTACCAGATATTGATGCCGGAAGAATACTCCACCATTTCGGCGAGGTGCGCGCCGCCCACGCGCGACGAGGTTTCGAGAAAATAAAACTGGCCGTCGTCGTGGCTTTTGATGAACTCGGTATGGCTCGCGCTGTATTGCATCCCGAAAGCGCTCATGACCTGTTTGGTCGCTGCTTGCAGGCCTTTTTCATCCGCCGACCCGAAAGACACCACGGCGCTGCGGAAAATCCCGCCGCCGTGCGCCACATCGAATGGGGGCGCCAGGTACTGCGAGCAGCGGGCAAAAATCACCTTCCCGCCTTCCGACAAGGCATCCACATGGTACACATCACCGGGTTTGAATTGCTCGACGAGGTAATTGTGGCGGTCGCCGCTCAGGGTGGCCAGGTGTTGCCAGAGTTCTTCGGTGGAATAGATTTTTTTCATGCCCGTCGCCGAAGCCTGGAAGCGCGGCTTGACGATCCAGGGCGTGGGCACCGTTTCTGAAAATTCGGTGATGTCGCTGTCGTTGAACAGTCCGCAAAACGGCGGCACCCTGATGCCTTCCTCCTGGGCTTTCATCCGCATCGCGAGTTTGTCGCGAAAATGGCGCGCCGTGGTCTGGCCCATGCCCGGGATGCGGAAATGTTCGCGCAATTCGGCTGCTTTTTCCACGTCAAAATCGTCGAGTGCGACGATGCGGTCGATCTGGTGACTGCGCATGAGCCAGGCCAGGCCATTGATCACGTCGGGCATGTGCCACTCATTGTTGGGACCTTGCTGGACGTAAAAAATCTCGTCGATGGCCTCACGGGCCCAGGGCTTGTCTTCGAGTTTTTTGGAGGTCAGGAAATACACTTTCGCCCCGGCGGCCTTGGCGCCGCGGAGAAAATCATTACCCTTGAAATAGCTGGAAATGCAGAGGAGTGTCGGCGTTTTGCTCATGTCGTTGACGGGGAGTTGAAATACGTATGGGCAAAACAACGAAAAAAAGGCAAAAAGCAAAAAGCAAAGGGCAAAAGGCAAGGGGCAAAGGGCAAGGGGCAAGGGGCAAAAAATATTCGGTATTCAAATTTTGCCTCTTGCCCTTTGCCTCTTGCCCTTTGCCCCTTGCCCCTTGCTCCTTGCCTCTTGCTTACGTCTTCTGATGCTTCTTCTTCGCCGCCGGGAACAGGATATTGTTCAGAATCAGGCGGTAGCCGGGCGAATTGGGGTGCAGCGCCAGGTCGGTGGGCGGGTCGCCCACGAAGTGGCGGTAGTCTTCCGGGTCATGGCCGCCATAGAAGGTGAAAAAGCCGTAGCCGTAGGCGCTGTGGATGTAGCGGGCTTCGTTGGCCGGTTTGTTTTCACCCATGAT
This sequence comes from Saprospiraceae bacterium, assembly GCA_044224705.1. GTDB lineage: Bacteria > Bacteroidota > Bacteroidia > Chitinophagales > Saprospiraceae > M3007. The sequence goes on from JBGAJY010000214.1 coordinate 8,092, forward strand.
GAGCACGTTCGGTTTGATGTATTTTTTGATGAAGGCCGTGCTTTGGCCCATAAAACCCTTCACTGTGCGGGTGTGACACTGCGTGAGCATGGTGGGCACGGGGTCCCATTTGGCCGAAAAATCGAAGAGGGTGAAATAGTCCTGTTCCGGCGCCACATTCCGGCCCAGGTTGTGGTCGATGGTAGAGTGTTCGTAGGTCAAAGGGTCGCGGATGAGCTGGAAATCGGTGAACGCGAAGGTTTTGGAAAAATCGAGTTTCGACTGCGCGTTCGGATCGGCGGGGTCGCCGTCGTAGATTTCCGCACAAATATCGACGCCGTCGGCCGCCAGAGCGATGTCGTAGGTGTCGGTGGCCGAGCACATGGCGAACATGAAGCCGCCGCCCATGACGTATTCGCGGATCTTTTTGGCCACGGCGAGTTTGAGCTCGCTGACCTTGGCGAAGCCGTTTTGTTCCGCCAGGCCCTCCATCAATTTCACGTGGTCGCGGTACCAGGGCTGGTTGTGGTAAGAGGCGTAGAACTTGCCGTACATTCCCGTGAAATCTTCGTGGTGCAGGTGCAGCCAGTCGTATTCGGAGAGTTTGCCCTGCAGCACTTCGGTATCGTAAATGACGTCGTAGGGGATTTCGGCGTAAGTGAGCACCATCGTCACGGCGTCGTCCCAGGGCTGGATCTCTTCGCCTTTTTCGTTGCGTTCGGGAGTATAAACGGCGATTTTGGGTGCTTTTTCGAGCTTGATCGCGTCCATGTTGACCTCCGGATTGGCGATCTCATTCAGGATATTCGTAAATTGCCCATTGGCGATCACTTCGTAGCTCACGCCGCGCGTTTTGCATTCTTTTTCAAAAGTCGGGGTATACGTGAAGCAAAAACTACCGCCCCGGTAATTGAGCAGCCACCAGGTTTCGACGCCCTGCGAAATCACCCAATACGTAATCCCGTAGGCTTTGAGGTGATTGGTTTGGCTGGTTTCATCCATCGGGATAAGCAGGTAGGAGGCACGGGCCTGCTGGGCGGCAAGCGCCAAAAAGGCAACTACAATCAGGATTTTGCGCATGGCGTGAGAGCGTTTAAAGCGGGTTGAAAACGCGGCGGGGGCAAAAAAGATTTTCGACGACCGCTTTTTCAGGGCAAAAATACGGCCGAAGCGGCCGACTTGCGCGCCGTTCTGCGACCGGTAAGGACAATTGGACGAAAAATGACCCCTTTGTTACCATGGCTTGGGCTTATTTTTCCGGGGTGGAAAAACGGATTGCCCTCATTCACCCCCGGCCCCTGGAGGCCCCACCCCCGACCCCTCCCCCTCCGGGGTGGGGGGCACGCGCCAGTTGCGATCTTCTC
>JBGAJY010000215.1:0-9526 GCA_044224705.1 Saprospiraceae bacterium
GGCGTCACTATTTCCGAAGTGTTTTATTACCAGCAAATCGGGACCTTCGGCAGCACCTATATCACTTTGGACGGCCTGGATGAAGCCAATGGCCACCTGTTTTTCTTTTTTTCCGATGAATCGCTCTCCGATTCCCGGCTTTTCATCTCTGATGACGATGGGGTCAACTGGGCGCAGACTTATCCGAACTGGAGCAAAATTTACAAGATCAGCGGTGAAAACGGCCGGTACTATGCCATGGGCGAACAGGTCCTCTTCGAAACGGACAACCCCTGGTTTTTCAACGCCTACGACAATGCCTGGGCCAATGGCTCGGGCTCGACCCTGCTCGAATGTGCGGCTTTTGGCAACAGCTTGTATTTCTGTAACGCCAAAGGACAGGTCATTTCAAGCCCGAACGGGCTCGGCAATCCGACGCAGGTTCAACTCCCGTTCAGCCTGAGCGCCGCCCTGGCTTACAATGGGTACTGGTTTTTCAACCACCATGGGCATTTCTACCGGGCGCCTTTGCAGGACCCGCTCAACCTCAGCGATGCGGGATTCATCCCCATGCAAACATATTCGAGTTTCCCCTCTTACCAGAGCCAGGGGCGTTTTGTCGCCGATGGAAGCCGGCTTTTCTGGTTCTATAAAACCCCGCTGGAATCGACCGACGGAGGATTGAGCTGGGGCCTGGCACCCGGTGCTTTCCCGCAGCGCGGCGGACTGCTGAAAAAGATGAACAACCGCTTGTGGCTGTACCGTGACGTTTGGTTCCGCTCCGACGACGGTCAAAACTGGGAACTCTATCGCGATGCGACCGGACTGGACGAGGAAGACTATCAATATTACGAGATGACCGAACTGCAGGGCCGGCTTTTCCTGATCCAGTTTGATTATTATAACAGCAGCCAGCGAAAAGTGCTTCGCTCCGACGACGATGGCCTCAGCTGGACGACGATATGGCAGGGCATCCAGCGCCCGGCGCTGCGATTCAATACCGACAACCAGCGCCTGATGTTGATCCTGAGTCCACTGGAGAACGGCTATCCGGCGTCGGGGCTGTTGTACAGCGACAACTTTGGCGACACCTGGAATACGATCCCCGGTGCAAGTGGTTTTACTACGCTGGCAGCCAAGGGCGATTCCGTTTTTTATTATGCCAATCAAAAGGTGTTCTTCACCTACAACCTGGGCCAACAGTGGCAAACGACCAACATCAACACCACTTTTCAGTACGGCGGCACGATCCTGGCTTTCCCGAACGGCCAGGTATTGCTCATCAACAACAGTACGTACATCGGCTATGCCAGCCTCGACGGCGGCCAGAGTTTTTCCGAAATTTTTGACCTGCAAAATTTTGGCACCCATGTGTACGCCAGCCACTTCGAAAACATGGACAGCCTGCTGATCGGCTCAGGCTCCACTGGGACGTTCTTTTCCGTCAACGGCGGCTTGAACTGGATTTATTTCTTCGAAGGGCCCTGGACAAACTGCCGGAATTTTGCCATCCACAACGGCTATTTCTACGCGGGAGCCAGCGGCAACAACAATAATTCCTATGAAGAACCGGGCCTCCGCACCCCTTTGCAACCGCTGCTGGACCAACTCAACCAGGTGACCGTAAGTGGCGGTGTGGCAACAGGCCCGGTCTTCTACGACCTCAATGGTAGTTGCACGCAAAACATCGGCGAGCCGGGCCGCACCAATAAGGTTTTCGTTTTCCAGCCCGGCAATTTCGCAGCCAGCTCCGACCTCACGGGCCGCGTCAGCCGCATCCTGCCGGCGGGCAACTATACCATGCAATACGCCACGCCGCTTTACCACGACGCCAACTGCTTCAACCCGCCCAACCTGAGTATAACGCCCGGCAACCAGAGCCTTTTTACCCTGGGATTCAAACCCAACCAACTGATCAAGGACCTCGCCGTTTACCTCAGCGGCACTGCGTTGCGACCCGGCTGGCCGCTGCACCTGACGCTGACGGTGGCCAACCTCGGTACCGTTGCCGTTCCAGCCGGAACACCGCTTACGCTGAATTACCCGGATTATCCATTCAGCTATACCGACGCCAACCCGGCTCCGTCGAGCCAATCGGCCGGTTCCGTCAATTTTATCCTGCCGGACCTCCCGCCTTATACCGAACTGACCTATAAAGTGGACCTCCAACTCCCGCCCGACCCCAGCCTGGCAGGTCAGACATTTTATATCAGCGCAGGGATGAATACGAATTTCTCCGACCCCACAGCTTACAATAACTCGGCGACCTGGTCGGCCATGGTGACCAACAGTTTCGACCCTAACGACAAAACCGCTTACACCAGCAGCCCGACCGGCGAATTGCCCCTGAAAGACAAGGAGTTGCGCTATCTCATCCGCTTCCAGAATACCGGCACCGATACAGCCTTCCGCGTCGTCGTGATGGACACGCTCTCTCCGCTGCTCGACTGGTCGACCCTGCAGACCCTTTCCACCAGTCACCCCTACCGCCTCGTGCTGAGCGACCCCGGTGTGGCTTCCTGGCGCTTTGACAACATATTACTGCCCGACAGCACGACCAACGAAGCAGCCTCGCATGGCTTCGTATATTTCAGCATCCGGGCCAAAGACGGCGTGCGCATTGGCGACACCCTGCGCAACCGGGCGGCGATTTATTTCGATTTCAACGACCCGGTCCTGACCAATGAAACGGCTACCCGAGTGGTTCGGCGGGCCATTTACCGACAAAATGAGGTGGCCGCACTGCCTTCGGCTTTCGAAGCGGAAATCATCCCGAATCCTGTCGGGGAAAGACTGGCATGCCGGCTGAATTTGTCCGAACCGGCCATCCTGACCGTCACCCTGAACGACGCCAACGGACGTATTTTGACTATTTTGGAAAATAAAACGCCATTCGACGCCGGTGAACACTGGCTGATGCGGCTGACGAATGAACTGCCCGCAGGTTCGTATTGGTTGAACATTCAAAGTGAAACGGAACAGCAAAATTTGCCGGTCGTAAAACGGTAATTGCCAGGCGCCTGACATTCGACATGGGAACAGAATACCCTTCACCCGACGGGCTTTATACCATCCTCGTCAGTTCAAACGAAATGCGGATGTCGCACTGGGTCGACTCTCCGGCTTTGCAGAATAATCGCGACAATACCATCCTGCTCAACCTGCACAGCACTTTGTGGAGCGCCGACACCGTGAACTGGACGCCCGACAGCCAAAGCGTGGTGCTGGACATGAGACTGTATCCGGGTACCCGCCCGCCGCTGAAACTGACCCTTTGGCCGCAGCAAAACCGGGGGCGTGCAGAAGAACTGATCGCTCATGTCATTGAACGCGACGCCCTGGACAGGCCTGTGAGGATGCAATTTTCCGAGGGCGGACCCACCTTTGAGGGCAGTTTTGAGGAAATGTTCCGCTATCTGTCGGGGTTGTCCTGACCCGTTTTCTATTCCCGCTGTCGCGACAATGGGAATAGAATAACGGGTCATGGAAGGCCGAAATACCGCTTCACTTCCCGCACCCGCTCCGCCCAAAACACCCGCAATTCGCCTTTCGGCTGGCGGCAAAGCCAGACGGCGGTGCCGTGTTCGCGGGCCAGCGGATCAGTGATTTCACCGATTTTTTGAATGTCGGCAAAGCCGTTGGCGACGTCTTCGCCCAGTTCGTCGTTGACATAAATGAGGGTGTTCACCTCGGGAGGCAATTGCTCCGGAACCCACAGCCGGTAGGAATCCGAAAAACTGACCACAGCCGTTTTTCGTCTTTTGGACAAGTGTTCGATCGCGCCGGCCTGGCCGTAGTTTTCGCCGTAGATCAGGCAGTTGCGCGGATCACCGGCGCGGGCAAGGGCGGTGTCGGCCAGTGCCGCCAGTTGGGTCCAGCCGAGCATATCGGCATAGTCCTGCGGCAATTCGTGCAATTCGCCGTCCTCCCAACGCACCGCAGCATCTATGCCGGCATCGTAAGTGAGCCAGCGAAAATAGGACACCAGCCGGCCAGCCGGCCAAAGCGGGACGCCTGTCGGAATAAGCGGCACGGCCAGCGCCGCGACGACCGCCACTGCCACCACGCGCGATGCTGTTTTTTGTAAAACCTGCTCCCAGTACACGACGCCTGCGGCAAAAAGCGCAGGGTAAAGGCCGAGGGTGTAATAACTTTTACCGTTCAAGGCCAAAAAAATGGCCATTACTGCGACATAATGCCAGCCCAAGAGGCGATAAGGTTGCATGGCTTTGGAGCGCAGCAAAAAAACCAGTCCGGCCACCCAAACCAGCGCACCGCCCGGGCCGTGCATCAGCAACTGATCGAGCAGGAAATTCAGCGGCTGAACGTGGCTGAGCTGACTCTCCGCCAGTTCGCGCATGTGCCCTGCGACAGGGAAATTGTAGTGCCACTGCCAGGCCAGGTTCGGCAAAGCCAGGGTCAGTGCAAGGCCCACTGCCAGCCAGAGCGGGCGGCTGAGCAAGACCCGGCGTTGCCGGGTGAGCGACAAGGCCAGCAACAGTCCTGCCGCCCAAAAAACAAGGGTGTATTTGTTCAAAAAACCCAGTCCGGCCGTCAGGCCTATGGCCCACCACCAGCGCGGTTCGTTGGTTTTCAACCATTTGAGCAGGAAAAACGAGAGCAGCGTCCAGAACAGAATATCGAAGCAGACCGGTTGGAACAGGCCGAAAGCGCGTAACCACGCCACTGAGCCAAGCATCGCCACCCCATTGAGCAGCTGCGCAAAACGGTTACCGCCGAGATCGCGGATCATCATTCCGCTCAGCAGCAGTACCGCGCCGCCGGCCAGGGCCGGAAAAACCCGGGTAGCCAGCAGGGAGCCGCCGAACAAGGCCTGCGACACCCAGCTAATGATGCCGATGAGTGGTCCGTTGGACCAATAGCCCCAGTCGAGATGGCGCCCGAGGGTCAGGTATAAAAATTCGTCGCGGTGAAAACCAAGGTTGTCGGCCGTGCAGAGGTGCAGCAGGATGTGGACGGCGGCGAAAAAAACCGCCAGGCGGGGGATCGTTTTCATGGCGTTAAGGTAATCCCGTATTTATTTCAGCAGCCGTTGCGACCCGACGAAAGGAGGGTATTTTTACGATAAAATCTTTAATCTGAACCCTTTTCCCATGAACAGTCGATTGTTGTTACTGCTGGCCGGGCTGGCCATTTATTCGGGCTTGTCCGCACAAACGGACACTGTTCCACCGCAGCTGGTGTGTAAAGCGCAACTTGCTCCCAGCCTTAATTTTTGTTTTCCGCTTACCGTGCCGGCGGTGTATTTTTTGGATAGCGTATCGGACAACACAACGGCGACGGCCGATCTGGAACTCGGCGTACGGCGTGTCTGCCTGGGCGACGGCTTCCCTGAAAACCAGAATCAACTGACGCTGTGGGTCTCTGATCTTTGGGTGGCTCAGGCCGCAGAAGTCTGGGCACTCGACCAGGCGGGCAACACCAGTTCCTGCACCGTCATTTTTTGGGTCAATGAACCAACAGGCAGCTGCGACCCCTCCTTGTATGCGGCGGCACTGACTCCCGACACTAACATGATAAACGGTGTGTCCATCGATCTCTTGGGAACGCATTGCCTGCTGGACACCTTGCAAATGAATGGGATGACTCATTCGACCCTGCCCGGTTACGCTTCGTGGGGACAGTTCGGCACCTTCGCACCCACCGGCTACACCATCACCGCGACAGCCTCCAAAAGCTCCAATCCGCTCAACGGCGTCTCCACCCTCGATCTGGCACTCATCCAAAAACACCTCCTCGGCCTCGATCCGCTCGATTCGCCGTACAAAATAATCGCCGCTGACGCCAACCAGGACGGCAAAGTGACGTCATTCGACCTGCTGATTTTGAAACAACTATTGCTCGGCGTCACGACAGAATTGCCCAACGGGCACTCCTGGCAGTTTTTACCTTACGACTATGTTTTTCCCGATCCCGCCAACCCGTTTTCTCCGCCTTTTCCCAAACGAATTGAGGTTCCGAATACGACAGAGCCAGCCCTTGATTCCTTTCTGTTTAAAGGGATAAAATCGGGGATGTGAACAGTTCGGCCGATCCGGGGGAGTAGTTGTTTCACGCAGATGTTCGCAGATGTTTCACGCAGATGTTCGCAGACCTTTCCGCAGACACGCGCGTGAAACATCTGCGAACATCTGCGCGAAACATCTGCGAACATCTGCGTGAAACATCTGCGAACATCTGCGTGAAACATCTGCGAACATCTGCGCGAAACATCTGCGAACATCTGCGCGAAACAACCTCCCTCAATTCCGCCGATTCGCATCCGGATGCGCCACGAACACCGTCCGCACAAAATGCCGCGACCCGGCATCCACGAACAGCACGTAGGCCCCGGCGGGCAGGTCGGACACGCTGAACTGGGCGTCGTACTGACCCACTGCCACCGGCAAATCCACCCACACCATTCCGCCTGCATCTGTCATGGTAAGGCGGCCGGGCGCGTCGGCCTCGTAATTCCAGTCGGCAATGAGGTAAGTCACTGCGGGGTTGGGCCGCGCGCCCATCGGCAGGCCGAGGTGGAGCAGGGGATCGGCGGGGTCGTAAATCTGCACCTTCGTCTCCGTGGTGTTGCTCCCGAACGGCTGTTCGAAGTCGAAAGCCATGGACGACTGGTTGGTGATCAGCGTGCCCAGCGGCACAGCCTGGCGGGCTTTTACCGAAAAACGGGCGTAGCCGCGGCTGCCTTCGGGGTCGTCAGATGAGGGCGGCAGGCTCAGGTCGGGGAAAATGACGGTGAGTTGATGGGTACCGGAAATTTTCCAGACGCAGGGATGGCTGCTGCCCAGCAATTGGATTGTAGCGGGGTCGAGCGAGGCATCCAGTTCGTCCGTGATAACCAGCAAATGCGCCTCGGACGAACCCGTATTTTGAAAACGAAGGGTGAATTCCAGCGGCTTTCCGGCAGCTATTTCTGAGAGCGTCAGTATGCCGCGGTCCACCTCTTTGAGCGGTGTGGCTGCGCCGTTTTCGAGCAGAACAGTTTGAAAAACGTCTTCATTATCCGCAGGATCGGCATCTGTTTCATTCGATCGGGCGGATGTTGCGAAGCGTAAAACCGTTCCTGCGGAAAGGTTGGCGTCGAGGGAAATGTCGAGCAGGATTTTGTCCGAGGCGCCGGCGGGTAAGTTGCCGGGCAGCCATTGCAGCGTGGCGCCGTTGACAAAATCGGGCAGCGGCGCAGCTGAATTCAAGCTGACACCCGCCGGCAGTACGCATTCCAGCACGATCCCGGAGGCTTCCGCGATGCCCTTGTTGCTGTATTCCAGACTGATCGTGTTGTTTTCACCCGGCCGGAATGCGTCGAGGGAAGCCGCGTCGACCAGGAGGTCGGTTTGCGGCAGGTTGGTCACTGCGAATTTCAGGTTGCTGACCGGCTGCGAAATGGCAGCCGATGGCGGGTTGACCGTAGCTCCCGGCACATTCAGGCCGACGAGGCTGATAAAATCGTTCTGACCCGGGGCGTAAGGGAAAATAAAAATGCCGGAAGGGTCGGTCGTCGTCAGTTGCCCGGAAGGCGAGGCCTTCATCACGACGTTGGCCATGGGCTGGTCGCCGCTGTCGAACTGGTTGTTCTGGTTGGCGTCGTTATACACCTGCCCGCGCAGCACAACGGAGGACACATCGGCGTTCCAAATCCCTCCTCGGTGACTGCCGGCATAGACCTTTGCGTTGTTGACGATCATCAGGGCATAAATATTGGGATTGTAAAGGCCGTCGTTGGCGGGCGCCCAGGTAGCGCCGTCGTCGACGCTGCTGAACACGCCCAGGCCGTTCAGCGCGGCAAAACAACCCGTTCCATTGGAGGAGGCGACGTCGTTCAGCAGGCTGCCGTCATAGCCCGGAAAATCGGCGGGCAGCCAGTTTATGCCGCCGTCATTGCTGTACAGCACATGGTCGGCCGACCACCAGATGAGGTTGTTATTGATACGGGTGAGTCTGAGTGGGTTTTCTCCAAAAAAGGGATGACTGCGGAAGGTCCAGCTTTGTCCGTCGTCGGTGGAAAAATAGAAATCGCCGTTTTGCATGAGCAAATACCATTCGCCTCCCCAGGGGCTGAAGTCGCAGATCGGGTTGCCCGGTACGGCAGGGGCCGGCTGCAGGGTGGCCTCGAAGGTTCCGTCCACATTGTACCGGCGGATGGCATCGGCGCCCTGGGCATACACTTTCCAGAAATAGCCGTCCAGTTTCGTGGCGGGGAAATCGGCGCTGGTACTCAGCTGCGACCAGGTATCGCCCAAGTCGGGCGTGAAGTACAAACTGTTGTTTTCCAGCACGAACATCGAACTGGCGCCCATCCACTGCATGTCGTTGAACTGGTGTCCGGTGAACGGCGTCGTCGTGACCGGCTGCCAGCTCTGGCCGTTGTTGAGCGAGCGGTAGAGCGGCCGTGCGGGGTTGTCTACGCCGGCAAAAAGAGCCGTCTCGTTGCCGTTTCTTTCCAGGCTCAGCACCGAATAGGCGCCGATACCCCGGTTAATGGTGTACCAGCTGGCGCCGTGATTGTCGGTACGGATGATATCGTTTCCGAGTCCGAAAGCCACAGGCCATTCCGGAATCTGCTTCATGACGTCGAAGGCCTGGGTCGCGTTGCCGAAATTGCTGTACAGCTGCCAGCTGGCGCCGTCATTGGTCGAATAAAACCAATCGAAATTGGTCGACAGGGTCAGCGTGTCGCCCAGGGTGCCGAAGCGGAGCCAAAGGTCGATCAGGTCCAGGGTGGTGCCGTTCACCGGGAAGGTTTGCACCAGGCCGCTGGCGCGGTTTTTCCGCGCGATGGTTTGGTTTTCGCGGGCGACCCAGATGTAGTCGGCGTCGACGTACAGGGCCGAAACGATTTCGGTTGTGGTATACAGGGTGGTCCAGTTGCTGCCGCCATCGGCAGACACGGCGACGTTCGTTATTCCGTTGCCGGCAGCATAGGAGCGTATGATTTCGCCGCCGTTGGAAGCCTGGCGGGTGGCCGGCAGGTTAAAAGCGATTGATCCATTGGGCTCCAGGCCGATCAGCCGGCTCCAGCACTCCCCGAAGACGAGGATGCGGTTGCCCATGCGGTATACTTTGGCGATATTGGAACAGCAATTGACCGGCAAGGGAAACTGCGCGGTAATCGTCCAGTCGACGCCGGTTTTCTCAAGGCGGTACACGGTCATGGGGCCGTTATCGCAAGCCAGCACCAGTACGCTTTCCGGTGACTCGGCGTAAATGTCATAAATGTCGAGGTTGGTCGGGAAAAAGGTCGCCAGCATCCAGCTGTGACCGTCCAGGCTGCGGTACAGGCCAAAATTGTAGGCGCCCACCCAGAGCTCGTCGCCGACGCGCTCGAGTCCGCGATTGATGTAGGAAACAGCGGAAGGGCTGGCGCCGAGTTGCCATTGCGCCTGGGCGCTGTACAGGGAAATGCATAGTGCGAGGAGTGTGAATAAGCCTTTCATATTGATTGAGTTTAAGCCGAAGATACAAGTCCTCGGTTGAATGCTGCCTTTCGGTTGTTTCTCGCCGACGTACACAGACTTCTCCGCAGACGTCC
>JBGAJY010000216.1:0-9323 GCA_044224705.1 Saprospiraceae bacterium
TTCCTTTTTGATTGCCAATTCTGCCAATTCTGAAAATTACCTTTCCAAAAGGCGTAGAGAGGTTCTCTCTTGTCAGCAGGGGCGCTTGCCAAGTGAACTTTAAATTTGGCAGGTTGGTCAATTTGGAGTATATCGTTTATTTTCATTTATTTTTCTTTTCTGATGGGTGCTAATTTTTGATTTGTGGCAATTAACGAATAATTAAAACCTGCATTGCGGTGTAAATCACCCTCACTCCTGCCAATACACCCGCTTCACCCGTTCCGAAATCCCCGTAAACACCTCATAAGGAATCGTCTGCAGCGCCGCCGCCAAATCCTGCACCGGCGGTCCCTCCCCAAACACCACCACCTCGTCCCCTTCCCTGGCCTCGGGTATCTCGGTCACATCGATCATCGTCATATCCATGCACACATTGCCGACCGTGGGGGCCAGGCGGTTGTGCACCATCACCGCGTAGCGTCCGCCGCCGGCCAGGCGCAGGAAGCCGTCGGCGTAGCCGATGCTGATGGTGGCGATCCGGCTGGGGCGGCGCACCGTGCCGTTGCGGTTGTAGCCCACGGTGTCGCCGGCGGGCACCAGCTTCACCTGGCTGATGGTCGCTTTGAGGGTGTTCACCACGCGCAGCTGGTCCTGCAGGCCGCTCGAATCGATACCGTAGAGGCCGATGCCCAGGCGCACCATGTCGAAATGGTAGTCGGGGAAACGCGCGATGCCGCCGGTATTCACGATGTGGCGCAGCGGCGCGTAACCCAGCGCGGCTTCGATTGGCGCGAAATTTTTCAGAAAAATATCGGCCTGCCGGCGGGTAAAACCATCGTGCTGCGGCGCGTCGCTGGCCGCGAGGTGCGAAAAAACGGACAGAACCCGCAGGTTCGGGTGCTGCCGCAGGGTTTCCGTGAGGACTGGAATATCCTCGGTTTCGAAGCCCAGGCGGTGCATGCCGGTGTCGAGTTTGAGGTGCAGGGACTGCTGCTTGTCGCGGCCGGCGAAGCGGATGAGGTCGGCGAGTTGCCGGAGGCTGTACACCTCGGGTTCGAGGCGGTAGCGGTGCATGGCGTCGAAACCCGAGGCCTCGGGATTGAGCACGAGGATGGGCAGTTGCACGCCCGCCTGGCGCAGCTCGATGCCCTCGTCGGCGTAGGCCACGCCGAGGTAGTCGACTTTATGGAATTCGAGGAGTTTGGCCACTTCAGCGCCGCCGCTGCCGTAGGCCGCCGCCTTCACCATTACCAGGGTTTTGGTGCCGGGGCGCAGGAGGCGGTTGTACACGTTGAGGTTGTGCACGAGCGCGGCGAGGTTCACTTCGAGTACGGTTTTGTGGGCTTTTTGCTGGAGCCGCCGGGCGATGCGTTCGAAGGCGAAAGGGCGCGCGCCTTTCAGCAGGATGAGTTCGTCGTGAAAATCCTGCTGGGCGATGAGGTTCAGAAAAGCCTCGGTATCAGGGAAAAAAGACGCTGAAAAACCTTCGGGCAGGTAGGCACGGATCGCAGGAATGGCCGTCCCGATGCCGATCAGCCGGGCCACGTTGGACTCTTTCAAGGTGGCGGCCACCTTTTTATACAAAGCCCGCGCGCTCTCGCCGCTTTGCAGGATGTCGGACAGGATGAGCGTGAGCCCCTGGCCTTCGCGGGCCTGCTGCCGGGCGAATTGCAGGGCCAGGCGCAGCGAAGCCGGGTCGTTGTTGTACGCGTCGTTGACGAGCGTGCAGCGGTTGATGGCAGCTTTGAGTTCGAGGCGCATCTCGACGGCTTCGAGGCGGCGCATCCGGACGCGGATGCGGGCTTCGGGCACGTTCAGGAAGAGCAGCAGGGCCCAGCAATGTGCGGCATTTTCAATCGAAGCGGTGTCGGTGAAGGGGATGATAATACCGGTTTTTTCACCCCGGAAACTGCCCGACAGGCGGGTGGTTCCATCGCCTTTGGGTTGAATATCCGTGATTTGCAGATCGGCCGGGCGGCCTTCTTTCGACCAGGAAAAAAGCCTTCGATCTACCCTTCCCCAATCCCTGGCGGCGGCGGCAATTTTTTCATGGTCGGCACAGAAGATGAGCGTTTGGGCGCCGTCGAAAAGCCGCATTTTTTCGCGCACCTTTTGTTCGTCGTTTTGAAAACCCTCGCGGTGCGCGGGCCCCAGCGTGGTGAAAATTCCGATCTCGGGCCGGATCATGGCGGCCAGGCGCTCCATTTCACCCGGCCTGGAAATGCCCGCTTCGAAGATTCCCAGCGAATGATCCGGCTGCATTTGCCAGACCGAAAGGGGTACGCCCACCTGTGAATTATAACTTTTCGGGCTGCGCACGATGCTGTAATCGGAGCGCAGCAACTGGTACAGCCATTCTTTTACGATCGTTTTACCGTTGGAGCCGGTGATGCCGATGACGGGGTAGCGAAACTGCTGCCGCCGCCAGGCAGCCAGGGTTTGCAGGGCGTCGAGGGTGTTACGGACCAAAAGCACGTTGGAATCGGGCAGTTCGGGCAGGTTTCGTTCCTGGCTGACGACAAAGCTGCGCACGCCGGCCGCCCAGGCTTCGGCAAGAAACAGGTGCCCGTCGTGCCGCGCACCGGGGATGGCGAAGAACAGCGCGTTGGCCGGCGCCGGCTGCTGGCGGCTGTCGAGCAGGAGTTGTTCGATCGGGGGATCGCCCGGGGTTTGTTGCAGCCGGCGGGCAGAGAGGATTTTCTGGATATGAGAGATGGCGATCATTACAGTGGGGGTAATATTGGCGGTTGTTTGACGATGCAGTTTTTTAGACAGGATGAACAGGATGAACAGGATGAACAGGATAGAATCATGACGGCTTCGCCGCCATGCGTGAACAAGTTGGCGGGGCCGACGCTAATCCTGGTGATCATGTTTATCCTGTCAAAAAAAACCTCGTCAGAGGCAATGCCAACCTTTTTAATTCCTAAGCGCATGTTTTAACGACAAATTCCCCGTCTCTGTGGTCGTTTGTCCGCCAAAGTTTTAAAAAAACAGGCAAAGCCACCGTCGCGTTATTTTTGCCGTTGCAATGGAAATTTTGGTTCAAAACGTCGATGCATTGGCAGCCGTCATGCCCCAGGTATTCGAAGCCCTCGCCGGCCGCCGGAAAATTGCCCTGTACGGCGAAATGGGCGCAGGAAAAACGACATTCACCGGCGCATTCTGCCGGCAACTCGGCGTAAGCACTACGACCGCCAGCCCTACTTTTTCCCTGATCAATGAATACGCCTACCCGGACGAACAAGGCCAGACTGCCCTGATCCATCACCTCGATTTGTACCGCCTGAAATCGGCCCAGGAGGCTTTTGACATCGGTATCGAAGAAATTCTGGACGACCCCTGGTACTGTCTGATCGAGTGGCCGCAACTCGTCGAAGCCCTCCTGCCGCCCGATGCCGCGAAAATTGAAATCGAAATCCTGGACAAAACCCGCCGCCGCATTCTAATTTTGTAAAAAAGAAGGCGTTTTCGGCAAACACCCGCCGGCCCCGCCTGATCCGTCATTCATGGAAACCATCAACGTCACTACGCCGCAGGCTGAAACGCTTGCCACGATGCGCAAACAACAGCACCTGTTCATCGGCGTGCCCAAGGAGACGATCCTGCAGGAGAACCGTGTGGCTTTGGCGCCCCATTCCGTAGCGACGCTCACGGCCCACGGGCACCGGGTGGTGGTCCAGATGGGCGCCGGCGAACGCGCCAAATTCAGCGACCACGACTATTCCGAGGCCGGGGCAGAAATGGCCGCGAGTCCGGAAGAGGTGTTCAAAGCCGATGTGCTGGTCAAGGTTGCCCCGCCGACGCTCGAAGAAATCGACCTGATGCGCCCCAACCAGGTGGTGATCTCCCCGATCCACCTGCCCATGCTCGACGCCAATTACATCATCAAAATGCAGAAAAAACGCGTCATCGCCCTGGCCATGGAGTATATCCGCGACGATGACACGGGGGTGTTCCCGCTGGTGCGCGTCATGAGCGAGATCGCGGGCATCAGCGCCATTTTGATCGCGGCCGACCTGCTGGCCACCGCGCGCGGCGGCAAAGGGGTGCTCTTGGGCGGTATCGCGGGCGTGCCGCCGGCCAAGGTGATCATCCTCGGCGCGGGCGTCGTGGCCGAATTTGCCACACGCACAGCCCTGGGCCTCGGCGCCGAAGTGCGCATTTTCGACAACAACGTGTACAAGCTGATGCGCCTGCAAAAACACGTGGGCCGCCAGTTGCACACCTCCATTTTCAACCCGATCCACCTGCGCGAACAAATGATCACCGCCGACGTGGCCATCGGTGCGCTCCACTCCGCTCAGGCGAGCACCCCGATCGTGGTGTCGGAAGACATTATTCAGCGCATGAAACCGGGCTCGGTCATCGTAGACGTGAGCATCGATCAGGGCGGCTGTTTCGAGACCTCGGAAATGACCAACCACGACAAGCCGACTTTCGTCAAACACGGCGTGATCCACTATTGCGTGCCCAACATCCCTTCCCGCGTGGCGCGCACGGCCTCCGACGCCATCAGCAACATCCTGACTTCCTTGCTGCTGAAAGCCGAAACGGGGGGGATTCATTCGCTCATCACGAGCCATCCGGGGCTGCGAAATGGCGTGTACACCTACAAGGGCTCGCTGACGAACGCTTATCTGGGCGAGCGTTTTCAGATCAAGACGACCAATCTGGATTTGCTGATTACGTCGGATTATTAATCCTGTACCAATTCCAGCACCTTCGCAAACATCTCCTCCTCGCTCCCGCTCTGAAAGCCCTTGTGGCGCCAGGCGAGTTTGCCGTTTTTATCGAAGATAAAAACCTGCGGAAGCCCGTTCAGTTCGCCCGGCAGCAGCTGGCTGAATCCGCGGTACTGGTCCCACCACACTTCGAAAGGGTAGTTTTTTTCCTTCGCGCGTTTGCCGATCTGGCGAAACCGCATGGGGAAATCCGTGGAAACGGCAACCAGGCGGAAATCGGCCTGTTGCTTCCAGTCGGGGTATTTTTTGGCGTACACGTCCAGTTCGATCTGACAGGGAAAACAAGTCGTGAGCCAGAAGGCCAGTATGGTGACCTGGCCTTTTCGGAGCAAGGATTTTGAAGTGGTGCTGAAGGTGCTGTCGGCATTCACCAGTGTCACGTTAAAAGGGAAAACCGTATCGGCTGGCGCGAAATTCTGGGCTTGGAGTGTGCCGTTCAGGGCAAATGCGAGCGCACAGGGCAGCAGGTATTTATACATGGGTGAATTTTTTTACAAAAAAAGGGGGTCCCGGCAGAAGTATGGCGTGACGGATTGGCGTGTTTAACGTCCCATTAACGGTTTTAAAGAAAATGAGAACCGTACGGGGCGGCTTTTGCCGCTTTTTCGTCTCTTTGCGGGTGAATCACTGATCAAACACACGGACAACTTTGATCGCCTCCGAAAAGACGACGCCCTCGCCTACCGACAGCGAATTGATCGCCCGGTATCTGCGGACGCAAAACACGCACGACTTCACCCTACTGTACCGCCGGTACGCCGGTAAGGTATTCGCCAAATGTATCTCGATGCTGTCCGACGAGGCCCTGGCACGCGACGCGACGCAGGACATCTTTATCAAAGTCCTGCTCAACCTCTCGCGATTCAATGAGCAATCTTCCTTTTCCACCTGGATCTACTCGATCACCTACAATTATTGCATCGATATGATCCGGAAAAAGAAAAAACTTCCGCTGATTTTCACCGAAGATGTAGGCAAGGTGAGTCATGAGCTTGAGCCGGAGGTACCAGACAGCGTACTGCTCGAAATGAAACAAGACCGGCTGGAAAAAGTGCTCGACCGGCTCCCTCCGGGAGACAAGGCCATCCTGCTGATGAAATACATCGACGATTTGCAGATCAAGGACATCGCCGAAGTTTTGAACAAGACTGAAAGCGCGATCAAAATGCAGATCATGCGCGCCAAACAGAAAGCACAGAGTGTTTACGACGAATTGTACGAAAATGATCCGATCGAATCCTGAGTAAAAAATCTCATTTTTTAATCCAAACATCCTGACCACCGACGACAAAGGGCATTCCCCTTCGTCCAACAAAAACAGTTGATTATGGAAAGCAATTTTCACAAACTGCACCGGGAAAGGGAAGAACAGCTCCCGCCTGAACTGGAGCACCACATCAGACAGCAGGTGAACAACCTCTCGCTGTTCGGAAAAGTAGTGGAACTCTTCGTCCCCAATGCCCTGCACACTGCCGCCAGGATCATCGGCGGCGACGGCGCGCCACATGACCCGGCCGGCGACGGCGGCCGCGACAATGCCGACGACTGGCGCCCGCCCAGCCGCTGACCTTTTTGATCAAACCCCCTTGTTGTCCCAACACGCATGAACGATCTTTTACTTTTTCAGGATACTACTTTAACGGGTGGCCCCCTGGCGCAGCTTTTCGCCCAGTTTTCCGCCGCCTTCCCCAAAATGGTGGCAGCGCTGAGCGTATTGCTGCTGGGCTGGCTGGTATCGCGCCTGCTCCGCAAAATCCTGCGCAACGTGCTGCAGCGTGTAGGCATCGATCCGCTCGCCGAACGCCTCAACGACATCGACATCGTTCAGCGCAGCGGCATGACCATCCGGCCTTCCAGCTTGATTGCCAGTGCTTTGTACTACGTACTCATGCTCTTTTTTGTGATCGCCGCAACCGATCTGCTCGGCGTGCCGGCCATCACCCAACTGGTGACCGACATTATCAATTACCTGCCCTCGTTCTTTACGGCAGCGATTGTTTTTCTGCTGGGCATCTTTGTAGCAGACATGGTGCAAGGCATCGTGCTCACGGCCCTGCGCTCGCTGGGCATTCCTTCCGCCAAAATGATCGCCTCGGCGGTGTTCTATTTTCTGCTGATCACCGTATCCGTCAGCGCCCTGGCGCAGGCCCGGGTCAATACCGATTTTATCGCCAACAACCTGACGGTGATCGTGGGCGCGGCGGCGGGCGCTTTTGCCCTCGGTTACGGGCTGGCGGCGCGGCACCTGGTGGCCAATTACCTCGCCAACCACTACAACCGCGACAAGGTGCGGGTAGGCTACGAGGTCACTATCGACGGCGTGCGCGGCAAAGTGGTCCTGATCGATTCGACCTCGATGATCCTGCAAACCAACGACCGCGCCATCATCATCCCGCTCAGCAAACTGACCACCGAAATGGTGGAAATCCACTATCCGGACGGACAGGACGACAGCCTGTTGCCGCCCGGTACATGAGCAGCGGCTTATCACCAACCTTTCTTTTTGTATGAAAAATGTATTCCCCCTTCTGTTTCTCTGTTTTCTGGTGCAATCCACTTTTGCCCAGGAAGCCGGCGACAACCGCCTGAAAGAAATCACGGGTATGGCCATGCGCGACTCCTTCGGCTGGACCACCGGCGGCGGCATCGGTCTCGACCTCGCCGGTATGGGCTTGCTGAATCCCAAAGTCGGTTCGGGCACCAGCCGCCTGGGCATCGGCGGCCTGGGCACCCTTTTTGCCAACCGGAAGGAAGAAAAATGGTTCTGGAACAGCCAGTTCTCCATCCAGCTTTCCGCCCAACGCCTCGGCCGCACCCAAACCGCCGCACCCAAAACCGGTTTTCAAAAAAACCTCGACGTCGTGCGTCTCGGCACCCGTTACGGCCACAAACTCGGCAGCGATAAATGGTTTGTCGCCCTCGACGGCTTCGCTCAAACCCTGCTGCTCAAAACCTACTCCAGCAATTACCTGAAACCCGTCAACGACGAGGACCACATCGTGGCCAAGTTTTTCTCGCCGCTGCAGGCCACCATCTCACCGGGTATCGAGTACAAGCCGAACGATCATTTGTCTTTCTTTTATTCGCCTTGCGGCACCCAGATCATCTTTGTCGCCGACGATGCCATCGCAGCTACCGGCGTACACGGCAACGACGTGACGCGTGACGACCTGGGCCGCATCACCGATTACAAAAACACGTTTTTCGGCCTGGGTTCGGAATTCAAAGGCAGCTATACCAACAAGTATTTCAACAACCGTCTCTCGGTCAGCAGCGGCTTGCGCCTGTTCTCCAATTACCTGAAAGAGCCGCAAAACATCGACGTGCTGTTCAGCAACAATTTCAGCATCCAGATTTTCAAAGGACTCTCGCTCGACCTGCTGGCGGAATATTTCTACGACCACGACGTGTACGTCAAAAAAGATGTCAACGGCGACAATGTATACGACGTCACCATCAACCCCGACGGCACCACCACCGGCCCCGACCGCCTCGGCCACGGCGGACAAATGACCGGAGCGTTTTTGCTGAAGTACAACGTGATTTTTTGATTGGCGGATTGATTCGATTGACCGATTGATTCGATTATACACGATTGCGTACAATCGAATCAATCGGTCAATCAAAAAATTTTTTCCCTAAAACTTATGCGCATCCTAATGGTCTGTCTCGGCAACATCTGCCGTAGCCCTCTCGCCGAAGGTATTTTGCAGGAAAAAATCAGCCGCCACGGCCTGGACTGGACAGTAGACAGCGCCGGAACGGGCCACTGGCACATAGGCGATCGCCCCGATTCACGCTCCATCGCAGTGGCCCGGCAGCACGGCATCGATATCACCGGGCAACGCGGGCGGCAATTCCACCCCGGCGATTTCGAACGCTTCGATCACATCCTGGTGATGGACACCCAGAACCGCCGCGATGTGCTGCGGCTGGCACAACACGAGCGTCATGAGGAAAAAGTCCGCCTGATCCTGGAGTATTCCCATCCAGGTCAGCACGATTCCGTGCCCGATCCGTACTATGACGACGACGGATTCGAGACTGTTTTCCAAATGCTCGACGCCGCGTGCGACGCCTTTATTCAACAACATTCCTGAAGGCCGTGACGCGCTTTTTCCTCACCCTCGCCTATCGTGGCACATCGTTTTCCGGTTGGCAGCGCCAGCCCAACGATGTTTCCGTGCAGGCGACGCTGGAAGAAGCATTGGCGACTTTACTGCGACATCCGGCAGAAGTCACGGGTTGCGGACGGACCGACGCCGGGGTACACGCCCGGTATTACGTCGCACATTTTGACACGGAAACAACCCTGCCACCGACTTTCCTCAACGGCCTGAACAGTTTGCTGCCCCAAAGCATCGCAGTATTTTCCTGCTCGGCGGTGCCGGGCGATGCGCATGCCCGGTACAATGCCTTTGAGCGCAGTTATGAATACCATATCGCCCTGCGAAAAGACCCCTTTGCTACGGACCTGGCCTGGTTTTATCCGCAGCACGGGCGGCTCGACCACGACACAATGCAGGCAGTTGCCGGCTTGCTGCCCACTTTTCAGGCTTTTTTACCCTTTTGCAAAACCGACAGCGGCTTGGAATC
>JBGAJY010000217.1:0-9244 GCA_044224705.1 Saprospiraceae bacterium
TGACTCACCCTCCCAACTTAGCCCATGCATCCCGAACGCTCATTTTGGCAATTCCCTGTCGGGCAGGTTTTCAAACAGCTGGGCTCTTCTGAAAACGGTTTGTCGCAGCGTGAAGCACAAAAACGCCTTCGCCTGCGCCGGCAGAAAGAAAAAGCGCCGCCCGAATGGTGGCGCGCCACACAATTGTTTTTCCGGCAGTTCAAAAACCCCCTGGTGTTGCTTCTGGCCGTTGCAGTGGTGCTCGCGGCGGCCTTGGGCGATTATACCAATTCGTTGATCATCCTGGCTATTCTGCTGCTCACCGGCATCCTCGGATTTGTGCAGGAATACAAAGCCGATCAAGCCGTAAAAAAACTCCGCGAACTGGTCAAATCCTGGGTGTGGGTGCTGCGCAGCGGCAACTGGCAAAAAATCAGACAGGAAGAAGTGGCCGAAGGCGATTGCATCCGCTTGTCGGCGGGCGATATGATCCCGGGCGATTGCCTTTTGTTCGCGTCCAAGGACCTGCACGTCAACGAAGCGACGCTGACCGGCGAGTCATTTCCCGTAGAAAAAGAAGTCCCCGGGGCTCCGGGCGCCGACGAAACGCAGCAAAAACGCCAGGCCTTGTTTCAAGGTACGAATATCGTGAGCGGCACGGCAAAAGCCTTGGTGGTCAGCGTGGGGGCGAAGACCGCGCTGGGCGAAATCACGCGCGAAATGTCGGCGGTTGAATCTCAAACCGCCTTTGAGCAGGGCATCAGCCATTTCGGATATTTGCTCATCCGGCTCACGTTGCTGCTCGCCGTGGGCATTCTCGTTTTCAACATTCTGCTTGGTCGCCCGGCGGTGGAATCGGTCTTTTTTGCCCTGGCACTCGCCGTAGGCATGGCCCCCGAAATGCTGCCGGCTATCATGATGACCACGCTTTCATCGGGCGCCCTGCGCATGGCCGAGCAAAAAGTAGTGGTCAAAAAATTGGCCGCCATCCAGAACCTCGGCGCCATCGACGTGCTTTGCTCCGACAAAACCGGCACCCTGACCGAAGGCGTCGTCCGGGTGCAGGATACCCTCGACTGGCAAGGAAAACCCTCGGAAAAAGTCCGCCGCATGGCCTACCTGAACGCCTTTTTTGAATCCGGCTTTGCCAATCCGCTCGACGACGCCCTGCGCGGCCTTGCTGATGTGTCGGCCGAAGGCTGCACCAAGGTGGACGAAGTACCCTATGATTTTATCCGAAAACGACTCAGCGTCGTGTTTGAAGAAAATGGAAAACACTGGATGGTCACCAAAGGCGCTCTGTCTAATGTGCTGGAAGTGTGTGCCCAGGTGGATGCCCCGTCCGGCGCGCCGACCCCGCTGGCCGACGTATTGAAAGAAATTCAAGACCGCAGCGATCACTATGGCCAGGAGGGATTCCGGGTGCTCGGACTGGCGGGTAAAGACCTCACGGGCGACCCCGTTATCAACCGGGACGATGAAAAAGACCTGACTTTTCTCGGTTTCATCCTGCTCTACGATCCGCCCAAATCCGACGTGGCCGACACCCTGCGCAGCCTCGCCAAAGCAGGCGTTCAACTCAAGATCATCAGCGGCGACAGCGTCCAAACCGTGCGGCACATCGCCGAAATGATCGGCATGGAATCGGCCAAAGTGCTGAATGGCAAAGTGTTGGAAAACACTGCCGACGATGCTCTGCCGACGCTGGCGGATAAAACCAACCTGTTTGCAGAAGTGGAACCGCACCAGAAAGAACGGCTTATCCGCAGCTTGCGGGCCAAAGGCCACGTCGTGGGTTATCTCGGCGACGGCATCAATGACGCGCCGGCGCTCAAAGCGGCCGATGTCGGTATTTCGGTCGACAGCGGGGTAGACGTGGCCAAAGAAGCCGCCGATATCGTTCTGCTCGACAAAGATTTTAAAGTTCTGTTGCGCGGCATTGTTGAGGGACGCCGGACCTACATGAACACCCTGAAATACATCCTCATCACTACCAGCGCCAATTTTGGGAACATGTTCAGCCTGGCCGGGGTGTCGCTCATGATCCCTTATTTCCCACTCTTGCCCAAACAGGTGCTGCTGCTCAATTTTTTATCCGACGTGCCGGCGCTGTTTATCGCCTCCGATAAAGTTGACCCCGAAATGCTCGAGCGGCCCAAAAAGTGGAACATCAGCCTCATCCGCCGGTTCATGTTCGTTTTTGGCGCGCAAAGTTCGGTCTTCGATTTTCTCACCTTCGGGGCGCTGCTGCTGGTGTTCAAGGTGCAGGAGTCCGCTTTTCAAACTGCCTGGTTTGTCGAGTCGGTCACCACGGAAGTCCTGATTCTGCTGGTGATTCGCACGGTGCGGCGCGCCTGGCGCAGCAGGCCGAGCCCCTGGTTGCTGGGAGCAGGAGCGGGGGTGATTGCGGTTACACTCATACTGCCCTACCTGCCTTTCGCGCCCTTGCTGGGATTTCAACCCCTGCCGTTGGGCCTACTGTTTTCAACGCCACATCCCCCTCGAACAACTCCACGCGCCCGTCGGCTAATTCCACAAGAGCATACCAAACGAATACCGCGGGGCTCATTTCCTTGCCCCTGTCGCGGCCGTCCCAACCGAATTCTTCGTGGTCGGGCGTGAAATCCCGGGCTTCCCAGATCAATTCGCCCCAGCGGGAAAAAATCTGGAAAGACTTCACTTTCGTGACGCTGTACGGATTGGCCAAAATGGTGAAGACATCGTTTTTGCCGTCGCCGTCCGGAGAAAAAACGTTCGGTACATAAATATCGGGACGTTTGTCCACGTTGAGCCGCAGCGTAGCCGTAGCCGTGCAGCCGGCCTCATTTTGTACCGTGACGTGGTACACCGTCGATTGCAAAGGCGTCGCCAGCGGATTCAGACAAGTGTCGCAATCCAGTCCGGTCGAAGGGGTCCAGATGACGCTGCTGATGGAGCCGGAGGGCCCGTTGAGCTGAACATCGATCTGGTATGGTTCGCCGAGTTTCAATTCCGCATCGGCCGACAAGGCAATTTCAAAAAGGTCCGCCGCCTCCACTTCGGCTTCCGCTGTGACGGTACACCCGTTCGCATCCTGCACGAGGAGCGTGTAGATGCCCGGATCGAGGTTTTCAAAAATCGTTTGACTGGTAAAATGCTGGCCGTTGTCGATGGAAAACTGAAGCGGTGCAGCGCCGCCAATTACTGTGTCGACCAGCACAGTGCCCTGGTCGCCAAAACAGGGCGGTTGCTGAACGCTTGCGGCAGCCACCGGGCCATCCGTTGCGATGAGCACTTCGTCCGTGTCGGTGCAGCCGTTGCCCGGATTGGTGACGAACAGCGTGTACAAACCGGGTTCGTCAATCTGCGGCGTTGCCGTTGTGCTGCCGGAAATCAAGTGACCATCCACAGTTGTCCAAAGGTAGCCCAGATTTGCAGCGCCCGCGGAACCGCTTCCGTCGAGGGAGGCATTGTCGCCGGAGCAACCCAGGCTGAACGGCGTGCCGGCATTTGCCAGTGGCGCCGTGAGGTCGGCGTTGACTGTGGCGGCAGCGATATTCGAACAGCCGTTGGCCTGGTCGACGCCGATGAGATAATAGGTGCCTGCACTGCTGACCTGTCCGTTGGGGATCAACGTCGTGTCTGAACCGCTAATGCTTACCCAGCTCAACTGTACACCAGCTATGGGAGAACTGCCCAGGAGGGTTACCGCGTTATTGGAACAGGTCAGCAGACCCTGCTGGCCTGTGGACAAGGCCGGGACGCTCAGGTTTTGAACAACGGTGGTACTCGCCGTGTCGCTGCAAAACGTGAGGGTATCGAGCACGGCAAAGTGGTACACACCCGGCTGGTTCGTTTGCACGGCGGTGTTATTTGAAAAAACGCCGCCACTGCCAAACCAAGTCACACTGCCGTTTGTGGTGCCGGCCACGTTGCCCGTGAAGGTAATTTCATGGATCAGACAATTCAGGATCTGACCGGAATTGGCGACGATACTGGCCGAAGGGTGGTTCGTCACATCGGATACCTGCACGGCGGCCGTGTCGGAGCAGCCGTTAACGCTGATGATCAGGGTGTACAAACCGGCCGCTCCGGCTGTCAGAACGGCTTGGCTGGTATTGCCGGCGATCTGGCCATCGAGCGTGCTCCAAGCGTAAGTCGGAGCAGGCAGATTGGCACTCCCGCTGAGATTCACCTGCTGCACTGCGCAGGACAATGCGGCAGGCGGCGTGATGGAGGCGACGGGGTTTTCTTTAAAAATAATGGGTGTTCCGGGCGACACCACGGCGCAGTTGTCGCTCAGCGCCACATTGTCCGAACCGTCATTCGGACCGGCGGCGGCGGAGATGTAATAGGTCGTGCCGTAACTCATCGTGAGCGGATCGAAGCAGAATTCGGGCTGATCGTTCCGGGCAATTTCCCCCACAATTTGGTTGCCGCTGCCGCTGTGCAGAATAAATTGTAACACGTCGTTCGGGCCGGTGTTTTGGCCGGCGGAGTTGTAACTGCCTGTAATACAACCCGGTCCGCAGCGGGACAGCAATGCGCCAGGCATGGTGCCAACGGCCGTGGCGCAGTTCTGTACACCGATGCTGAAACTGCAAACCGAGGAGCAGGCGTTGGCATCCGTGACGGTCACAGCGTAGTTGCCCTCGCCGAGGTTGCTGATCGGGAAATTGCCTGGTGCAACATTGGTTTGTGAACTGCCGGGCGACCAGGTCACGTCGTACGGCCCGGTTCCGCCGCCCAGACCCACCGATCCGGAGCCGTCCGTCGCGCCCGCAACGCTGACATTGGCCGTGGGTGCGCAGTTGATTTGCAGACCGCTGGCCGGTTGGCCGACAACGAATCCGGCCGCACTGGTACAACCCTGCGCATCGGTCACCGTGACGGAATAATTTCCCGAAAATAGATTTGAAGGATTCTGCGGGTTGCCGGGAATAGCCGGCGACCAATTGTAGGAAAATGCCCCGGAGCCGCCGCCGACCAACAGGCTGATGGCGCCCGTGTTGTCGCCGTTGCACAACACGTTGGTTGCTGAGCCGGACAAATTGACCGCTGCCGTGTTATCGTCTACGGTAAAGGTCGCGGAGGAAGTGCAACCGCCCCCCGCGCTAACGGTTACGGTGTAATTGCCCGGCGCCAGGTTCGTCAGATTTTGAGTTGCCGGGCCGCCTGACCAATCAAAGGTGTAGCCCAGCAAAGGACTGACGCTGATCGTGACGGCGCCATCGTTGCTGGTGCAGGAGGTATTGGGCGAGGCATTTCCGCTGATGGCGGGAATGACGATGGTTGCCGGCACTGTGTAGGTATTCACCGCCGTACATCCATTGGCGTCGGTTACGGTGACGGTATAATCACCCGCTCCGACCGCGTTCAAGTCTTCCGTACCGATGCTGTTCGACCAGTCGAAAGTGTAAGGCAGCAGGCCGCTGCTGACGCTCAGGTCGATGTTGCCGCTGTTGTCGCCGCAAAAGGCAGGACCGATTGCCTCGCTCAGCAAGGGGGATTGTGTGTTGTTCGCCACGTTAAAAGTGGCTGTGCTGGAGCAGGTCCCGCCTGCGCTGACGGTGACCGTGTAATTCCCGGGGGATAGGTTGCTGAGGTCCTGCGTCACGGCAGTGGTGTTCGACCAGGCGTAGGTGTAATTCAATCCGAATCCCGGATTTAACGGCGAAACGTCGAGTTGGATATCGCCATTGTTCACCACGCAGTTGGTACTCGGTGTGGCCGATCCGGAAAGTGAAACGGGCACCGAATTGCCGGGCACCACGGCATTGAACACCGTGCTGCATCCGTTCGCGCCGCTCACCGTGACCTCGTATGGACCTGCTGGAATATCGTTCAGATCCTCATTGCCGCCTTGCCCGCCTGACCATTGGAAGGAATAAGGTGGAACACCGCCGCTGACGGTCAGATCGATGCTTCCGTTAGCCAGTCCGCAAATTTCGGCAGTCTGGGTGGCGTTCGCTGCGGGGAAGCTCGTCGTATTCGCTACGGTAAAACTGCTCGAAGCTACGCAGCCGCTGGCGTCCGTCACGGAGACCGTGAAAGGGCCCGCCGGCAGCCCGGAGAGGTCTTCCGTGGTCATCCCGTTGGACCAGGTATAAGTATAGGCGCCGGGAGGGCTGACGACAAGATCGATCACACCGTTGTCGGTCGCGCAATTGGACATCGGTGAAGCCTGTCCCGACAAGTTGAATGTGGAACTGTTGCTCGGTACGTTGAGCGCAGCCCCGGCAGTACAGCCGTTGGCGCCGGTGACCGTGACGTCGTAATTGCCTGCCGGCAGTCCGGAAAGGTCTTCCGTGACGGCCATGTTGGACCAGATGAAGGAATAAGGCGCTCCTGCGCCGCTCACCGTAAGATCGATGGCGCCGTTGCTGTCGCCGCACAGCGCTGCCGTGATGGCAGGCGAGATCACCGGGACAGGACTGTTGTTGTTTACCGTAAAGGTGGAACTGGAAGAACAGGAGGTCCCCACGCTCACCGTCACCGTATAATTTCCGGCCGGCAAGCTGGCCAGATCCTCCGACGCGGCGCTGTTCGACCAGGCGTAAGTATAGCTGCCCGCCGGGGAAACGGTGATATCCAAAGCGCCGTTGGCAGCAACGCAGGAGCTGTTGTTGGTGATCGCTGCGTTGATGCCGATGGCGATGTTGTTGTCGGGGATACTGACCGAGGCGGATGAAGTACAATTGTAGGCATCGGTCACGGTGAGGAAGTAGTTGCCGGGCAACAAGCCGCTCAGGTCTTCCGTGACGGCGCTGTTGGACCATTGATATCCGTAAGGCGGCAGGCCACCACCCGCACTGGCGTCGGCGCTGCCGTTGGGCAGGCCGCAGGCGGCGGGAGTGCCCGCAATGGACAAATTGGGCGTTGCGGCATTGTTCAAAACATTAAAAGCGGCCTGCTGGTGACAATTCCCCAGGCTCACCGTGACAGCGTAGGCGCCGGGTGCCAGGTTGACGAGATCCGGGGTGACGGCACTGTTGGACCAGGTGTAATTGTAGGTGCCGGAAGGAATAACGCTGAGGTCGATCGCACCGGTTGGCGTGTTGCAGGAAACGTTGTTGGTCACTGCGCCCGACAGGCCGAGGGCAATCGAACTGTCGGGCAGCGCCACGGCGAGCGTCGTTGAACAACCCGTTGCCGAAGTCACCGTCACGGTATAATTGCCCGCAAGCACTCCGGAAAGATCCTCTGCAGCCGTGCTGTTCGACCAGGCAAAAGTGTAGGGTTGAGTTGCTGCGCCGTTCACGGTGAGGTTCACTGCGCCGTTGGGCAAGCCGCAGGTGGAGGGGGTGACCGTATCGACCGGAACGGGGTAATTGGTCACATCGAAGACGGAATAGGTCTCCGTCTGGATACAGGTGCCGCCCGCGCTGACGGTTACGGTGTAATCTCCCGGCGCAAGGTTGTTCAACGTGGTGGCGGTGCTGCCGTTCGACCATTGGACGCTCAGGTTGGAGGGGCTGAGATAGAGCTTGATCTGGCCATTCGCAGCCGCGCAGGAGGTGTTGTCCGTCACGACGCCGCTCAGGGAGAATGGCACTACGGCGTCGTTGACAGAGCCGCTGCTCACCGATGTGCAGCCATTGCCGCCGGTGACGGTTACTTCGTAATCGCCGGGATCCAGCCCATTCAGGTCTTGGGTAGTAGCGCCGTTGGACCATTCGTAGGTATAGGGCGCCACGCCGCCGGTGAGTGTGGACAGGTTGATGCTGCCGTTGCTCATTCCGCAGGTGGCGTCGTAGGGGGTGAACAGCAGGACGGGTTCGAAAGCTATATCCGGGATATCAATCGTTTCGATCCGCCAGCAGGTGCCAACGTAAGTGACCGTGACGAGATACGTTCCGGATTCCAGCCCCGAGACGTCCTGCGTGGTGGCTCCGTTCGACCATTCATAGGTATATGGGAAACTGGGCGGCGTGGTTCCGTCGGGTGGCGTCATATAGATATTGGCGCTTCCATTCGGATTGACGCAGTTGGAGTTGCCTATAATAGTCTGTATTTCCACATCGATGAAATAATCGAAGTTGGTAACGGTATAATCGAATACTGCCGGGCAGCCGTTGGCGCCCGTGACCGTAACGGAGACGTCACCAGGGGGAAGCAACAGATAGATGCATTCATTACTCGGGCCGGAAAAGACGGCGCCGTCGCTCCATTCGAAGGTATAATCCGGACCGCCGCCGCCCACTACCTCGATTGCAACACCGCCGTTCGGCTGGCTGCAATGGGCCTGTTCCACAAATTCACGAAAGACTGTAGGCGCATCCGGAACATTGGGGACCGTATAGGAGGCAGTAGCCGAACAGTTGCCATACGTCGCCGTCACCTGGTAGGTTCCCCCGGCCAGGCCTGAAATGTCTTCCGTGGTTTCACCATTCGACCATGTATAGGTGTAAGGCAGCGGCAGGGTGGGCGTCATGGTAATATCTATGGCGCCGTTTCCTCCATTGCAGATCGTATTGGCATTGATTCCGTTTAGAAAGTGGATACTGGGTGACACGCTCGTCATGTTGAACGTATTGGACGAGTTGCAGCCGTTGGCGCCCGTGACCACTACGGTATAATTGCCCGGCGGCAGATCTGCCACGTCTTCGGTTGTTTCACCATTGGACCACTGATAGGTAAAAGGCGTCGGGCCGCCGAGCGTAGTCAAATCGATGCTGCCATCGCTTTCATTGCAATGGGGAGGGACTACGCTGTACGTGTAAAGGGGCGGCGATGACGTGTTGGGCACGTTGAAGTTGGCTACCTGTGTAGCCCCTGCCGAATTGGTAACGGTGACGGAATAGGGGCCGGGCGCCAGTCCGCTCACATCTTCCGTGGCCGCAAAATTGGACCACTGAAACGTGTACATGCCCGGCGGATTGACCGTCACGTCGATACTGCCGTTGAAATTGCCGCAATTCGTATTAGCCGTGACGACACCAGTTACTTGCGACCAACCGGACTGGCTTACAAAAACGAACAAACAAAAGGACAGGGTAAAAAAAAGCTTCATCTGAAAAAGGGAATTTGGTGTGCTGACGGGTATTCGAAGCCATGAAAGTATAAAAAAGCCGAAAAACAAAGCGTATTGCCAAAGACCCTTTCCGGATAGAATCCGCTGTTTGCAAAAAAAATCTGTATGCACCAGACGGTGGGTGGTGGCCGCAAACCAAGATCAAACCGGCGGATAACCTGGGTCATCCCCGCGCATTGAATCAACGGATAAATTTGTTCAGTTCAAATCACTATGGGGAAGCGAGGATCAAATCGGGCAGGTCAACAAAAA
>JBGAJY010000218.1:0-9139 GCA_044224705.1 Saprospiraceae bacterium
TAGCCACTGGTAGCCCGGAATTCATTCCGGGCATGAGAGCCTTGTCAAAGCCTCCATTTACCCGGAATAAATTCCGGGCTACCAGCGTGTTTTTTGAAATTTAAAACAAAATATGTTAATTCAAAAAACACAGGACAGCGCCGATATACTACTTTTGCGGGCCAACCATCGCCGAACCCAAGGTTGCCCATATGCTGAAACGCCTCCGCATCCGCAATTACGCGCTGATCGACGCCCTGGAAATTGATTTCTCCGACCGACTCACCATCATCACCGGCGAAACCGGCGCGGGCAAATCCATCCTGCTCGGCGCCCTCGGCCTCGTCATGGGCGAACGCGCCGACAGCAAAACCTTCTATAACGATCAGGAAAAATGCGTGGTGGAGGCCGAATTTGATGTGGCGAAATACGATCTGCGCGAGTTTTTTGAGCAACATGAACTCGACTACGACACCGAGGTCGTCGTACGCCGCGAAGTAGCCCCTGCCGGCAAAAGCCGCGCTTTCGTGAACGATACGCCGGTGAATAACCAAGTACTCCAACGCCTTACCGAAGCCCTTGTGGACCTGCACCAGCAGTTCGATGTGCTCGACATCCACAACATCAATTTCCAGCTCCGGATGATCGATGCCCTGGCGGACAATCAACTGATTCTCAAAGATTACCAGCAAGGCTACCGCCAGTTTTCCGCCGACCGCCGCCGTCTGGCCGAACTCGTGCAACGCAGCGAATCGGGCGCCAAAGAACTCGACTTCGCCCGTTTTCAATTGGAAGAACTGCAAAAAGCCGGTCTGGCCGAAGGCGAACAGGAAACCCTGGAAGCCGAACTGGCCCGCCTGAGCAATGCCGAAGACATCAAAAACACCTACGGCGCCGCGTTCAACTACCTCGCTGAAAACGAACAGAATATCGTGGGTCAACTGGCCGAAATCCTGCGCTCGATGACCAATACACGCAAATTGAGCGGCGAATTGAATGCACTGAGCGAGCGGCTCGAATCCGTTATCGTTGATTTACAGGACCTTGCAAAAGAATGCGACCGCATCGGCGAAGGTACCGAGCACGATCCGCAGCGCATCCTCGAAGTGCAGGAGCGGCTGAATACCATTTATAAACTCCAGAAAAAACACGGCCTGGCTACGATCTCCGATTTGCTGCACTTGCAAGCCGATCTGGAAAGCCAGTTGGGCGGCTACACTGATCTCGGCGAAGCCATCGCCCAACTCGAACGCAGCCTGGCCGAACAGGAACAACGCCTGCGCGCCATTGCCGCCGCCCTGAGCGAGCGCCGCAGGAGCGTGGTCGCCGGATTTGAAGAAAAAGTGCAGGATATGCTGGCCCAGTTGTCCATGCCCCACGCCCGGCTGAAAGTGGACGTGCAGGCCACCGAATCGCTCGGCCCCACAGGCGCCGACGACGTACAGTTTTTGTTCGCCTCCAACGTCGGCAGCCGCTATTTACCCATCAAGGACGTGGCATCGGGCGGCGAACTTTCCCGTCTGACACTCTGCACCAAAAGCCTCGTAGCCGACGCCATCCCGCTGCCCACACTCATCTTCGACGAGATCGATTCAGGTGTCAGTGGCGACGTTTCCTTAAAAATGGGCCTGATTCTCAGAGAATTGAGCAACCGCCACCAGGTGATCAGCATCACCCACACCCCGCAGGTGGCCGCGCGGGCCGACCGGCATTATTTCGTGTTCAAAAAGGTGGACGGCGAGCGCACTGTAACCAATGTGCGCCTGCTGAACGACGACGAGCGGGTGCGTTCCATCGCCGTCATGCTGAGCGGCAACCCGCCCAGCGAGGCGGCACTGGCTACGGCCAGAGAGCTGGTAGAGGGCTGAGCAAGAGCCTATCCCGCAACCTCCTTCGGGCCGAAAAACCAATCATTTGAAATCATGCGGCGTTAAATTTTTTAACCGTAGAACACCGCTACGCTGAAAAAATTTGCCTTGCCTGATACCAAAATCTTGGTTTTCAACCTCGAAGGAGGTTGCGACAAAAGGCCACGATTGGATCATCTGCGACTGGCACAAGCCCGTGGAAATCCTCGACGGCGTCGTTTTCAATATCGCCGAATACCTCGAGCAGGAAGGCATCCAACTCGATGAACCACCGGAAGCCTGATCCCTTCGTTTATTGCCCAACATGGAACTCAAAGACGGCCAACCCACCTTCCACGCCCCCGACACCGCCGCCTGGCGGCAGTGGCTGCTCGAAAATCACGCAACAGAAAAAAGCGTCTGGTTGATTATTTACCACAAAGGCAGCGGCGTGACCAGCATCACCCACGACCAGGCCGTCGACGGCGCCCTTTGTTTCGGCTGGATCGACAGCAAAGCCAATAAACGGGACGGGCACAGCCATTACCAGTTTTTCGCCCGCCGCAACCCCAAAAGCAAATGGAGCCGCGTCAACAAACTGAAAATTGAACGCCTCAGCGCCGAAGGCCTTCTGCACCCGGCCGGCCTTGAAGTCATCAAAACCGCTCAGCAAAACGGCGCCTGGACGGCACTGGATGAGGTGGAAGACCTGGTCGTACCTCCCGATTTGCAGGCTCTGCTGGACGCCAGCCCGCAGGCGGGAGAGTTCTTTGAAAAATTTCCCCGCTCAGCCAAAAGGGCCATCCTCGAATGGATCAGCAGCGCCAAACAACCTGAAACAAGGCATAAAAGGATCACGGAAACGGCCACCCTGGCGGAGCGCAACGAACGCGCGAACCTGTACGTAAAAAAGCCTTAATCAGAGGAATGAACTGTGATGGCATCGCCGACCCGTACGACGGGGCTGTATTTCGAATTGCCCAGCCAAATGGCATTTTGTCCGAACAAGACCTTGTTGCCTCGCTTCCGGTAAGTTGCCAGCGTTTTCAACGGCTCCGCACTGCGTGTTGCGGTTTGCTGATCGATCGTCGGGATGGGGCAACGTGCACAGGGTTTGACGCCTGTAAATGGCACTTCATTGATACTGAATTGCTTCCAGTGGTCTTCGTCGTGGGGTGCGCCACCGGTAAAGACCAGATTCGGCCGAAAGCGGTCCATAGGCAGCGGCTGGATAAGTTGTCGGTTCAGCTCGTCGAGAGAAGCCTGACCGATGATCAGGAAAGGAAAAGCATCAGCAAAACTCACGTGCTGTCCCCGCGGAGCATACCGGCCATCGGTCGGCCGGCGTGTTGTGGAGGGCATAAAAACCAGTTCCAGTTTTTGAGTTAAAATATCTGAAAACCAAGTGTTTATATCGGCATTGTGTCGCCGGGCCGTACAGCGTTGGCTCCACACCTGCACGCGTTTCTTTTCCATCCCCGCCACTTCCGGCACCAGCGGGATCTGAATTTTTTCCGAAGGGTTATTTTTCAAAAAGACACTCAGAAACGGCGGCTCCACGGCGGTACCCAGGAGGGCCATTTCCGGAATTTCGCGCTGGGTCACGAAGTTCCCGTCGGAATCGGTGAGCATCCAGCGACGGTCAAACTGAAGGCCGCGGGGCTCGACCAGGGCTTGCGGCAGCGAAATGCCGCCGAGAGATTTTATGGGATAAATCCTGATTTCCGAGAGGAGCAGCATGGATACCGGCTTTTTTTCAAGGCGTTAAAGGTCAATTGACATTTTGATATCGGCCCGGTCGTAGGGGGTCTCCGTCATGGGAACTTCGCGAAAACCGAGTTTTTCATACAATTGCAGCGCAGGTGCCAGGCGGCGGTTGGATTCAAGGAAGACCTGCGTCGCCCCCAGTTTCCGGGCCCGGTCGAGGGCGGCCACACCCAGGCGCCAGCCGATTTTCCGGCCCTGAAAAGCATCATCGACGGCCATTTTAGCGAGTTCGAGTACCCCGGGGCCGGCCGGAGCAAGGGCCACTGTGCCCACCACCTGGCCATCCAGTTCTGCCAGGAGGATATGTCCGCCCGGTTGAATGATGTGGTGTTCGGGGTCGTCGAGTTGCTCCAGGTCGTGTTGTTCGACGGTAAAATAACGAGCGATCCAGGCCACGTTGAGCCGTTTGAAATCAGGCTGATGTGCAGGGGTAAAATCCACGATGCGAAGGGTTTCCATAGCGGGAAGTTTTCCGAATTTTGTGCAAACATCGGCATCTGCAACAAATCATGATAACCGTATGAAATCAGCTTTGGTTTTCGGCGCATCCGGCCTGGTGGGCGGCCACCTTACCCGCCAGTTGCTGGACGACCCTCGGTACGGCTCGGTCAAACTGCTTGTCAGAAAGATGTTGCCCCTGGAACACCCGAAACTGGAGCAGCAACTGTTCGATTTTGAAGCGCCCGATTACTACCTGGTGTGCGCCGACGACCTGTTTTGCGCGCTGGGCACCACATTGGGCAAAGCCGGTACGAAGCCGGATCACTACCGGGTCGATTTCACCTATCCGTACGAGCTCGGTAAAATTGCAAAACAAAGAGGTGTGTCGCAATACATCCTCGTGTCGTCTATCATGGCCAATTCAGAGTCGTGGCACTACTATCTTTACTCGAAAGGCGAACTGGAAAACCAACTTATCGGGATGAATTTTGATTGTTTTATCTCGGTGCGCCCCTCGTTGCTGCTCGGCAAACGCCCTGAATTTCGTTTTGGCGAATGGGTCGCCCAAGGGCTCGACCGTGTGTTCGGGCGCTACTTGCTCAAGGGTCGTTGGCGCAAATTTCGCGCAATCCCGGCCGAACAAGTGGCCCGTGCAATGATCGAACTGGCCAACCGGGGACTCACAGGGGCCCATATTTTCGAATCCGATGAATTACAGACGATCGGACGGGAAAATTTGTGACGCATTTTCTCCCGGAAGATAAAACCAGCACCACTTCTGACAATTCCCTGCTAATTTGTCCTGAAATTGGCTATCGCTGTTTTTTTGGCAAGGCTTTGGCTGTCCAATCTGCGTAATCCGCTTACCCGTCCGTCTTCCGGCCTTTTCTGTAAAATACTTCCCAAAACGGATACCCATGCGCAGGACTTTACCCTTCCTATTACTTTTTGTTTTTGCACCCGGCCTACAGGCGCAGCAGGATCCGATGTTCACGAAATATGTGTTCAACAGCCTGATTTTCAACCCCGCAGTAGCCGGCAGCAACGAACACCTGACGCTCAACCTGATCCACCGCCAGCAATGGCTCGGCTTCGAAGGCGCGCCGTCGACGCAATCGCTGAGCGCCCATTCGCCCCTGCGCAACGAACGCGTGGGTATTGGCTTCAGCCTCGTCAACGACAAGGCCGGGGCAGCGGGCACTTTCGACCTGAGCACGGCTTATTCCTATCGTTTCCGGCTGAACAAAAACCTGCAACTGTCCGCCGGTCTTCAGGCCAGCGTCACCAACTGGCGGGGCAACTGGAGCAGCCTCCTGCTCGAACAATCCGGCGATGCCGTTTTTCAGGAAAACCTCCACCGCTGGCTGCCCAATTTCGGCGCCGGCCTGCACCTGACCGGTAAAAATTTCTACGCGGGTATCGGTTGCCCCCGCCTGCTCGAGCATCGTTTGCAAGGAACCGCGGCAGGCAGCACCGCGCTTTTTGCGCGAGTGTACCGGCATTATTACTTCACAGCCGGCGCGGCATTTCCCCTGCGGGGTGACAACCTGGTGTTCCGGCCGTCTTTGTTGTTGAAAAGTACAGGACTGTTCAGCAGTTTCCGCTCCGGCAATCGTTCCTATGATATCGGCGCGCCCACAGAGGCCGATCTGGATGTATCGGTGTTTTTTATCAAAACTTTTTGGCTGGGGGCAGCCTACCGCACGGCACTGAGCGGCAAAAAATCATCGAACGACTCGGTCGATTTCTGGGCATCCTGGCACCTGCGTAACGGCCTTCGTTTCGGGGCTGCTTACGACCTGACCCTCAGCCCACTGCGCAAAGCCGGGAACGGTTCTTTTGAACTAATGCTCGGATACGAATTTGACGTCAAAGTGCGCAAAGCCGCTTCACCCCGTTTTTTTTAGACAGGATTGATATTCAGGATAAATTTTGTTCAGATGGAAGTTTAATCTTCTGACAGCCCCGTAAGTCCTAATCGAAAGATCACCGACGCTTCATGCAAAACATAAAAAAACTACTTCTCCTCTTCGTTTTGGCAACCCTCTGGGCTGCGCTGCCGGCCCAATCGCTGCAACGCGCCCGCACGGCCATGAACGAACTGGATTTTGTGACAGCCATTCAGGAGTACCAGCTGCTGCTTCAACGAGAAGACAGCCCCGAAGCCAAAATCAATCTAGCGGAGTGCTACCGCAAAATCAACGATACGGACAATGCCGAGTACTGGTACGCTCAGGTAGTGACGCTCCAACAAGTCAAACCGGTGCATTTCCTCTATTACGGCATGATGCTCCAGGCCAACGGCAAGTGCAAGGAAGCCAAACCCTGGTTTGAACGCTTCGCCGCCGAAGCGCCGAGCGACGCCCGCGCCGTCAACCTGGCCCGGGCCTGCGACCTGGAAGGCGAATTGATGCAAAAAAACGCGGGTATTTACACCATCACACACTTGCCCGTGAATGCCCGTGTGGACGATTACGGCCCTGCCCTCCGCGGCAATGAGCTGATCTTTGCGAGTGACCGCGACCAGGGCACAGCACTGCGCCGCACGAGTATGTGGACGGGCAATCCGTTCTCCGAACTTTATGCCGTGCGTTTTGACACCAGCGGCAGCGCGGGCGACCCAGGCCGTTTTGTGTATTCGCCTGCCACCAAGTACTCGCAGGACCTCAACAGCAAGTTCAATGAAGCAGCCGTGGCATTTTCGCCCGATGGCGAGACGGTGTATTTTACCCGAAACAACTACCTCGAAGGCAAGGCCGGAAAAAGCGAGGACGGCCTCATGAAACTCAAAATTTTCTCGGGACACGCCGCGCCAGGCGGCGGCTGGACCAACCTGCAGGCACTCCCCTTCTGTTCCAACGAATATACCGCCGCGCACCCCACCCTGTCTGCCGACGGCAAACGCATGTTTTTCGCCAGCAATATGCCCGGCGGCTATGGCGGCATGGACCTTTATCTCAGCACTTTCGAGGGTGGCCGTTGGGGACCGCCGGTCAATCTCGGGCCCGTGGTGAATACCGAAGGCAACGAAATTTTCCCGTTCATCGACGCCAACAACCGCCTCTATTTTGCTTCGAACGGCCAGATCGGCCTCGGCGGGCTCGACATCTTTTACACCACGGAAAAAGACGGCGGCAACTGGAACCTGCCCGCCAACCTCGGGTACCCGGTCAATTCACCGCACGACGACTTCGGTATCTGCTTCGGCCCCGACATGAGCTGGGGATTCTTCAGCTCCGACCGCGAAGGCGGCGCAGGCCGGGACGACCTCTATGGCTTTAAAAAACGGTCGGTCACGGTCGAAATCCTGGTTTTCGACGCCCTCACCGGCCTGCCGGTTCCCGGCGCTTTGCTGACCGACAGTCGTACCGGCAACACGTATACCGCCGCCGCCGATGGCCGCCTTTCCTTCGACCTTCGGACCGGCGAGTGCGCGAGTTTCAGTGCAGCCAAAACCGGTTACGATGCCGGTCGCGGCGAAGTATGTACGCACAACTCGGCGCCCGGCTCCACCCTTAAAGTGGATATTTCGATCGAGAAACAGTCAAAATTTACCATCCAAGGTATTGTATTCGATATGTTCGATGGCCTCCCGGCCGATGGCGCCAAGGTCGTGCTGAGTAATGCCTGCGGCCGTCCGGCGCCCCCGGCCTTCGTCACCGGGGCCGACGGGCGCTATCGCTTCCGGGTGGATAAAGACTGCTGTTACATGGTCAAAGCCATGAAAAACGGTTACATCGCCGGGGTCGCAGATGAGCTGTGCACCCAGGGCCTGGCAGCGGGTACGTCACTCAAAGTCAACGTCAACCTGCTTCCCTACAACAACGACGCGCCAACCGGCTCCTCCGACCCCTCAGTGCGCCCTGTGTACGACTCCCATTCAGGGTTGTACGAAAATGCCGACGGCGCCCCCGCCAACGCCGAATTGGGCGAAGGGCTCTTGCTGCGCGACGGCGTGCTGTACGACAACGGCATTCCGAGCAATCCCAAGGCCAGCGACTGGCAATCGGGACCCATGGGCGACGGCTTTTTGCTGTATATTTATTACGATTTTGACCAGGCCAATGTCCGCGAAGAGTCGATGCCCGAACTGCAAAAACTGCTGCGAATGATGCAGGACAACCCCGAGTTTAAAGTGGAGGTGGCCGCTCATACGGACTCACAAGGCCCCGAAGACTACAACCTTTTGCTCTCTCAACGCCGCGCCGAAGCCGTGGTCAACTGGCTGGTGCGCGTTGGCGGCATTCAACGCGAACGCCTCGTGGCGAAAGGCTACGGCGAAACCCGACCCGTGAAACCCTGCTCCGATGCCGAGCCCTGCTCCGAAGCCGACCACCAGCTCAACCGCCGGACGGAATTCAGGATCGTGGGTATTCAGGAAGGGTTGCAGAACCTTAAAACGGCGCCAAGAACCACCGTCAAACCTGCTCCCTGCGACGGCTGTCCTTTTTGAGTAGCCGTTGCAGCAACCACACTTGAGAGGCAATTTTTGTGGTCAGGCCTGTGTCGCAATCCCTGGATTTTTTCACCAAATCGGCTCATACGATGAAAACAGTATTGTGTCTCGCGCTGGTCTTCGGCGCACTCGCTTGTTCCTCGCAAGCCCAGCAAAGCAAGTGTACCCTTGACGGAAAAACCTTCAAAATTGAAACGTTTGTGAACGGCAAATCCGACGGACGGGAAAATTTAAGCTTTGCGAATGGCAAAGCCAGCAACGACCAGTGCACCCAGTACGGTTTTGGCGACGGCGCGTACACGGCCGATGAGGAATGCCATTTCAAATACACGTTGACAAGCCCCAACGAAGGCCGGATGGACTGGGAGGGACAAGTGAAAGGCAATGCGATTGAAGGAAAAATGGTGTGGGTGAAGGCCGGGCAAGCCGACATACATTATACGTTTTCAGGGTCGGCACTGTAGCGCCAACCTCCAGGTTGGCGGGTTCCTTCAAAACAGGTAATGCATACATCCGATGTGCCAACCTGGAGGTTGGCACTACAGCAACCCGCCAACCTGGAGGTTGGCGTTACTTCAAAAACACGTTTTCCAGGCGCAGGCAACGTTTGCCTTCGAAGGGCCGGTCGGTCACCTGTGCAGCCGAGGCG
>JBGAJY010000009.1:0-55760 GCA_044224705.1 Saprospiraceae bacterium
TGATTTTTGGTATCGAGGTTGCGGGCCATGTATACAATCTATGCCAATTTTAGAACGAATTTTCAAAAAATACAAGAATAATGGGGTGCTTGTATACGGATTAAATGGACATGACAAAGACGCTGTCAGTTTACAAAGATTTTTATCTGATCGCTCTGTGACTTATCCAACTCTTCAAGACAAAGAGCAACTTATTTCAAAAATGCTAAATGTGGGTTCTTACCCAACATTGCTGATAATTGACCTCGAGACGGGTAAAATATTAGGAATAGAAATTGGCTACATTCCAGATTTAGAAACCAAAATCGAACCGATTATTGCCCAATTGGGACTTAAATAGATTATGCTGAGTAACTTTCAAAAAAATCGTTCACGTATTAGTCTCGGTAGTACAACCATAATGTTAAAGTCTAAGCATTTGAAGGATCGCTCAAAAACTTCACCCATATCTCAATTCGTTGTAGCAACCTTGGCGTTCCAAATTTAAAAAATTGAATTTTCCCCGAAAACTCAGGGCCAAACGAAACAAGTGTCGCAAAAAATCCCGCAGCCACTTGCATACTTCCGGCATCTGACTCAATATTTTGTCCGTGGGTGTCCCGATACTCATAAGGCGAAAGTTGGTTTGTGATTTGCACCACAAACTGAAACTTTTGCCTTTTTCTTTTTAAGTCTGCCTCGCCATTTGG
Organism: Saprospiraceae bacterium; assembly: GCA_044224705.1. Lineage (GTDB taxonomy): Bacteria > Bacteroidota > Bacteroidia > Chitinophagales > Saprospiraceae > M3007. Next base: position 690 of record JBGAJY010000009.1, read on the forward strand.
CGAGACGGCAAAACCGTTACGAACCCTTGAAAGAAGAAACGGTATGCAAAAATATGCAAAACCCTTTGCATCTTCAAAGCTTCGCCGTACTTTTGCCCCCGCTAAAACCGGACGGATAGGCAAAAACTGCCGTTTGACCCGCTGAAGTTCGGTCTTGGTATTCGCACATTCTCTCATTCACACATTCACACATCAGAAATGGCAGTTTATTATAACAAGGAAAAAATCGCCGAAATCGTCAAGCAGTACGCCGGCGACGACAAAAACACCGGCAACGTTGAAGCCCAGATCGCTCTCCTGACCTACCGCATCGAAAGCCTCTCGGGTCACCTGCGCGAAAACAAAAAAGACCACTCGACGCGCCGTTCGCTGCTCAAAATGGTTGGTCAGCGCAAAAGCCTGCTGAGCTACTACGCGAAAAAAGACATCTACAAGTACCGCGCCCTCATCGAGAAACTCGGTATCCGTAAATAATTGCAAAAAAGCCCGGCTGCCGATTGGTCAACCGGGCTTTTTTGTTTTCAGGCGGATCGATTCCGCTTTGTATTCCTTAACCCGCTTCGTCTCGCGACCGGGCATGCAACATGCCGGATTGAAACCTACGGCCGCCGGAAAATCCGCGCAAAAACGGGGAACGTCTTTTCCCCCACACAAAGACGTAAATTAAAAAGACAAAAAGCAAAAGCAATTTCCCTCATACTTCATACGCCGCTTTTGCCCTTTGCCTCTTGCCTTTTCGGCTTTACCTCTTTGTGTGTACTATCGGTTTTTGACCGCCCTTTTTCCGTCGGGCCGCCCTCGTTTCTTTTCCAGCATTTTGCCGCCCTCCGCTGCCGACGGAGCACAATTCATTTTTCCTATGGGAAAGCAAATCCCGTTGCGTACCACGTTCAACCTCCCGGATGGACGTGAAGTTGCACTTGAAACCGGCAAACTTGCCACACAAGCCGATGGCTCCTGCCTGCTCCGCATCGGCAACACCATGCTGCTCGCTACCATCGTGAGCGCGCCCAAAGCCAAGGAAGGTCAACCTTTCTTCCCCCTTTCGGTGGATTATCAGGAGAAATTTGCCGCCGTGGGCCGTATCCCCGGCAACTTTTTCCGTCGCGAAGGCCGCATTTCGGACTACGAAGTACTCGTGAGCCGCCTCGTCGACCGCGCCCTGCGCCCCCTGTTCCCCGATGGGTACATGAACGAAACGCAGGTCATCATCAACCTGATCTCGGCCGATAAAGACGTGATGCCCGATGCCCTGGCCGGACTCGCAGCCTCTGCCGCAGTAGCCGTATCCAACATCCCCGTCGAAGCGCTCTTCGCCGAATGCCGCGTGGCGCGCATCGACGGCAAGTTCGTCATCAATCCGGGCCGCAAAGACCTCGGACGCGCCGACATGGACTTCATCGTCGCCGCCACCAAAAACGACATCACCATGGTGGAAGGCGAAGCCAACGAATGCCAGGAAGAGGACCTCGTGGAAGCGCTGAAAATCGCCCATGAAACCATCAAGGACATGATCGTGGCCCAGGAACGCCTTGCCGAAATGGTAGGCGAAAAAGCCCTGGTCAAACGCGAAGTGGTGCCGCTTCCCGAAAACGAGGACCTGAAAAAACGTATCGAATCGCTCATCAGCGTGCCGTTTTATACCCTGGCCCGCAGCGCCAGCGACAAAACCACCCGCCGCGACTTTGCCGACAAACTGAAAGAAACCACGATGGAAGCCCTCAAACTCGAACTCGGCGAAGAAGGCTGGGACGAATGGGGCGCCACCGCAGGCCGCTATTTTGAAAAAATCAAAAAGCACATCATCCGCGATGTGGTGCTTACCGACGGCAAACGCCTCGACGGCCGCCACACCGAAGAAGTGCGCCCGATCTGGTGCGAAGTGGACTACCTGCCCACCGCCCACGGCTCCTCGATCTTCAACCGCGGTGAAACCCAGTCGCTTACGTCGCTGACACTGGGCACCAAACAGGACCAGATGCTGATCGACAACGCGCTGGACTACCACGACGAAAAATTCATCCTGGCCTACAACTTCCCACCCTATTCGGTCGGTGAGGTGAAACCGCTGCGCGGCCCCGGCCGCCGCGAGATCGGCCACGCCAACCTGGCCGCCCGCTCCATCCGCAAGGTGATGCCCGACGAATTCCCCTACACCGTTCGTATCGTCTCCGATATCCTCGAATCCAACGGTTCCTCCTCCATGGCTACGGTCTGCGCCGGCTCCATGGCCCTCATGGACGGCGGCGTGCCCCTCAAAAGCGCCGTAGCCGGCATCGCCATGGGCTGCATCGCCGATGATAAAGGCCGCATCGCCGTACTGACCGACATCCTCGGCGACGAAGACGCCCTCGGTGATATGGACTTCAAAGTGACCGGCACCGAAAAAGGCATCACCGGCACCCAGATGGACATCAAGATCGACGGGATGCCCTACGAGCTGCTGACCCAGGCCTTGCGCCAGGCCAAAGACGGCCGCCTGCACATCCTGTCCAAAATGGCCGAAGCCATTGCGGCTCCGAATTCCGAACTCAAACCGCATGCCCCGCGCGTGGTCGAATTCCGCATTCCGAAAAACCTCATCGGCGCGGTTATCGGACCGGGCGGCAAGATCATTCAGGAAATCCAGGCCGTCAGCGGCACCACCATCAGCATCGACGAAGACGAAATCGGCGGTATCGTGTCGATCTTCGGCCCGGACAAAACGGCGCTCGATACGGCTTACGGCCGCATCCAGGACATCGTGTTCATCCCCACTGTCGGCGATGTGTTCGAAGGTGAAGTCGAAGAACTGACCGAATTCGGCGCCTTTATCAAATTCAAAGGCAAAACCGGCCTGATGCACGTCTCCGAAATTGACCACCGCCGCGTGGAAAATGTGTCGGATGTGCTGAAAGTCGGCGAAACAATCAAATTCAAACTGCTCGACATCGACCCGAAAACGGGCAAAATGAAACTTTCGCGCCGGGCCATCACACCCAAGCCGGACGGCACCATGCCTACCGACGAAGAAAATGCTGCCCGCGTCAATCGCGGCGGCAGTGGCGGCGGCGGCGGTCGCGACGACCGGCGTGGCGGCGGGCGTGATGATCGCCGCGGCGGCGGTGGTCGCGACGACCGCCGTGGCGGTGGTGGCGGTGGCGGTCGCCGTTGAGTAAGCGAGGCTATTCCCCTTGCTTCGATTTGATTTTGGACAATGGATCATACCCGGGTTCGGGTATGATCCATTTTTTTTCAAAAAGCCTGTCCGGAAAATAAATTGATGCGACCTGTTGCTCAAATAGCGTAGAGAATTTGTTAGGAGGCCGTTATTTTGGCAGCCCCATCATCAGGATATTCCCATATGAAACAAATATTTACGCTTTCACTGCTCGTTTTCTCTTTGTCTGTCGCCTGTGCACAGGTCAGGATCGTAGAGTCGGCACTCAACGACAGCATCCGGCTCGATTGCCCGGGCTGCACCATGTCCGTCAGCGACATCTCGTTGCAAAGTGGCCGGCAAGGCTCTCCCTTCGACCTGCGAAAATCCGGTTCGCCCAACCTTTTGCACTGGCGTTCCTATGACGACATCATCAAACAAAACGTGGTCACCAACCAACCCCTGCCCTGGCGCGATAACACGCAACTGCTCGACGACGTACCCGAACGCGAACAATTGTCGCTGCAAATCAACCTCGACTGGACCGACACCCTGGGGCAGGTGCAAAAGATATTCCTGATCGTTAGCGGCATCACCAAAGCCGATCTGAATGCGCTTCCACTGGAGAGCAGCTTCGATGAGGAAGCCGGTACGCCTTTTCGATTTTCAGCATTTGCGAGACTGAAAAACAAGACCGGCGAACCCGAATCTTATGATTGCATCGAAGGCGTGTGCCGGATCGACAAACTGGATACCCGGACGGGCGCTGTGAGCGGGCGTTTCGATTTTACAGGTAATTGCATCGGTGTGTCCAAGCGCACGTATTTTGTCAATGGGAATTTCCGGCGGTGAAGCTATCCAGGCTGTACATCCGATTGGGAAGAATAAGCCCCGGATATTGTCTCCGGGACAACCTGAACGGCCATTGGGTTGTTGTCCGGACAATTCATCTTCAACATTGATTCTGCCATGCGTTCAGCCCACTTTGTTTTTCCGCTCGCTTTTCTGTTTTTGATCATTCAAACATCCTGTTTCCAGGCCAACAAAGTCGCTTCCCGACCGGCCGGCTCATCCAACCCCAAGATGGAAAAACACATTTTACCCGACCTGACCGTTCAGTCGCTCGACGGCAAACCCGTCCAATTGTCCCAATACCGCGGCAAAAAAATCATCATCCTTAACGTTGCGTCCAAGTGCGGCTACACACCCCAATACGCCGATTGGGAAACGTTCTTCAAGGCGCACCAGGACAAGGTGGCCGTGCTCGGATTCCCCTGCAATGACTTTGCAGGGCAAGAACCCGGATCGGCCGACCAGATCGCGGAATTTTGCCAAAAAAACTACGGCGTGTCGTTTCCTATGTTTGAAAAAGTACACGTGAAAGGCGCCGAGCAAGCGCCGCTCTACCACTGGCTGAGCGACCCGGCCCAGAACGGCTGGAACAGCGACGTGCCGAGCTGGAATTTTTGCAAATACGTGATCAATGAAAATGGCGAACTCACGAATTTCTTCGGCTCGGGGGTGAAGCCCGACAGCCCGGAATTCAAGGCGGCCATGGGGATGTGAGTTGCTAACAGGCTTTACTGTTTCACAAACCTCGCTCCTTCGAACCGCCCCTCCCGGCCATCCACCCAAAGCGTATACAAACCCGCCGGCAGGTCTTTTACCGACAAAACCGTTTGATTGCTGCCCGACTGCGTCGACAGGGTCTGCTCTCCTGCAACCCGGCCCATGACATCCAGGATCACCACGCGAACTGCTCCGGCTGAAACCGCCTCGAAGCGGACGTTGATCAGAGAGTTGGCTGGCGAAGGAAATACAGTGACTTTCCCCGGTAGTCTGGCCTCCGGTTGTTCCTGAACGCTGCTTGCCGGTTCCAGCGCCGTGCCTTCCGCCGATAATGTAAAATCAATGGGAGCATAGTTGCCCGAAGCGCCCAGGGGGAATACCCGGAAATAATATGTCGAGTTGCCGGCAAGGCCATACAGTGGCATCGTATTCAGATCGCCTGCCGCGTATTCGGCACACCACAACGTGGTGAAATTGCCGCATGAACCTTCAAAAGCTTCTATTCCCACATAAAAAAACGCGTACTGACCGAAGTCCTCGTCGTAATCGAGGGTGATCACGGCATCGCCACCATCCGCGTCGGTAGTGAACTGGTACCACACGTCGTACGGGCGATTGACGCCGTCGGAAGGCGGATAACTGAATTGAAAACACAAAGGCTCATCCGAACCCGTTGCGCCAGCCGTGGTTTGCAGGCCCGGATCGTTAAAAAACCCCGGCGCCGTGGTGATTGAAAGGGCATTGACACAATCATCGTTGGGCGGCGGAGCCGGCGCACCGGCAAGACAAAGGGTAAACTGACTCGACGTACCCAAACTTTTCGTGTACAACCGCAGGTAGTATTTCTGCCCCGGTTCCAGCGCCGAGATATCTTCCAGGCCCTCCGCAATGAAAAAGCATTCCACCAGCACCAGGCTGTCGCAGCGCCCGCCATACACCTGCATCTGGGTGATATCCCCGAAAGAGACAGACAGCTCGGAAATAACCGCCGTCCGGTCGGCCGGCACAACAAAGACGAACCATACATCGTCGTCCATGATGCCGTAGCACCCCCCCACGGGATCGCCACCTGCGCCGGCGGTATTGACCGTCATAGCTACGCAACTGCCATCAGTCGGCAGCGGCGGGAATACCATGGCTTGCTCGCAGATATCGTTCGGTACCGGAAGAGCCACCCGCATTTGCAGGGTGAACTGGATAAAATCGCTTTCTTCGAGGGAATAAATGCGCAGCCGATAGGTCTGTCCTGCCGTCAGTCCGCCGAAATGCCCGTTGCTGTCGTTGTAACAGCCGAGGAAGTCCAGGCTGCCGCAATCACCCTCGTAAAGTTCCAGAATGGCGTTGTAATCATTGAAATCGCTGGGAACGTTCACGTTATAAATCAGGCGATCCTGTCCGGCCGGTACGGTGAAAGTGTACCAGATATCGTCGTCGTCCCAGCCGTTGCAGGGCTGGAGACCGTCGGTGTGATGGGCAGAGATGGTGGTACCGCTGACGCTCACCCAGGCGCCGTTGAGCGGGATGGCCGGGAAAGCGATGGCATCGGGGCAGTCGTCATTGGCCGGCGGCGGCGGCGGCGTTTTCAGACAAATTTCAAACTCGGCGCTTTCATTGGGGAACCACGTATAAGCGCGCAAATAATAGGTCTGGCCGCCGGTAAGGCCGCTGATGATGTTCTGATCGTCGGCATGACAGCCGATATCGACCAGGTTATTGCAATCGCCGCTGTAAATATTCACGAGCTGATTGGGGGCGCCCGAAAGGGTATTCCAGTAGACCAACAGCGAACTCACACCGGGAGGAACGGTAAAGGTGAACCATACGTCGTCGTCAAAAACGCCGTAGCAGGAATCGCCGTTGTCGCCCGTGGCCCCCTCCGTTTTAGCCGTGACGGAGGCGCAGCTGCCGTCGGTCGGGATGGCCGGAAAGGGTATGGCATTTTCACAAAGGTCATTCGGCGGAGGCGGCGACAGTGGCGTATGCAGACAGATGTCGTATTCCGGCACCGCATATTCGCTGTACACAAACGCCCGCATGTAATAGGTTTGACCGGGAATCAGGTTGTACAAATGGAGGGGATCATCCTGTGCATAGCAGCCGAGCGATACCTGGCTGTTGCAATTTCCCGACATCAGCTCAAAATACTCGGTTTCGTTGCTCTGTTCGGTTCCAGTGATCTGCGCCACGAGTTCCGTCACATTATTCGGCACCACAAAGGAGAACCACACGTCCCCGCTTTCATAAAAATTACAGGAAAACGGCCCGTCGTTCGTGGCCCAGCGGCCATTTACCGTCACCGTTGCACAGCTGCCGTCGGTCGGGATGGCCGGAAAAGCAAAAGCATGCGTGCAATCGTCGTTCAGCGGTGGCGGCGGCGCGGTTTTCAGGCAAATATTGAAGTCGGACGTTACATTTTGTTCAATGGTATACACCCGCAAGTAGTACGTCTGATCGGGTACCAGGCCGTCAAAAACACCCGAAAGGCCCTCGTAGTCCATGACAAGCGGCGCATTGTACCCGCAGGCGTCGTATAAATAAAGGACTTGCTGACCATTGCCGCTGTTGGTCGTCACTTCGTACAACAGGCGGGTGGCGCCGGTCGGCACTTTGAAGGAATACCACACGTCATCGTCGGCAAATCCGCCGGCTGGTGGCGACTGAGCACCCGTGGCGCCGGCCGTATTCACGTGCACCGAAGCGCAGGAGCCGTCGGCAGGAATTGACGGGAAAGGCAAGGCATCCGTGCATAAATCGTTGACCGCTGTGGAAACGGTCGGCACGGCTGCTGCGCAAATACCGCCGATATTGCCCGACACTTTGTCTTCATAATCCCAGATGCGCAGGTAATACACCCCGGGATTGAGGGCAAAATCCCGGATTTCGGGCATGTAATCGGTCGGAGACACGTCGTCGTTACAAGCCAACTGGACGAGGTTATCGCAATCCGATGCGGCGTACAACGCCATTCCTGCGTCTTCAATACCATCCGGTCCGGTCCCGGCCGCCGTTTCAATAACGATATCGGCTTTAAAAGCCAATTCAAATTTGAACCAGACATCGCCGGTGGAATAACTCCCGCAGCCCGGCTCGGGCAGGCCCGGTGTAGCGCTGGCCGTATTCCACGAGAACGGGCCCGCCGGAATGCAATTCGTTCCGGTAGCCGTCGGGATGAGGATGGCGCCGCAGGGCTCGTCGTTCACGGGCGGCAAAGCTGCCCGCAGGCAAATGGAATATGCCGCGCCGTCGTCGTCGGCAATCGTGTAGGTCCGGAGTAAATAAGTGGAATTGGGGCTCAGGCCGGTGATGATGCCCTGGCTGGTGGTGGAACAGGCCACGGAAGTCAGGGGATTGCAGGTACCGTTGTATACCCGCAAACCCTGTTCGACGGGGTTGCCGTTGGCTGTGATCTGAAAAGCAATTTGCGTGATACCCGGTGGAACGGAGAAACTGTACCAGACATCGTCGTCGGCGATAGCACCGCAATTGCTCAGCGCCGCGCCGGTGGCGCCGACGGTATTCACCGCAACTTCCGAACAGTCGCCGTTTTCAGGAATAGCCGGAAACGGCAAAGCCGTGATGCAATTGTCGTTTACAATGGTAGAAGCCGTCGGAATGGCCGCTACGCAAATACCGCCGATGCTGCCGCTCATCTTGTCCTCGTAGTCCCAAAACCGGATGAAATAATGCCCCGCAGGTAGCGCAAACAACTGGATTTGAGGCATGTTGCCCGGACCCGAATCGTCGTCGCAAACGACCTGCGTGAAGGTTCCGGCGCAGCTGTCGGCGATATATAAGGCCATGGCGCCATCGGTAACCACCCCTGCCGCCGTGGAGATGAGGATGTCCGATGGTTCATTCAGATCGAATGAAAACCAGATGTCGCCGGTAGAATAACTCCCGCAACCCGGCGCCGCAAATCCCTGCGAGGCGGTGGCGTTTGACCAGGTAATGTTATTGGAAGGCGTACAGGAGGTGCCGTTTTCGACGGACAAAGGAATAGCCGTGCAAGGCTCGTCATTACTGACCGGCGTCGCGTCCGAGGCTTTTGCCGACACGCAAATACCGCCGATATTGGCCGTGGTTTTGGCGGCAACATCCCAAAATCGGACCCAATAATCGCCGGGCAGCACCCCGATGATCGAAAAAGCAGGCATAGGATCGGCGCCGCTGTTGTTGATGCACAACAACTGGTTCAAAGCCTGATCGCATGCTGACGCCGAATAGAGCGCCATGGCGCCGTCGGTGATGCCTTCGGGGCCCGTGCCGGCCAGTGATTGTATGGAAATATCCGAGGTATCGTTCAGGGTAAATTTGAACCACACGTCGCCGGTCTGGTATCCGCCGCAACCGGGAGCGCCAACGCCGTAAGTAGCGCTGGCGTGCACCCAGCTGAAAGGCATACCGGGTGTGCAACTGTCGCCGGCCGCCACGCTGAGTTCGATGGCGTTACAGGGTTCGTCATTGACCGCTTCGGCCGGGACGGGTTGCGCAGCCACACAAATACCGCCGAAAACGGCGGTGGTTTGGTCGTCATAGTCCCAAAACCGAATGTAGTACGTTCCGGGCGACTGTGCACCAAGAGCGATCTCGGGCATATCGCCGGGCCCGCTGTCGTCGTTGCAAACGATACGGTACAACGCGCCGTTGCACGGGTCGCCGCCGTACAATTCCATGGCGCCGTCGGTAATCGCTCCGCCCCCGCCGCCGGGCAGGGTGGTGATAAAAATGTCGGCCGTTTCTGTCAGGGTAAATTTGAACCACACGTCGCCGGAGGTGTAACTGCCGCATTGCGGATTGGCGAGACCGGGCGTGGCTGTTGCGTTGGACCAGTTTTGCGGCTGATCGGGGCTGCAAACGGCGCCTGCGACGATGCCCAGTTCGAGTGCATTGCAGGGGTCGTCATTGACAGGTTGGGCAAAAACCGGGGAGGCAAGGAGATAAAAAAGGGCCGGCAAGAAGAAATGGCGGAGTTGTTTCATCGGTGGGTGTTTTAGTCATTGTAATGAGCGCAAACTTGCGGTTGAAACGCCCCGGCATGGAGGACACTATTTTAAAAAAGGATAAAAAAGGGTAAAAAGCGAACCGCGAGATCCCCCGATTGGCTTCTAATCTTGAACCCGTATAAATAGAAAGCCACCCATGGCCAATTTTTTAACTAAAATTGGTCTGCTGCGTTCATCCAATTAGTTTTACGCCCGAAAAACGCAAAACCAAGTTTTTGAAGCAATGAGTTGGTTCACCCGCTTTCTTACTTCCTCCCTCGGTCAGAAATTAGTGATGTCGCTGACCGGCATTTTCCTCATGCTCTTCCTGATCGTGCACCTGCTGGGCAACCTGCAGTTGCTCAAGGACGATGGCGGCGAGGCGTTCAACGTCTACGCCTATTTCATGACGCACAATCCGCTGATCAAGATCGTTTCGTACACACTGTACGCATCTATCCTGCTGCACGCCATCCAGGGGCTCATGCTATGGCAACGCAACCGCGCGGCGCGCGGTACGGCGCGGTACGCCGTTCAGCACGTGCGGTCCAGTGAGCGGCCGGCACGCGGCATGGCCTGGCTGGGGATCATTATTTTTATCTTCCTGGTGCTGCACATGTACCAGTTCTGGTTCCAGATGCACTGGGGCGGGCTGGCATTTGTGGAATACGACTCGTACGACCACCCGGTGAAAGACCTCTACACGCTGGTCGCCAAATCGTATGAAAACGGACTGTTTGTCGCCTTTTATGTGATTTGCATGGTTGTGGTGGCATTCCACCTCTGGCACGGCTTCTGGTCTTCGTTCCAAACCCTCGGCCTCAACCACCGCAAATACAACGGCCTGATCAAGGGCATCGGCGCGGGCTATGCGATCATCGTACCGTTCCTTTTCGCTCTCATCCCGATCTGGATGTACCTCTCCAAATAAATACAGGATTAATGTGACTTGAATAGACGGCCAGGATTTAAAAATTCTTCCTGCCACCAATCATGTTAATCCAAAAAATTCATGTCAATCCTGTAACAATATGGCCAAATCAGCCAAACTCGACGCCAAAATCCCCCAAGGCCCGCTCGATCAGAAATGGTCGGATTACAAAGGCCACGTCGCCCTCGTGTCGCCCAACAACAAACGCCGCATCGATGTGATCATCATCGGTTCGGGTCTGGCGGGGGCATCGGCAGCCGCTTCGCTCGGCGAGCTGGGCTACAACGTCAAGTGCTTCACTTACCACGACAGCCCGCGCCGCGCCCACTCCATCGCAGCACAGGGCGGCATCAACGCGGCGAAAAACTACCGCAACGACGGCGACTCGGTGTTCCGCCTCTTTTATGATACGATCAAAGGCGGCGACTACCGGGCCCGTGAAGGCAACGTACACCGCCTCGCCGAGGTCTCCACGGCTATCATCGACCAGTGCGTAGCGCAGGGCGTGCCCTTCGCCCGCGAATACGGCGGCCTGCTCGACAACCGCTCCTTCGGCGGCACACAGGTATCCCGTACTTTCTACGCCCGCGGCCAGACCGGTCAGCAGCTGCTCATCGGCGCCTACCAGGCCCTGAGCCGCCAGATCCAGGCCGGCACGGTCAAAATGTACAACCGCCACGAAATGCTCGACGTGGTGAACGTCGACGGCAAATGCCGCGGCGTGATCGTCCGCAACCTCGTGACGGGCCAACTCGAACGCCACTCCGCCCACGCTGTGGTGCTCTGCACCGGCGGATACGGCAACGTGTTCTACCTCAGCACCAACGCCATGATGTGCAACGTGACCGCCGCCTGGCGGGCCCACCGGCGCGGCGCGTTTTTTGGCAATCCCTGCTACACGCAGATCCACCCGACCTGCATCCCCGTTTCAGGCGATTACCAGTCGAAACTGACGCTCATGTCCGAGTCGCTGCGCAACGACGGCCGCTGTTGGGTGCCGAAAAACGCTGAAGACTGCAAAAAACGCCCGCAGGACATCCCGGAAGACGCCCGCGACTACTACCTCGAACGCCGCTACCCGGCCTTCGGCAACCTCGTGCCCCGCGATATCGCCAGCCGGGCCGCCAAACAGGTGTGCGACGAAGGCCGCGGGGTAGGCGCTTCGGGCCTGGCCGTTTACCTCGACTTCGCCGACGCCATCAAACGTTTCGGCAAAGCCACCGTGGAGGCCCGCTACGGCAACCTCTTCGAGATGTATGAAAAAATCACGGGCGAAAACCCGTACGAAACGCCCATGCGCATTTACCCGGCCGTACACTATACGATGGGTGGCCTGTGGGTTGACTATGAATTAATGACCACGTTGCCAGGGCTTTACGCGGCCGGCGAAGCCAACTTCTCCGACCACGGCGCCAACCGCCTGGGCGCTTCGGCGCTCATGCAAGGCCTGGCCGACGGCTACTTCGTGCTGCCCTACACCATCGGCTCGTACCTCAGCAACGAGATCCGCACAGGCCCCATTCCGACGGATACGCCCGAATTCGCAGCCGCTGAAAAAGACGTAAATGATCGTATCAGCCGCCTGATGAGCATCGGCGGGGGCCAAAGCGTGGAGAGTTTCCACCGCCGTTTGGGCAAGATCATGTGGGACAAATGCGGCATGGGCCGTACGGCACAAGGCCTGAAAGAAGCCATCGGCGAAATTCAGGCTCTTCGGGCCGAATTCTGGCGCGACGTGTTCGTACCCGGAAAAGCCGACGAATTCAACCCCGAACTCGAAAAAGCCTGCCGCGTGGCCGACTTCCTCGAACTCGGCGAACTGATGTGCCAGGATGCGCTCCACCGCAACGAAAGCTGCGGGGGCCATTTCCGCGAAGAATACCAGACGCCCGACGGAGAAGCCAAACGCGACGACGACGATTTCATGTACGTAGCCGCCTGGGAATGGAAAGGCGAAAACACGCCGGAAGAGTTGCACAAGGAAGAACTGGAGTACGAAGTAGTGAAAGTGTCGCAACGCAGCTACAAGTAATGATACACGCAGACGAAGCCGTCGCGCGCATTTGCAGTTTTCTCGACCGCATCGGGATTTCCTACTGTAAAGCAGCCATCGAAGGCGACACTTTTCTGCCCGGATTGCTGATTGACAATGGCTCTTTGACAATTGATTTAAGCAAACTGCACTACCCCGGGGATGTTTTGCACGAAGCCGGGCACATTGCCCTGACCCATCCGGCAAAACGTCCTTTTTTAAACCAGGATATGCTGAACGCCCAATCCGAGCAGGAAAGCGAGGAGATCGGCGTACAGTTGTGGACTTTTCTGGCAACACGGGAAATTGGTCTTCCGGCCGACGTCGTGTTTCACTCCGGCGGATACAGGGGCCAATCGAAGTGGTTTATCGAGAATTTCGAAAAAGGTAATTTTATCGGATTGCCTTTGCTGGTTTGGATGAAAATTGTCGAGCCCGCACCGCAGGGCAATTTTCCTGTCGTCAAAAGCTGGCTGAGAATTTAATAACGACCTTATGGACCTTCCGAATCTGCTCAACGGCCTTGGCGTCACGCTCATCCTGCTCGCATTTTTCCTGCAAACCTTTAAAATGGTCACGGGAGAAAGCAGGACGTACTACATGCTGAATCTGTTCGGCGGCATTTTGGCCACTTGCGGGGCCTGGATGATTGGAGCCCTGCCCTTTGTGGTGCTTGAAGTAACCTGGACGGTGGTAGCCATAGTTGGCTTATACAAATCGTATAAAACCAAACCATGAAAACATGTTTTACCCTGATCTTATGCCTGTTTGTGGCTGGAAAAAGTTTCGGCCAGGTCATCGAACTGATGAATCCTTCCTTTGAAGAGGATAACAACCAATGTTGCACCACGCCAAGCGGCTGGTACAATTGCGGCCCGAGGGAAGAAACGCCTCCGGATATTCAACCTGGGTTTTTCGGGGTGGACCTGCCTGCCGCAGACGGCAACAACTACCTCTGCATGGTTGTGCGGGAAAACAACACCTGGGAATCCATCGGCCAGGAACTGCCCGCACCCTTGCAAAAGGACAGCATTTATTTGCTGAAAATGTCCGTTGCCCGGGCGCCGAAAGTGATTTCTGCCTCCAGGCTGACAGGGCTTCAGGTCAATCTGAGTACGCCGGTGAAGCTCCGGATCTGGGGCGGCAACGATTATTGCGCCAGGGAGGTCCTTTTGGGAGAATCACTGATGGTGAGCAATACGAACTGGCAGGAACTGACCATCACTTTGCAACCGACAAGCGACGTACTCCATTTGTGTCTGGAAGCCTATTACACTGCCCCGGAAACATTTAGTTACAACGGCAACATCTTAATCGATAACATATCATTGACCCAAATACCCTGATCATAAAAAATTTACGCTGAACATGAGACTTACGCTCAAAATCTGGCGCCAAGGCGGCAAATACAAAGGAGAATTCGTCACCTACGAACTCCCGAACGTCAACGAGCACATGTCGTTTCTCGAAATGCTCGACGTGCTCAACGAACAACTGGTCGAGCGCCGCGAAGAACCCGTGGCGTTCGAACACGACTGCCGTGAAGGCATTTGCGGCACCTGTTCGCTGGTGATCGACGGCCGCGCGCACGGCCCGATGAAAGGCACCACGACCTGTCAGGTGCACATGCGCCATTACAAAGACGGCGACACCATCGTCATCGAGCCTTTCCGCGCCAAGGCTTTCCCGGTCATTCGCGACCTCGTGGTGGATCGCTCCTCGTTCGACCGGATCATCCAGTCGGGCGGCTACGTCAGTGTCAACACCGGCCAGGCACAGGAAGCCAACAACATCCCGATTGAAAAAGACCAGGCTTCTCGCTCTTTCGACGCGGCGGCTTGCATCGGTTGCGGCGCCTGCGTGGCGGCCTGCCCGAACGCCTCGGCTATGCTGTTCACTTCGGCCAAGGTGAGCCACCTGGCGTTGTTGCCCCAGGGCGCCGTGGAACGCCGGCAACGCGTACTGTCCATGGTCGCTCAAATGGACAAGGAAGGATTCGGGCGTTGTTCCAATGTGAAAGCCTGCGAAGCGGAATGTCCGAAGGAAATTTCCGTGGAGAATATTGCGCGGATGAACCGCGAGTTTCTGGCGGCCACGTTTTCGTCGGAGAAGGAGGTGGTTTGAAACCCCTTCCCTTGACCATTTTTAAAAAACAACAGCCGGCTGCAGGTGCAGCCGGCTGTTGTTTTTTAAACCGGGTTGGAATGGTCGCTTACCGCCGCCCCGGCAACCCGGTCAGTTCCCGAACCTCTTTCATGGTTTGCTGGGCGGCCTTCCGGATTTCGGCGCTGCTGGCCTGCACCTGTTCCTTCACCGCTTTCTTATCCGCGTTCAGGGCATCGAAACGCTCGCGCAGCGGATTAATCATTGCCACAACCGCCTCGGCTACCGTTTCTTTCAGGTCGCTGTAACGCAGTGCACCGGCCCGATAATCTGCCATCAGCGCGTTGTGCGCATCCAGTTGGCCACAGGCTCGGAGGATTTCGAAGAGATTTTCAACCCCTGGGCTCATTTGTCCGGCGGGGGTATCGCCCGTATCGGTCACAGCTGATTTGATCTGTTTGCGGACACGATCCGGCTCGCCAAAAAGGTTGATATAGTGTTTTTCGCCGAGGCTTTTGCTCATCTTACGGGTCGGGTCGGCCGGAGAAAGAATTTTCGGCGTTTCGGTGTAAAGCGGCTCGGGATGTACGAAATATTCTTTTCCAAACTGGTAGTTGAAGCGCTGGGCAATATTGCGCGACAGTTCGAGGTGCTGGTCCTGGTCTTTTCCCACCGGCACGTAATCGGCGCGGTAGATCAGGATATCGGCGGCCTGAAGCACCGGATAGGCAAAGAGGCCCACACTGACAAATGCATCCTTGCCGGAGGCATCTTCCAGCTGCTGGGTTTTGTCCTTGAACTGCGTCATACGCGTCAGTTCGCCGTACGAGCTGACACAGCTGAGTACCCAGGCCAGTTCGACGTGTTCCGGAATAAGGCTTTGAATGAACAGGTTCTCGACCTTGATACCGCAAGCCAACAGGTAAAACGCCATTTTCCAGGTATTTTCCCGGAGTTGGTCGGGCTTATACGGCATGGTCATGGAGTGAAAATCCACCACAGCAAATCGGCACTGATACTCGTCTTGCAGGCGTACCCAGTTTTGCACCGCGCCAAAATAGTTGCCGAGATGGAGGTCGCCTGTGGGCTGGATGCCGGAGAGAACGTTTTTCATAATTGCCGTTGGATCAGGATAAAGCAGCGATAACCGAAATTTCGATGTTGACGAATTTGGGCAGTTCCGCGACCTGTACGAGTTCGCGGGCCGGGGCCAGTTCGGGCGGAAAATATTGCGCGTACACCGCATTAATGCGGCCGAACTGGTTCATGTCTTTTACAAAAACCGATACTTTCAGCACCTTTTCAAGGCCGGTGCCGGCGCTTTCGAGGATGGCTTTGACGTTGTTCAGTACCCGATGGGTTTCTGTTTCAATATCGTCGAGTTCCAGTTCGCCGGTGATCGGGTCCAGCGCAATTTGTCCGGACACATACAATACATCGCCGTGGGCGACAGCCTGGTTGTACGGACCAATCGGCAACGGAGCGTTGGGAGTGTTGTGGATGACGCGCATGGAGAGTGATGAGTGATGAGTGATGAACGAGGAGCGATGAACGAGGAGTGCAGGTTTGGAAGAAGTTCATAACAGCAACAGGCCGTAAAAAATTCACCGTTTGTGACTCATCGTTCATCCCTTATCACTCATCACTCTATTCATAGAAATAGAAAAAGCCCCACGAGATCCCGAAGTTCGGGACTGGAGCCTCCTCAAAAATGGGACAAGCGCAGGCGTCTAGGCCTCAGCCGCGTCGCCGGATGCGTTGGCCGGGATCAGTATCTGACCGCGGTAGTAGAGATTGCCTTCCACCCGGTAAGCATGGTGGAACAGGTGCCTCTCGCCAGTCGTCGGGCAAATAGCGATTTGCGGGGCTTCAGTTTTGTAGTGCGTGCGGCGTGCGCGTTTGCGACGTTTGGAATGCCGCCATTTAGGATTGGGCATGGCTCAATATTTAATGCTCAACTATTTAATCTTTTAATCCTTTCAAGGCGTCCCATATGGAATCGCCCGCCTGATTTTCATCCGTTTCGCGGTTCAGCACCCGAAGCACTTCAAAGTTGCAGGGAGGCTGTGCATCCGACTGACAATCATAGGTATTCGTGATCGGCAGTGCGAGAATCGTGAATTCGTAGAGGTATTTGGCCACATTGAATTCCGGCGAATCGCGCGGGATAAACACTACTTCGTCCTCCTCCTCATCTGTTGTTTCACCGTATTTGACCACCAGCTGACGCGAATCGGCGAGGGGCAAATGGATATTGGCAGTGCAACGGTCACACTCGGCTTGTACGTACCCGCTCAAATCGAAATCGAGCACGAGCATATCCGAGCGTTTGTCGAACGTCAGGTCGAACTTTATCGCACCTTCTGCCACCGGCGATGCTTCGAAGAGGCGGAAAAACTCGCGATCCAGCTCGTATTGATAACGGTGTATTCCAACTTTTAAGCCCTGAACAGGGATGGAATACGCGAAAAGCGCGTCCATAGCCACTTCGTTTTGAAAATCGGGCTGCAAAAGTAAAGCAAAGACGCGGAAACAAAAACCTTCGCCCGAAAATTTCCCAACGAAATGAAGAATGCTTTATCCGCGGCGGGGGCCAAAGAGCAGTACATCAATGGAAAACCGCCCCGGCCCGGTCAAAAATATGGCGATATACACCCCCAGGTAAAGCAAGGGTAATTCTTTGTCTGTCCACGGATTGGACCAATGCACGTTGAGTACTGCGACAGACATGGTGGTCAGGAGCGGCACAAGGGCTATCCGCGTCAACAAACCCAGCAGAACCAACCCTGCGCAGATCAATTCGGCAAACACCACTATATAATAGGATGCGGAGGCGCCGATACCGATGGGGTCCGGAAAACTTTCGGGGCTTTCAGAAAAGAGGGTCACTTTGACGAAAGCGTGGTTGTACATCAGCAGGCCGCAAAAGACGATGCGCAACACCAGCACCGCCCAGTCGGTCGCCAGAGCGACTGGTGTGATCAGTTTGTTCAGCATGAGGTTCTTGTTTTTGTGATCTGTTCAGCAAGATAATATCCCGACGTGAATTCCCACCTCTTTTCAAGAATGCAAAAAATCTGGCATGGTTGTTGGCTTAGCGCCTCCGACTCTTTCCCGTATAGTCCGCGCAAGGTCAGGCGAGCCTTTCTTCCTTCGCCCCCGGCGCACCATAATCGTTCCCCACAACGCGCAGGCGCCCAGCCGGCCGCGGGAGGACTATTTTTCCAAAACGACTTTCCCCGTTTACCTTGAAAACATGCTTTGGGTTTGAAAAAACCCTTCAAATGCCTTTGCCATCTTCGGGGCAAATAGGTTTTAATCATTTTAAACCGAATTTTAACCCGCGTTTAATACACTGATAATCAACTTAATAAGAAATTTAACAGTTAATCTACCACTCTTATTTTTATCCGCATTCCATGATCCAACGACAAATTACTTTCCCGTCCAATTTTCTGCGCCAGGCTATCAGGTTGACCCAATTGGGCCTGCTGCTGGCTGTTCTGACCGCGCTTTTCGTCGGAGCTACCGCCTTTGTTCCGCACGCATCCAAAGCAAGCCATTCTTTTTCCGGCACGTTTGCCGACACCTCGGCCGTGCAGATCTGCGCCGGCGAATCCTTCATTTTCGGGGAGGATACGCTCACGGCGAGCGGCATTTACACCGACACCCTCATCGCCGGCGATGGAACTGATTCCATTGTGTCGGTGGACCTGACGGTGCTGCCTACCTCGGCGACTCTGCTGACCGCCAGCATTTGCGCCAATGAAACCTACGTTTTTGGCGGAGATACCCTCCACGCGGCCGGCACGTATGTGGATACGCTCTCCAATACGCAGGGGTGCGATTCCATTGTAACCCTCAAACTAAACGTGCTGCCCCTGGCAGACAGCACTTTCTCCGCTACGACCTGCTCCAACGAACCGTATAATTTTAACGGCGTATTGCTCACGGCATCCGGCGAGTACGTGGATACCCTGACGGCTGAAAACGGCTGTGACTCCATCGTCACGCTGCAACTCACCGTGTTGCCGGTGGCCGGCACCGACTTGTCCGCCGCTATCTGTGCCGATGAATTTTACGATTTTAACGGCACGGTGCTCAATACTACGGGCACCTACACCGACGTCCTGACGGCAGAAAACGGTTGTGATTCCATCATCACCCTCACGCTGACGGTGTTTCCCGTACCGACGACCCTGCTCAGCGCCCGTATCTGCGAAGGCACGAGCTACGCATTCGGCGGCAACGCACTGGATACCACCGGCACCTATACCGACACGCTCAAAACCGTGCACGGCTGCGATTCGATTTTGGTGCTGAACCTGCGCGTTCAGGCTTATTTCGATGATACGCTGAGCGTATCGATCTGTCCGGGCGACGCATACGTGTTTGGTCTCGATACCCTGGAAGACGCCGGCATTTACACCGATTCGCTCCAGGCCATTGGCGGTTGCGATTCCATCGTAACCTTGCTGCTCGACTTTTACCCCATTCCGCAAACCCTTGTGGAAGCCACCATTTGCGCCAATGAAACCTACTCCTTCGGCGGCGAAACGCTGAACCTGGAAGGCGTTTACACCGACACACTCACCAGCCAATTCGGTTGCGACTCTATCGTGACCCTGAAACTCAAAGTGTTGCCGCTGGGGGAATCCGCTTTTTCAGCCACTATTTGCGCCAACGAAACTTTTGATTTTAACGGACAAATCCTGACCGGCGCCGGCATTTACATCGATACGCTGACGGCTGAAAACGGTTGCGATTCGCTCGTGACCCTCACCCTGAATGTGCTGCACACCGCCGATTCCACTTTTTCCGCCACCATCTGCGCCTTCCAGGTGTATGATTTTAACGGTCAGTTTTTGGATGAAAGCGGCACCTACACGGACACCCTGACGGCTGAAAACGGTTGCGATTCGCTGATCACGCTGCATCTTACCGTGATTCCAGACCTTTTTTCCGTGACCGACGCCTCTATTTGCGAAGGCCAGACTTATGACTTTTACGGCGACACGCTCGACAGCGCGGGTACATATTCCGCCGTTTTCACCAGCACGAGCGGATGCGACTCAGTGGTGCTGCTTCATTTGCTGGTGTGGCCTCCGGCCGACAGCGTATTCCAAGCGACCATCTGCGCCAATGATGCATTCGTATTCGGCGGCGATACGTTGAACCTGCCGGGCATCTATACCGATACTTTGAGCACTATTCACGGTTGTGATTCCATCGTGACCCTGACTTTGATCGTGTTGCCGCTGGCCGACAGCGCGCTGAGCGCCACCATTTGCGCCAATGAAACCTTTGCTTTTAACGGCGCCTTACTCAGTCAGGCAGGTGTTTATACCGATACGCTGACGGCCGCAAACGGCTGTGATTCGCTCGTAACGCTCACCCTGAACGTACTGCCGGTAGCCGGAAAAGACACCAGTGCCGCCATTTGCGAAGGAGGCGCTTTTGAATTTGCCGGGCAAATGCTGACCGAAAGCGGCATTTACAAGGATACGCTGAGCGCGGTGAACGGGTGCGATTCCGTCATCACCCTTACCCTGAGCATTCATCCGCTTCAAAATATTCCGATTACGGTGCAGATTTGCCAGGGCGGCTCCTACTTGTTCAACAATCAAATGCTTACGGAGTCAGGCACTTACACCGCCATTTATCCGGACGTAAACGGTTGCGACAGCACCACGACCCTGACACTGGAAGTGTTGCCTCCGCTGGGCTCGACCGAAGAAGCGACCATTTGCGCTGGTGAAACCTATGCGTTCAACGGCTTGAATCTTGGAGTCAGCGGCACTTACCCGGCCTTCTACACTACCGCCGGCGGTTGCGATTCCATCGTTACCCTCACATTGACGGTACTTCCTGCCAACACGACGACTATCGATGCGGCCATCTGCCCCGGCGCGACCTATGCCTTCGACGGTCAGGACCTCGGCGTGGCAGGACAATACACCGCAGTTTCGACCGACGTGAACGGATGCGACAGCACAGTAGTGCTGAACCTGAGTATTTTACCGACCTCAACCGGAGAGATTACAGCCAGTATTTGTGCCAACGAAACCTTCAATTTCAATGGCCAGGTGCTGAACCAAAGCGGCACCTATACTGCCACTTTAACCGGTTCGAACGGCTGCGACAGCACCGCCACGCTGATCCTCACGGTGTTGCCCCTGGCATCCGGCACCGTGAATGCGACGATTTGCAGCAACGAAACCTATCCGTTCAACGGTCAATTGCTGAACCAAAGCGGCGTTTACCCAGCCACGCTGACCGGAGCCAACGGCTGCGACAGCACGGTAACCCTGAACCTGACCGTTCTGCCGGTAAAAGCATTTACCCTCAACGCCAGCATTTGCGAAGGCCAATCGTATGATTACAACGGCGCTTCGTACAGCCAGGGCGGTTCCTACAACTTCCAGTTCACGGCCGCCAATGGCTGCGACAGCACCGTGACCCTGAACCTGACCGTCCTGCCCAACCCGGTCAATACCCTCAATTTTACCATTTGCCAGGGCACAAACCTGAATTACAACGGCACCACGCTGAATACTACGGGGACCTATCCCTTCCATTTCAGTTCGGTCAACGGCTGCGATTCCACGGTGATCGTCAACCTGAGCGTGATCCCCAGCCCCGCCACGCAACTGGCCTACGCGATCTGCGAAGGCACCACACTGGTGTACGAAGGCGATACCCTGGATCAAAGCGGCACCTACGAATTCTTCTTCGTCGGCTCTACGGGCTGCGACTCTACGGTGACCCTGAACCTGAGCATTTTGCCCGCTTCGTCGACTGCGCTCGATGTGGAAATCTGCGCAGGGGAGAGCTATCCGTTTGGCGGTCAGGTGCTGAACCAAAGCGGCACCTACACGGAATCGTTCCAAAACGTCAACGGTTGCGATTCGCTGGTGACGCTCCACCTGACGGTGCTGCCCCAACTGAGTGAAATTTCCGTTGCAGAAATCTGCGATGGCGAATCTTACAATTTCGGTGGATTGAACCTGACCCAGGCGGGTATTTACACGGCCACATTCACGGCGGCGAACGGCTGCGACTCCACGGTAACCCTTTTATTGACCGTGAATACTATTCAGTTCAGCATTGTTGAGCAAAACGGCACCATCACCGTATCGGCCGCCAACGCCAGTTTCCAATGGATCGATTGCGATACCAACCTGCCGATTCAGGGCCAAACCGGCACGAGCTTTACACCGACCGTTACGGGCAATTACGCGGTTCTCATCAGTCAGAACGGCTGTTCAACGCAATCCAATTGCATCCATATCGATGTGGTGTCGGCGGCCAGCGAACCTGATTTTGCTTCCAACTGGACCATCCAGCCCAACCCGGCCAGCGACTTGGCCACCTTGCAACTGAGCAGCCCTGCTGCGCAGGACCTGAAAGTAGCGCTGTTCGACCTGAGCGGCCGGCTGCTGCAGGACCTGACTTTGCCGCAAGGGGCCAGCTCGCTCCACCTCGAACTGGGCCATTTGCCACAGGGCCTCGTGCTGGTAAAAATCACCGACGGCAAACAAACGGCGACGAAGCGACTGGTGGTGACGAGGTAGTGCGACTTGATTATACATCCAATCCCACAGGGGCTTCCGGCAATACCGCCGGAAGCCCCTGTTTTTCAATGGTTTAAGCAAAATCCCCACCTTCGACTTAACACAAACTTAAACTAAACTTAAACTTCAATTTCGCCCCGCCCCCGCTCGCGTTCTGACCTTTGCGGCACAAATCTGTGTCCAAACATGAAACGATATTTTCAACTTACCCTGGCCATTCTCCTTTTTGGCAGCCTCTCCCTTTTAGCCCAAAACCCGGGCAGCATCTCCGGAAAAATTATCGACGGCAAACTGGCCGAGGCCCTGATCGGGGTCTCCGTCCGGCTCGACGACGGCGCCAGTGGGGCAGTCACCGACCTCGACGGCCACTATGTGATCCGCAATATCGCGGCCGGAACGCACAAAATTTCGGTCAACTACCCCGGATATCAAACCAAATCCATTGAAGAAATCGTGGTGAAATCAGGCGAAGCCACCACGGTCGACATCGCCCTCGAAGAACCTTCGATCGAGACCATCACCGAGGTGGTCATCGTGGCCAAAGCGCAGCGCGAAAGCCAAAGCGCCCTCACCATTTTGCAAAAAACCAGCCCGACCATTGGCGACGGCATCAGCGCGGAGTCGATCCGCCGCACGCCCGACCGCACCACGGGCGACGTGATCCGCCGCGTGAGCGGCGCCACGATCCAGGACAACAAATTTGCTGTGATCCGCGGCCTCAACGACCGCTACAACATCGCCATGCTCAACGGCGCTTTGCTTTCCAGCACCGAGCCCGACCGCAAGGCTTTCTCTTTCGATCTTTTCCCCTCGGCCATGCTGGACAACCTGGTGGTGATGAAAACCGCCAGCGCCGACCTGCCCGGTGAATTCGCCGGCGGGGCCATTTTGCTCAACACCCGCGACATTCCGGAGGAATCGTTCCTGCAGGCCAACGTGAGCGCGGGCTTCAACAACGTTACCACTTTTAAACCGTATCAAACCGCCGCAGGCGGCGGCAACGACTGGCTCGGCGTGGACGACGGCACGCGCGCGCTGCCCGGTAATTTCCCCTCAACGGCCGATTTTAAAGCCGCCGGCAAAGACGAACGCTACCGATTTTCCTCCCTGCTGCCCAACGATTGGGGTATCGAGAACAAAACGAGCGCCCGCCCCAACATGGGCCTCCAGCTCAGCGGCGGCTTCGTCACCGATCCGGCCAAAAACATCCAGTCGGGCACCACCATCGCCCTCTCGTACAGCAACAACAACCGCCTGCAGAACGGCAAACGCTTCGACTACGACAACCAGGGTATGCTGTTCGATTACAGCGACCAGCAGTTCAAAAACAATGTCCTCTGGGGCGCCCTGTTCAATACGGCGTTGAAAATCAACAACAACCAGAAGGTGGGCGTGCAGGCCACTTACTCCACCAACACGGATAATATCGTCAGCGACCGCTACGGCAACGACCTCGAGCAGCAGCGCAAAGTGAGCTCCACCGCCATCGAATACACCGAAAACCACCTGCTGACAACCCGCCTTTACGGCGAACACCAGCTCACGGCCAAGGGCATGCACCTGAACTGGGGCGGCGGCTTCAACCGCAGCACCCGCGACATTCCTTCGCTGCGCCGCATGTTTTATTTCAAAAATTTCGAAGACACGACCGACGTCAACATCCCCTACCAGGCCTATGTGCCCTTCGGCTCCGCCGATCCCTACCGCAGCGGCCGCTTCTATTCCAGTCTGGCGGAAAATACCCTGAACGGCAACGCCGACCTGAGCATCCCGTTCGTACTCGCCGGCCAGAAACAGACGCTCAAAGTCGGCGGCTTGTACCAGCAGCGCGACCGCACGTTCGACGCCCGGGTGATGGGCTTCGTGCTGGGCAATTTTATCAAATTCGACTACTCGTACCTGAACCTGCCGCAGGACCAGATTTTTGCAGCGGAACACATTGGCGAACAAGGCTTTATCCTCGACGAGATCACCAACCCGAGCGACGGCTACACGGGCAAGTCAGGCCTGCAGGCAGGCTATGTTCTGCTCGACAACAAAATCGCGGACAAACTGCGCATCAGCTGGGGGCTGCGCGTGGAAAACTTCCAGCAGGAAATCTCCGCCGCCCAATACAGCGGCACGCCGGTGAAAGTAGACACCTCCGTCACCAGCCTGCTGCCTTCGTTCAACCTGACGTACAGCCTGAACGAGCAGCACCAGATCCGCCTTTCCGGCTCCAAAACGGTGACCCGCCCCGAGTTCCGCGAACTGGCGCCGTTCTCTTTCTACGATTTTTACCTGAATGCCAACGTGATCGGCAATCCCGACCTGACGCCGGGCACGATTTACAATGCCGACCTGCGCTACGAGATTTATCCGGGCCAGAACCAGCTGTTCAGCCTTAGCCTTTTTTATAAAAAATTCAACAACCCGATCGAATTCACCTTTGCAGCGCAAGGCGCCGGAACGCGCACGTTTTCGTTCCAGAACGTCAAAAGCGCACAGAATTACGGCGTCGAAATTGAACTGCGAAAGAACCTGGCGTTCATCGGCGCCGGCTGGGAAAACCTGGTGCTGTTCACCAACGCGGCCCTCATCCGCTCCGACATCGACCTGTCCAAAGGCGTGTCGTACTTCGATTCCACCCGCGCCCTGCAGGGCCAGTCGCCCTACATCGTCAACGCCGGCCTGAGCTACTCCATGCCCAACTGGGGCCTGAACACCACCCTGGTGTACAACGTGATCGGCGACCGCATCGCCCAGGTAGGCACCGTGGGCTACGGCGACATCTACGAGCGCCACCGCAACCTGCTCGATTTTCAGATCAGCAAACGCTTCTGGCAACACGGCGAGGTAAAACTGACCTGGAGCGACATCCTGCGCAGCGATTTCCTGTACTACCAGACGAAGAAGACCAGGACAATGTGATGCAACGCCTCAACCTCGGCAGCACGATCAATTTGAGCCTGGGATGGCGGTTTTAAAAAAAGGGTTGATGAGGGTTGATAAAAGTTGATAAGGTTGATAAACCTGCATAAACCTTTATCAACCCTTTTAAACCCTTTGCAAGAATTTGGATACAGATTTTAGTAGTTTAAGGTTAGGAATTTAACTACTCAGGTCCGGGCGACGTAAGGTCGACCCGGATTTTTTTTACCCCTTTCCCCGCAACTTAACCTCCGCTTAATACAGACTTAAACCAAACTTAACCCCCCTTCTGCCCTGCCCTCTGGGGCTAAATCGACCTTTGCGGAACAATTGATATCTCTCCACCAACTAGTTCCTGCAATGAAAAAAGCGCTTGTACTTTTTGCCCTGCTCCTCACGGCCTGGGTAAGTATCAATGCCCAAACAGTCGTGTCCGGTGACATCACATCCAACACGACCTGGACGAAAGACAACACCTATTTGTTGATGGGTTTTGTGTACGTCACCAACGGTGCCACCCTGACCATCGAGCCGGGCACTGTCATCAAAGGCGATAAAGGCTCCAAAGGCAGCCTGATTATTACCCGCGGCGCCAAAATTGTCGCCGACGGCACACCTAACGAACCCATCGTATTCACCAGCAACGAAGCCAGCCCGAGCTACGGCGACTGGGGCGGGCTCATCCTCCTCGGCTACGCACCCACCAACCAGGTGTACAACGGCACTCCGGGCCTCGGCCTCATCGAAGGCGGCCTCGACGCCGTGAAAGGACTGTACGGCGGCGGCGACCAGGCCGGCGGCGCAGTGGCTGCAGACAATTCCGGCACGCTGCGCTACGTGCGTATCGAGTATCCCGGCATCGCTTTCCAGCCCAACAACGAAATCAACGGCCTGACCATGGGCGGCGTAGGCTCCGGCACCACAATCGATTACGTGCAGGTGTCATTCTCCGGTGACGACGCTTTCGAATGGTTCGGCGGCACGGTCAACGCCAAACACCTGATTGCCTACCGCGCACTCGACGACGATTTTGACACCGACAACGGCTTCTCCGGCAATATCCAGTTCGCCTTCTCCTCCCGCGATCCGCAGGTGGCCGACGTGAGCGGTTCCAACGGTTTTGAATCCGACAACAACGCTGCCGGCGACGAAACCGCCCCGAAAACAGCCCCCACCTTCTCCAACGTGACCATTGCCGGCCCCACCGGCACGGTCAATGCCAACTACAAACGCGCCAACCACCTGCGCCGCAGCACCGAGATCGGCGTATTCAACTCGGTCTTCGTAGGCAGTTACCCGGTAGGTCTGTTTATCGACGGCGATGCCAGCGGCGCCAACGCCACCAACGGCAAACTGATCGTAAAAAACAGCATATACGCCGGCATGGCCACCCCGCTGAGCACCAATGCCGCTGCGTTCGACATCAATACCTACGCCGGTTCCAACGCCATCGTCGCCAGCAACAACGTAGCCGACGCCCAACTGGTCGATCCGTTCAATATCAATTTGCCCAATCCGCGCCCCGCGTCCGGTTCGCCGGTGCTGACTGCAGCCAGCTTTACTTCCGACCCGCGCATCCAGAACGTGTTTTTCACCCCGGTGAGCTACGCCGGCGCTTTCGGCCCCACGGGCGACTGGACCTGCCCCTGGGCCAAATGGAGCGACGCCGGTTGCATCCCCGCTGCCGCACCCGGCCAGGTGAGCGTTTCGGGCGATATTTCGACCAACACGACCTGGACGGCCGATAAAGAATACACCCTGCAAGGCTTCGTCTACGTGACCAACTGCGCCACGCTGACCATCGAACCCGGCACCGTCATTAAAGGCGATAAAGGCTCCAAAGGCGCGCTCATCGTGACCCGCTGCGCCAAACTGATCGCCGACGGAACGGCTAATGCCCCGATCATCTTCACCACCAACGACCCGAACCCGACCTACGGTTCCTGGGGCGGCCTCATCATCCTGGGCAAAGCCCAAACCAACCAGGTGTACAACGGCACACCGGGCCTGGGCCTCATCGAAGGCGGCATCGACCCGGTCAAAGGCCTCTACGGCGGCGGCGACCAGCCCGGCGGCGCGGTAAACGACGACAACTCGGGTACCCTGCGTTATGTACGTGTGGAGTACCCCGGCATCGCGTTCCAACCCAACAACGAGATCAACGGCATCACCTTCGGCGCCGTGGGCAACAAAACCATCGTCGACAACGTGCAGGTGTCCTACGCCGGCGACGATTCCTACGAGTTTTTCGGCGGCACCGTCAATGCCAAACACCTCGTGGCCTACCGCGGCCTCGACGACGATTTTGATACGGACAATGGCTATTCGGGTAAAATCCAGTTTGCCCTCGCCGTCCGCGACCCGCAGGTGGCCGACGTGAGCGGTTCCAACGGTTGGGAATGCGACAACAACGCTTCAGGCGATGGTACTACGCCCAAAACCAAAGCGACTTTTTCAAACGTCACCATCGTCGGCCCTTCAGGCACTGTTAATCCGAACTACAAGCGCGCCGCGCATCTGCGCCGCAACAACGAGCAAGCCATTTTCAACTCGGTGGCCGTAGGCGCCTACCCGGTCGGCCTCTTCATCGACGGCGACTCCTGCGGGGTGAATGCCCAAAACGGCAAACTGATCGTAAAAAACAGCTTCTTCCATGGCATGACGACGCCGCTGAGCACCAACGCCGCCGGCTTCGACATTTCTGCCTACGCTGCCGCCAACGCGGTTTCGGCCGGTACCAACGCCGCCGACGCCCAACTGGTCGATCCGTTCAACCTCAACCTGCCCAACCCGCGCCCGGCGCCCGGTTCGCCCGTGTTGCAGGCCGCCAGCTTTACCTCCGACGCGCGCATCCAGGATCCGTTCTTTACCCCGGTGAGCTATGCCGGCGCTTTCGGCCCCACGGGCGACTGGACCTGCCCCTGGGTGAAATGGACCGACCCGGGTTGCCTGCCAGCCCCTTCGTTTGGCCAGGAAACTGTGACCACCGACATCACGACCAATACGACCTGGACGGCGGATAAAGAGTACACGCTCCAAGGCTTTATCTACGTAACCAACTGCGCCACACTGACCATCGAACCCGGCACCGTCATCAAAGGCGACAAAGGCTCCAAAGGCTCCCTGATCGTGACCCGTTGTTCCAAAATCATTGCCGACGGCACCTCCGAACTGCCCATCGTGTTCACGACCAACGACCCGAACCCCGGCTATGGCTCCTGGGGCGGCCTCATCATCCTGGGCAAAGCCCAAACCAACCAGATTTACAACGGCACCGCAGGCCTCGGCCTCATCGAGGGCGGCATTGATCCGGTGAAAGGCCTGTACGGCGGCGGCGACCAGCCCGGCGGCGCCGACAACAACGACAACTCCGGCATCCTGCGCTACGTGCGTATCGAACACCCGGGCATCGCCTTCCAGCCGAACAACGAGATCAACGGCCTCACCTTGGGTGGCGTAGGCGCCGGCACGACCATCGACTATGTGCAGGTGTCCTACTCCGGCGACGACTCCTTCGAATGGTTCGGCGGCACGGTCAATGCCAAACACCTGATCGCCTACCGCGGCCTCGACGACGATTTCGACACGGACAACGGCTTTGCCGGTAAAATCCAGTACGCCTTCTCCGTCCGCGACCCGCAGGTGGCCGACGTGAGCGGCTCCAACGGTTTTGAAACGGACAACAACGCCGCCGGCGACGCTACTACGCCGAAAACGGCTGCCACGTTCTCCAACGTAACCCTCGTAGGCCCCACCGGTACCTTCAATCCGAACTACAAACGCGCCGCTCACCTCCGCCGCAATACGGAAACTTCCGTATTCAACTCGCTGCTGATCGGCAGCTGGCCCGTGGGCATCTTTATCGACGGCGACGCCACGGCCACGAACGCCACGAACGGCCTGCTCGAAGTGAAAAACGTTCAGGTGCACGGCGCTGCCGATCCGCTCAACACCAACGCCACAAACGGTTTCAACATCGATACCTGGTTCGCCTCGTTCGCAGGCAATGCCACGAATGCTGACCCGAACGGCGCTCTGCTGCAGGATGCTTTCAACCTCGACTACCCGAACGAACAGCCGACCGGCCTCTCGCCCGCTCTCAACGGCGCTGCCTTCACGGCTCCGCGTATCGACGTGCCGTTCTTCGACAAAGTGACCTACGCAGGCGCTTTTGCGGGCGGCATCGATGGCGACTGGACCTGCGGTTGGGCCAAATTCCTCGAATTGAACACCGCCTGCTTCGTCGATACCAAAGACGCCGAACAAGCCTTCAAAACGGTGAAACTTTACCCGACCGTAGCCAATGACCAGGTGAAACTCGAACTGAACCTGAGCAACAGCGCCGACCTGTCGGTGGAAGTGTACAACATTGCAGGCCAGTACTTCGGCCAGCCGGTGAATGAAAAAGCCGGCGCCGGTGAAGCAGTTTATACGATTCAAACGAGCGATCTGCCGCAAGGCTTCTACTTCGTCCGCATCCAGGCCGGCCCGGCCGTGAAAACGGAGAAGATGATCGTGGTGCGTTAATTTTCCGTAAAATCAATTCTCAGGGGCGATGCTGTGTAAAAACGGCATCGCCCTTTGTTTTTTGTCCGGCAGGGGACACTTCGTTGCCGAATAGCGGCAGTGGCAGGATCAAGTTCATCAAATGCGCTAATTTTCCCTTGAAATCCTTTTGCGCCGCCTTTTCGTACATGCTCCAGTTCTTCATATTCCCACAGCAAACCCGTCCTGAATGAAAATCGTCATCCTCGGCAATGGCATCAGCGGCATCACGGCCGCGCGTTTTATCCGCCAGCGCAGCGATCACGAGATCGTCGTGGTTTCGGATGAAAGCGACTATTTTTTCAGCCGCACCGCACTGATGTACGTGTACATGGGCCACCTGCGCTGGCGCGACATTCAGCCGTATGAAGACTGGTTTTGGGAAAAAAACAGGATTCAACTCGTTCGGGGGCGCGTGGGGCAAATTGATTTTTCTGAAAAAAAACTGCACACGACCGATGGCCAATCCATTGGTTATGACCGGCTTGTACTGGCGCTCGGCTCGGTGTCCAACAAATTCGGCTGGCCGGGCCAGGAGCTCGACGGCGTGCACGGGCTGTATTCCAAACAGGATTTGGAAGCCCTGGAACGGCACAGCACCGCCCTGCTTCCCTTTGGAGGGGGGCAGGGAGGAGGAAAACGAGCCGTCATCGTCGGCGGCGGCCTCATTGGCGTCGAGATGGCGGAAATGTTTCACAGCCGGCGAATTCCGGTCACCTTCCTCGTCCGCGAGAGCACTTTTTGGAACAGTGTCCTGCCTGCAGAAGAATCAGCCATGGTGAACCGGCACCTGCGCGAACACCATATCGACCTGCGGCTGGAAACGGAACTGACCGAAATTCTCGACGACGGCGCCGGCAAATGCCGGGCCGTGGTCACCAGTCGCGGCGAAACGCTCGAATGCGGCTTTGTCGGCCTCACGGCCGGGGTGCGTCCCAATGTCGGTTTTTTAAAAAACAGCGATTTGGACATTCAGCGCGGCATTTTGGTAAACGAATTTCTCGAAACCAACATCCCCGGCGTGTTTGCCATCGGCGATTGTGCCGAATTACGCGAGCCCCGCCCCGGCCGCAGGGCCATCGAAGCGGTGTGGTACACCGGGCGAATCATGGGCGAAACGGTGGCGCACACGCTCACGGGTACGCCCACGCCTTACGACCCCGGAATTTGGTTCAATTCAGCCAAGTTCTTCGACATCGAATACCAGACCTACGGCGATATCCGCCCACAGACGCCCGACCGCCACGCTACCCTTTTCTGGCAGCATTCAGAGGGCCGAAAAAGTATCCGGATCAATTACGAACGCCGTGACGGCGCCGTGCGGGGCTTCAACCTGATGGGCGTCCGCTACCGCCACGAGGTATGCGACAAGTGGCTGAGAACAGGCGCGCACATCGAAACCGTGCTGCAGCAACTCGGACTGGCCAACTTCGACCCCGAATTTTATCCCGAACATGAATCCGAACTGGTTCAACTGTACAACCGCCAAACCGGTAAAAACCTGCAACTCCGCCAGCGCCGGAGCCTGGATGCCGTACTGGCCTTTTTGAAACAGCCATGAAAAATGAAAGCCTTTCTCTGGCCACCCCGAATCCCGTGCTGACGAGCGCCCGGCAAAAAATTGCGCTGGCTTTGGCCGGCGTGGGCGTGTTGCTGTTCCTGATCGCCTGGGGCGCCAACGAGGCCTTTGCCCCGGTTCCAGTGTTCCTGACAGGGCTGGCGCTGCTGAGTGCGGGCGTCTGGCTGTTC
Organism: Saprospiraceae bacterium; assembly: GCA_044224705.1. Taxonomy (GTDB): domain Bacteria; phylum Bacteroidota; class Bacteroidia; order Chitinophagales; family Saprospiraceae; genus M3007. Next base: position 32,224 of record JBGAJY010000009.1, read on the forward strand.
ATCCGTGCAGAGTACGCGCGGCGGCCCGGGGGCATCAAAAACAACTTCAACTGGTTTCGCAGCCTCACGGCGCGCGGCGTGTGGGGCTGGCTGGCGGCAGTGGTGCTGAGTGGCTTTTACATTTGCCTGTACTGGTACCCGGAATGGCTGGGCGTGGGGCAAAACGGCGCAGCCAACCGCGGCCTGGCGGCATTGTTCGATCCGTTGAGCAGGGTTTTGCGGGGCCGTACGGCCGACCAATGGTTCGTGTACGGCAGTTTTTACACGCTCGCCGTGCTGCTGATGGGCTGGAAATTCATTTATAAATACCGGCACAGCCGCTATCAGATTTTCCGGACGCTGTCGGTCATGTTTTTCCAACTGGGTTTTGCCTTTCTGGTGCCGGCTTTGCTCATCCGCCTGCAGCAACCGGAATTGTATTTCACCTATTTCTGGCCCCTCTCCTACTCCAACGCCACACCCAACACCTTCGCGTGGCAATCCCAGACGGGATTAGGCACGTTTTTCTTCTTTTTCGGGCTGGCCATGTTCTTTCTTGGAACACCCATCCTGACCTGGTTTTTTGGCAAAAGATGGTATTGCTCCTGGGTGTGCGGCTGCGGCGGCCTGGCGGAAACCGCGGGCGACCCGTTTCGTCATTTATCCGATAAAAGTCTGAAAGCCTGGAAAATAGAGCGCTGGATGATTTATTCGGTGCTCGCTGCCGTGGTGCTGATGACAGCGTTGCTTTGGCTCAATGTGGCTACCGGGCGCAGCATTTTGAATGATTTTTCCGACGGTTTTTACAAAACCTACGGCTTCCTGATCGGCTCGGCGTTCTCCGGAGTGATCGGCGTCGGGTTTTATCCCTTGATGGGCAGCCGGGTCTGGTGTCGTTTCGGCTGCCCCATGGCTGCCTGGCTGGGCCTTTGGCAAAAAAAGAAATCGAAGTTCCGCATCACCGCCAACGGCGGCCAGTGCATCTCCTGCGGCAACTGTTCCAGCTACTGCGAAATGGGCATCGACGTGCGCCATTATGCCCAAAGAGGCCAGGACGTGGTGCGGTCGTCCTGCGTGGGTTGCGGCATTTGCGCGGCAGTGTGCCCGCGCGGCGTGTTGCGGCTGGAGGGTGCAACGGGGGACGTGGATCACCGGGCGGAGCAACTCCGAACGGTGCATGTGCGGGTCGAGGAGGTGGGGATACTATAATTTAAGGGATCTGGATCGTTGCGGTCTTGAGGGTACCGACTGCTCAATACACAGATGATCATCAAATCAATATCAAACCTTCTACTCGGGAAAAATGCCTGGTATTCAGTGTTTTGACTGGAAGGTCATGAATGAGTGCCGTCGCAGCGATAAAGATGTCGCTGATTTCTATCCTCAAGCCCTGAGCACGAAGTTCGCGAAAAATTTCACCGGCCTTTTCACCGACGCCTGCATGAAAGGGTAAAATCAACACCTCATCAAGCACTTTTTTCACATCGCGCTTCTTGGATGAGTCGTTCGCGCCGCTAAAAAGTTCAAAAACGGTCACTGCCGAAACATAAAGCATGGACCCTGCCGGAAGGTTGGCCAAAGTTGTTTTTGACTTATCCTTGGCCCGCAGGTGCTCAATAAAAATGGAGGAATCAATTACCATTCCTTAATTTTCCAGTTGTTGACCAGGTGACAGGCCTCTTCAATTGGCTTAATGTCATCATCTGACCAAATGCCAACCGCAAGAATTCGCTTGCGATAAGCACCATAACTGAACTTTTTCCTGGACTTTGAAAGCAAAAAATCCAGATAATCCAGCAACTGCTGCTTACTTGCAGCATCCAACTTCTCGAACTTTGACAACAAATCGCCCATGGAGTCGAATATTTGAACTCAAAAATACGTCGGAATTTTTTAAAAATCTGCTTTGGTTTTTTGCATTACGTATGCTTACCTTTGCGGGCGTTTTTGCAAAATTTCACTTTTTCGAACAGAGACAATGGAAATCATCGCCATTCAGGGACACCGGAAAGAAGGTTCCGGCAAATTAGAGGCTAAACGAGTCCGCCGCAACGATCAGGCTCCGGCCGTCATGTATAAAAGCGGTGGCCAGGCCGAGGCCATCCAGTTCGCCATTGGCCAATCCGACCTGCGTCCCCTGGTCTTTACCTCCAAGTTCAAAATGGCTGAAATCAGCCTGAATGGACAGACGCACAAGTGCATCGTAAAAGATATCCAGTTTCACCCGGTGACGGAGAAAGTGCTCCACATCGACTTTCTGGAACTGGCTCCCGGCGTCAAATTCAAAGCCACCGTGCCGCTGCGTTTCGCAGGAACGGCGCCCGGCGTAAAAGCCGGCGGTAAATTCATCCCGACCCTGCGCCAGGTAAACATCCTCACCACCCCCGAAAAAGCGGTGGACGAGATGGTCGCCGACATCACCAGCATGGAACTCGGCTCCACCATCCGGATTCGCGACATTGTGGCCAAAGACGGCGTGGAAGTCACCAACAGCGGCGCTGTACCCATCGCATTGATCGAAATCCCGCGCGCGCTGAAAGGCAAATAATTCCGCGCTTTTACTGCTATAAAGAGCGACGGCCAATCCGAAGACTTCGGGTTGGCCGTTTTTTTGTGCTGCCAAGCGCCGTTTAAACCAAGCGGGCCGGCGGATGTTTACCGCTTGCTTTTACTTTTCACTCAATCGATATTCAGATGACCGTAGAAATCTGGTCGGACGTGATGTGTCCGTTTTGCTACATCGGAAAAAGAAAATTTGAAGCGGCCCTGGCGCAATTTGAAGGCCGCGACAAGGTCGAAATCGTCTGGCGCAGTTTTCAACTGGATCCGGATCTGGCCACCGAACCGGGCAAAAGCGTGGCGCAATCGCTGTCCGAGAAAAAAGGCTGGACGGCCGAACAAACCGCCCAATCCTTGTCATTTGTAACCCAAATGGCTCAAACCGTCGGGCTCGACTACCATTTTGACAAAGCCATTGTGGCCAATTCCTTTGATGCGCACCGTTTTACGCACTACGCTAAAACGCAGGGCAAACAGGATGCCGCCGAAGAACGACTGTTTGCCGCCTATTTCACGGAAGGGAAAAACACGGCCGATCACCGGACGCTGGCCCAACTCGGAGCGGAAATCGGGTTGGAGCCCGAGGCTGTTGCCGAAATGCTGGACAGCAAGGCATTTACCAGTGAAGTCAAGGACGACATCCGTCTGGCGCGGCAATTTGGGGTAAATGGCGTGCCGTTTTTCGCATTTGACCGAAAATTTGCCGTGTCGGGAGCGCAGGAGGTGCAGGTATTTCTAAACGCGTTGCAACGAAGCCTCCTCGTCCATACAAGCGACCATTGAGGGTTTTGTTGACGCATTTTGCCAAACACTTTTCAGGAGATGGCTTTAAAATTCATCTATATCGCGAATATATTTTTGGCCGGCTGGATCAGCGTCGCCTCCCTGTTTTTTCCAAAATCAGCGCATGTCAGCGTTTTTACCCAAGGCTTCGCCTATTCCGAAGCGATCCGCCTGGTAGGCGCCTTATGGGCCGCCATTTTGGTACTGTCGGTACTGGGCTTGTTTTTCCCTTACCAAATGAGTCCGGTCCTGTTGCTGCAATTGATCTATAAGTCCTTGTGGCTGCTTGTTGCGGCACTGCCGGCCGCGCTCCGGCAGGAACCTTATCCAAAATATATGGCCGCATTTTTTATCCTTTGGGTGTTGGTTTTACCCTTTGTGATTCCCTGGAATACGTTGTTTAAATCCGGACTGCCATAAAAAAGCCCCACCCAATGTTGCATCGGGTGGGACTGCTTTTTTCCGAATTATTAAACCAAATCAAACTTTCCTTGGTGGGGATTTGAGGAGTTGAATACGAGATTCTACCAAGCTATATTCCAGATCGCGTATTCGAATCCTCAAATCCTCAACTCTTCAAATCCTCAGTCCCTCAATTCCCCCCTCCGATCCGCCGGCTCACGTCTTCCAGGCCGGTTTTGCGCTGGCGGGCGCCTTTGAGGTTTTTGTTGCCGAAGCGATAGGTGAAGCTGGCGCGCACCGTGCGGCTTTCCCAGGTGCCGGAGCCGACCATGTAGAGGCCCGGTGTGAAATCGTTGACGCTTTTCCAGCCGGCCGTGTGCAGGATGTCGCCGAAGGACACGCTTGCCGTGCCGTCGCCGTCGAAGAGTTGTTTTTTGATGCCGAAATCCATCGCGCCCTGGGCTTTGGAGCGGAACACAGCGCCCCAGATCGCCGGGCTGTTGAACCAACCGGAGAGCTGGAACGACCAGCCGTGCGGGGCCTTAAAGGTGTGTTCGCTGTACAGGTTCATCGATTGGAAGGTTTCGTTCACGGTGTATCCCGGGCGGAACGTCGCGTCGAAGGAGGTCATATAGCCGGTGACCGACCAGTAGCTTTCCCACCACTTCATGATGGGCACGGGGGTGCTGATACTGATCGAAAAATTGTTCTGACTGGCGATGTTTTCCTGGGTGATGTAGGTGGCATCGGCGCCGGAGGTATCGATGATTTCCGTAAACACGTCGTTGGTATGGGCGTAGCCGAGGGTCGTGTTCAGGAAACCCATGAACGTGTGCGTGAATTCGACGCTGTTGGTGAACTGCGGGCGCAGGAAGGGGTTGCCTTTGCGGTAAGAGAGTTCATCCAGTTTGTCTTCGAAGGGGTTCAGGTCGCGGTAGTTGGGCCGGTCGATACGGCGGCTGTACGTGAGGTTGAAGGCGTTTTTATCGTTCAGGTTGAACGTAACGGCGGCGCTGGGGAACCAGCTGAGGTATTTGTCGCTGTTCTGCATGTTGCCGCCCGTTTTCAGGCTGGTGAGGGTGCCGGTCCAGTCGGTGTGTTCGGCGCGCAGACCCGCCTGGAAGCCCCATTTTTTGACCTGAATGTTGTAGTTCAGGTAGCCGGCATTCACCATTTCGTCGTACACAAAACGGTTGCTGCGATCGGTATTGATGACCGGCGTGCCTTCCAGGACATTATAAAAATCAAAGGTGTTGTCGGTTTCGACTTTGTTCAATTTGAAGCCGAAGCCGAGTTTTCCTTTGAGGAAATTCTGCTCGTAGTCGGCTTTTACGATGATCATGTCGATGTCGGTCGGCGTGTTGTTGCGGTAGATATTTTGCGAAAAAACAACCTGCTCGCCGGGATCCATGTAGTAGTTGGGCTGGTAGGAATCGGCGCGGTAGCGATATAAACCCCGGTTGAAATCGAAGTTGAATTCGTGGCCCGAGGTATCGGCAAAACGGTAGTTCAGGTTCAGGTTCAGGTTGTCGCGGAACTGCGGCTGGCGGTTGGACGCAATCAGCACGGAATCAATACTTTGCGGGTTGTCCAGGCTGGCGATGGTGGTCCGGGAGCGGTTTTCCCAGGGGCCGTGCGCGTGGCGGCCGTCGACGATGAAGCCGACGGTGTTTTTGGAATTGAGGAAGAAGTCGGCGCCGAGTTTGTAATTGTGGTTGTTGTTGTTGTCGTCCATTTTGCTTTGCTGATCAAACACCCGCCCGCCTTGTTCGCGGTAGAGGTTGAGGGTGTTGTGCCAGTTGCCGAAATGGTTGCTGTAACTGCCGAACACGTTCGTCCAGGTATTGCGGTGGTTGAACGAGAGGTTGCCGCCGCCTTTGACCGTTTGGCCGTAGGTGGCGTCGCCGCCGAAGGAGCCGTTGGTGCCCAACGCTTTGTTTTTCTTCGTGCGGAAATTGATGATGCCGGCGTTGCCCGAGGCATCGAATTTGGCGGAAGGGTTGGTGATCATTTCGATGGCCGCAATGTCTTCGGCGCGAAGGCCTTTGAGGTATTGGGCGAGGTCTTTGCTGTCCATCGGAACGTCGCGGCCGTCGATCTGGAAGCGCACGGAATTTTTGCCTTTCAGGCTGATGTTGTCGTTGTTGTCTACTACCACGCCGGGCGCTTTTCGCAGCAGTTCCAGCGCGTTCTGGCCCTGTGAATTGATGTTGCCTTCGACGTTGAGGATGGTTTTGTCGGCTTTCACCTCCACCACCGGCCGGCGGGCCACCACGGTGACTGTGCCGAGCGACTGGCTGGACTCCTGTAAAGTGATCTTTTCCAGCACTTTATCGCCGCCTGAGTACTCAAATACGGGCGCCGCGCCTTTCCCCAAACCCACCTGGTTGGCATTTACGAAATAGCGGCCCGAGGCCACGTTCTGAAATTCGAATTGTCCGTTTTCATCGGTAATGGCGCCCTTCGCGAGGGAGGTGTCGCGGGCGTCGTATAGCATCACGCTGGCGAATTCAACGGCTTTGCCGTCGGATTGCGCCACCACGCCGCTGATTTTTTGCGCAAGGGAAATTTGGGCCAACAGCAAAATGGCCCCCAGGGAGAGCAGGGAAGTTTTCATAGCTTAATTCAGTAGGAAGTTTGACAGATACCCGCCCGAATGATCGTTTTCGGAAAAAACACCGCCCATGCTGTGACACGCAACGGCAAACCAAAGACGCCTCAACTCCGGAAAGGATGCACTTTAAATGGCAATGACGGATTATCGGACCTGAACGGCTTGTTCCGGTCGACGAAAGGTTGAATCAGGATTTTGGGACTTGCAGGATTTAATCAGACCGGCATCCAATTAAATCCTGCAAGTCCCGAAATCCTGGTTCAGGACTTCACGCGGCGGCCTTCATCTTCCAGACCGGTTTTGCGCTGGCGGGCGCCTTTAACCTCGGCGCTGCCGAAGCGGTAGGAGAAGTTGAGCGTCACGGTACGGCTTTCCCAGTTGCCGTTGGCCAGCATGCGCAGTCCCGGGGTGAATACATTTTCGCCACTCCAGCCGGCGGTGTGCAGGATGTCGCCGAATCGCAGGCGCACTTCGCCTTTGCCGTCGAACAGTTTTTTCTGGATGCCCAGGTCCACGGCGCCCTGGGCATTGCTGCGCAGGGTGCCCCAGAAAGCCGGGCTGTTGTACCAGCCGGAAAGTTGCACGCTGAATCCTTTCGGCAACTTGATGGTTTGTTCGCTGTACAGGTTCAGTGCATTATAAGTCTGGTCTACGACAAAATTGTCGCGAAACTGCGCCTCAAAATGACTGCGGAAACCCGTCACGCTGACGAAGCCGTCCCACCATTTTGCAATGGGCGTGGGTGCATTGAGCGTCACCGTGTAAGTTTTCTGGTCGGCGATGTTTTCCTGCGTGATGAAGGCTGCGCGGGCGCTGGCCGTGTCGAGTACCTGGGTGAACAGGTCCTTCGTATGGCTGAAACCGAAGGTCGCCACCGGCATACCTTTAAAAGTCGGGCTCACTTCGATGTTGTGGGTGAATTGCGGACGCAGCATCGGGTTGCCTTTTTGGAAAGTCAGTTCGTCCAGTTTGTTTTCGAACGGATTGAGGTCCTGGTAGCTGGGGCGGTCGATGCGGCGGCTGTACGTCACGTTGAGGCCGAGTTTTTCGGAAAAATTATAGGTCAATGCCGCGCTGGGGAACAGTTCGGTGTAATTGTTTTCCACCACTTCGCCGTTCTGAGCCGTGGCAGCGATCAATTCGCCGCTATAGTCGGTGTTTTCCACGCGCAGACCGGCCTGCACGTGCAGTTTGCCGAACTGACGCTGGTAATTGACGTAGCCGGCATTGGTGCGTTCCTGGTACACGAAGCGATTGCTCACAGCAGTATCGCGGACCGACCGGCCGTCGTTGACATTAAAAAAGTCAAAAGTGTTGTCGGTCTGCACATCGGCAATCTTGAAACCGATGCCGAAGGTGCCTTTCAGGAAAGGCTGTTCATAATCGCCCTTGAAGGTGATGATATCGATATCCGTCGGCGTGCTGTTTTCGTAAATCCGTGAATTCAACAACGTGGAGCCGTCGGCGCTCAGGTAATAGTTGGGCTGGTGGCTGTTGCCGCGAAGGCGGTAATAACCGCGGTCGAGGTCGAAATTCAGCGTGTGGCCCGAGGTATCGGCAAAGCGGTAGTTGAGGTTCAGGTTCAGGTCGCGGCGGTCGTTCTCGATGTGGTTCGAAGCATCGAGCAGGGAGTCTACGGAGCCTGGCGTTTCGGTACGGCCGATACGGGCCAGGGAAGTGCCGTCCCAGTCGCTCGGGTTGTAGCTGCCGTTGGCCAGTACGCCGATGGTGTGGCGGTCGTTGATGAAAAAATCGGCGCCGACGCGGGCGCTGTTCCATCTGGAAGTGTAGGCCTGAATGGCTTTCTGATCGAAGGTGAGACCCGATTGCTCGCGGAAAAAATTATTGTCATTCGACCATTTGCCGAAGTGGTTGTTGTAAGAGCCAAAGGCGTTGAAGCCTTTGGCGCGGTGGTTAAGGCTGAGATTGAGGCCGCCTTTGGCGGTTTTACCGTAAATGCCTTCCAGGCCGACGTTGCCGTTGGTGCCGAGGGCTTTGTTCTTTTTCAGTCGAATATTGATGATGCCGGCGTTGCCCGAAGCGTCGAATTTGGCCGACGGGTTGGAAATGATCTCGATGTTGGCGATATCGGAAGCTTGCAGGCCTTTGAGTTGGGCGGCCAGGTCTTTGCCGTCGAGCGGGACTTCACGGCCGTCGATCATAATTTTTACGGCGTTTTTACCACGAACCTGGAGGTTTTCATTGTTGTCGACGGTTACGCCCGGGGCTTTGCGCAGCAATTCGAGGGCGTTGAGGCCCGTGGAATTGATGGTGCCTTCCACGTTGAGTACCGTTTTGTCGGCCTTCATTTCGATAGTCGGGCGGCGGGCCACCACGGTGACCGTGGCGAGGTCGGTGCTCACTTCGCGGAGCGAGAGCGGTTCGAGTTTCAGTTCGCCGCCGGAGTAATCGAATGCCGGCAGCGTGGCCGATCCGGAGCCGATCAGGTTGGCGGAAACGGTGTAGCGCCCCGGCTGGATGCCCGCGAATTCGAAACTGCCGTCGGCGCCGCAGAGCGCGCCTTTGACGACTGAAGAATCGGTGGCAGAATGGAGAACAGCGGTGGCGAATTCGGCGGCTTTGCCGTCAGATTGCGACACGACGCCGCTTATTTTTTGGGCAAATAAGGCATTGGAAACCAGCGCGAAGGCCAGTAAAGAAAGCAGGAAGGATTTCATAGCTTAACGTTTGACTCGGAAGTAAAGAAGGTGACTTGTCGTAAAAACTGCTGTGAATCAACAGTTTAGATTGTTTTGTTTTCAACGGATGCGATTACACAGGGCAATGGTTCAGATGACTTGGGGCAAAGGTAGAGGCATTTACAGGTATTATGCAATACAAAGAACTAATGAAAGAAAGGTTATTTCTATAAACTCAGGTTGGGCGACTACGAACGCAACGAAAAATTCCACCAATGCAAGAAGTTCGTCGTCACTTATTGTATTTGCAACAACAAGACCGCACGAAAGACAAAAAGGTTACAGCCGGGCTGCGCGCGTTCTGCCGGAAAGTGGAAAGGATAGACGAAAAGAGGAGGGTAACCGACGAAAGGCTTTCGCCGGGTCAGTGGAGGAAACGCACCTGCTTTAGATCGAAATTCTCCAGCCGCGTATCGGTTTCAATTTGCAGGTACCCGGCAGCCGTCACGCCGCGAATGATGCCTTCAAAGATCGATCCGTCGGCTGGCCGCTGAAAAAGCGCGCGCTCCTCGAGCCGGTACAGCGCCGCCATGTAATCTGCCCTGATCTCCGCCAAACGGCCCGATTTGAGTTGCAGGTAGCGGCGTTCGAGGCATTCGAACAGGCATTCGGCCACGGCGTCCGGATCGAACGTACGGCTACTGGCCAGCGCCAGCGAAGTCGGGTTGGGCGCCTCGCTGCTAAACGCCATTTGATTGACATTCAGTCCGATACCCACTACCGAGGATTGGATTTTTGAACCCGAAAGCGTATTTTCGATGAGGATGCCGCCGGTTTTGCGGTGGTCGAGGTAGAGGTCGTTGGGCCATTTGATGGAGACTTTTGGTCCCTCCGGCGGTGGCTTTTTACCAAAGTTCCGCTCCCCCGTTTCAACCCCACCCCCGACCCCTCCCCAAAGGAGGAGGGGAGCCGTGTCGGCCCATGCCCAGTCTCCCCTCCCCATTTGGGGTGGGGCCGGGGGTGGGGTTATCGTCGGCGCGGAACCTGAGTATAACGCCTTCATTACACCTTCCCGCACCCCCAACGCCACCGCCATGCTCAACCCAAACTGCCCGCCTGCTTCGAGCCAATGCGGGTAAAACAGCACGCTCAATGTCAGATTAGCGCCCGCCTGGCTTTCCCAGCGGCTGCCAAATTGACCACGCCCGGCTGACTGGCTGTCAGCCCGGACCACCATTCCTTCGGGTGGCTTGTTTTTTGCAGCCTCCGCTTTCGCCCAATCATTGGTCGAATCGAGCGTTTCAAAGCGGTGGTAAACTTTTCCGATAAAAAGGGTGTTTGCCATGCACAACGGAAGAATTGCCGGGGAGGGCGAAGATGCGTACCTTTGGGACAAGTTTTTGAGCGCAAGAGCGCCACATTTTCGTTGAAGAAGCGTTTTTATACTAACCACCCACTCAATTTTCAGACAAATTTTGAATCTGACCAGCGCACGCCTGCCCAAAACCACGGGAATCCCGACTGAACAACTCAATCAGTGGATCATTGAAGGTATTCGGGATAAAAAAGGCAAAAACATCATCCAACTCGACCTGCGTAAATTAGAAGACGCCCCGGCAGACTTTTTTATCATCTGCGAAGGCGATTCCAACACGCACATCAAATCGATTTCCGACAGCATTTACAAGAAAGTCAAAGAAGAGCTCCACACCATGCCCTCCCATATGGAAGGATCGGGCAACGCCCGCTGGGTTCTGATCGACTATTTCAACACCGTCGTACACGTCTTTTATCCCGAAACACGCCAGTTCTACGAACTCGAACAACTCTGGAGCGACGCCAAAGTGACGGAATTTGCCGAGGTTTAAATTCCTAATTCCACCGAACGCCGATCATACGGCGTTTTGCTTTCGCCGATAAGGCAACTCATTGACTATCATGGCACAAGATAAGAATAACCGCTCCCGGCCCGACGATCAGGACAACCAACGGCCCCGCCGGGACGACGACAACAACAATGGCAACTCCGGGGGCGGCGACAATATGCCGCGTTTTAGTTTTACCTGGATTTACGTGCTGATCGGCCTGGGCCTCCTGGCTTTGCAGCTCACGCGTATGTTCGGCGTCGAACGCAAGATCACCTGGGACCGCTTTGAACAAATGGCCCGCAAAAACCAGGTCAGCCGCCTCGTCGTCGACCTGAACAACGACAAGGCGCTCGTTTTCATCCACCCCGACTCGCTTGGACAGGGTGAATTTACCGACATCAAGGTGCCCGACCCCAAGTCGCTCAATGCCGACCAGCCGCAGTACGTTTTCAACATCGGCACGCCCGAAGTTTTCAACGACAACCTGAAAACCCTCAATGAATCGCTCGCCAAGGAGAAAAAAGCGCGCATCCCTGCCGAATACGACAACCGGACCAACTGGACCGCGACGGTGCTGACCTATCTTTTGCCCTTGCTGCTGTTTATCGGCATCTGGCTGTTCATCCTTCGCCGGATGGGCGGCGGCGCCGGCGGACCCGGTGCGCAAATCTTCAACATCGGCAAGTCCAAAGCCACGCTGTTTGACAATAATACCCGCGTCAACATCACTTTCACCGACGTGGCAGGCCTCGATGAAGCCAAAGAAGAAGTCGTGGAAATTGTGGATTTTTTGAAAAATCCGAAGAAATACACCACCCTCGGCGGTAAAATTCCCAAAGGCGTGCTGCTCGTCGGTCCGCCTGGAACGGGTAAAACCTTGCTGGCCAAGGCCGTGGCAGGCGAAGCAGGTGTGCCGTTCTTCTCCATCTCGGGTTCCGATTTCGTGGAAATGTTCGTCGGCGTGGGTGCCTCCCGCGTACGCGACCTGTTCCGCCAGGCCCGCGAAAAAGCGCCTTGCATCATTTTTATCGATGAAATCGACGCCATCGGTCGCGCCCGCGGCCGCGGCGCTTTTCAGGGTGGCAATGACGAACGGGAGAACACGCTGAACCAATTGCTCGTCGAAATGGACGGCTTCCCCACTGACAAAGGCGTCATCCTCATGGCGGCCACCAACCGGCCCGATATCCTCGACCACGCCCTGATGCGCCCCGGCCGTTTCGACCGCCAGATCGGCATAGGACGCCCCGACCTGAAAGGCCGCGCCCAGATTTTTGATGTGCATTTGAAAAATATCAAGATTTCCGTCGAGGTCACCTCGCAGGCCCTGGCGGAAATGACCCCCGGTTTTGTCGGGGCCGACATCGCCAACGTCTGCAACGAAGCCGCGCTCATCGCCGCCCGCCGCAACAAAAAAGCGGTCGACATGGACGACTTCAACTATGCCCTCGACCGCGTGATCGGCGGCCTGGAAAAGAAAAACAAAATCATCAGCCCGGAAGAAAAGCAGATTATCGCCTACCACGAGGCCGGTCACGCCATCTGCGGCTGGTTCCTCGAATATGCCCATCCGCTGGTGAAAGTCACGATCGTGCCACGCGGTCTCGCTGCGTTGGGCTACGCGCAGTACCTGCCCAAAGAGCAGTACATCACCCGCAAAGACAAACTGCTCGACGATATTTGCATGACCCTCGGTGGTCGTGCCGCCGAGTCGGTGGTGTTCGACAAGATCAGTACGGGCGCCCAGAGCGACCTCGATCACATCACGCGCCTGGCCTACGACATGATCGTCAATTATGGCATGAATGAAAAAGTCGGCAACGTCTCGTTCTATTCCATGCAAAACGAGACCTATTCACGGCCTTTTTCAGAGCAGACAGCCCATCTCATCGATGTGGAAGCCAAACTGATGATCGAGCAAGAATACGAACGCGCCAAGGAACTGCTGCGCGAAAAACGCAAGGAACTGGACGCACTCGCCCAGGCACTTCTGGAAAAAGAAGTCCTGCACCGCACCGATCTCGAACGCATCATCGGCAAACGCCCCTTCGCCGATCCCACACCGGGCGAAAGCGCACACCTCGCGGAGGTAGAGCCGACCATGCGGGATGATGATTAACACCTGTCGGGTATAAAAAAAAAGAGTCGTCGCGCCGGGCGCGACGACTCTTTTGTTTTATACCCGACAGATGAGGAGGGTATAGCTCGAAGGATGCGTATCCTCTCCGTCCCTTCCCCAGAAGACTCACCGCGTAATCACATCCCGCGCAAACAAAATCTTCGGCTTCCAGTACGACGATTTACTCACGTTCTCCACAATCACCCCGCGACTGGTCGTGCTGTGCACACAGGTGAGGCCATCACTTGAACGTTTGACCAGCAAAGCCACGTGCTGGATGTTTTTTGCATTTTCGCCGAAAAAGATCAGGTCGCCGGGCTGGGCGCGGTCGAGCGACACCAGGCGGCCTTCAGTGGCCTGTTTTGAAGAAGCCGGCGAAACTTTAACATTGAATTCTTTCAAAACAAAGCTGGTGAAACCCGAGCAGTCGAAGCCTGTTTTGGGGTCCGTGCCTGCGTAGCGGTACTTCGTACCGACAAATTTCTGGCCGTAGGTGACCACATTGCGCCGCAGGGAAGCCGAGCTGCTGGTGTTGTCCGAAGCAGGCGGCGGTGTGGGTTTGTGGCTCGTAGTCGTGCGGGGTTTCAACAGGTCGCAACCCACGACAAAGAGCAATGGCAGCAGGAAAAGCGAAAGCAGGCGTTTGGAAGACATGATAAAAATGGAGGATGGTTCGGGGTGAATAACAACAAAACGGTTGCCACAAACGCTGCGGCAACCGTTTTTGCAATTTTCTTAACGATCCTGGTTAAAAAAGGTCTTTGACCTCAGCCTGCTCCGTGATCACATCGCGGGCATACAGGATTTTCGGTTTCCAATAACGGGAAGCAAGGATGTTTTCCACAATGATGCCGCGGCTGCAGGTGCTGTGTACACAAAAAACACCTTCGGCAGTGCGTTCCACCACCATGGCAACGTGCTGGATGCGGCCGCGGCCACCAAAAAACACCAGATCGCCTGGCATGACATCCTGAAGGGAAATACGGTCGCCTTGATGGGATTGGGCAGCCGAGCTGGACGAGGTTTTTATCCCGAATTCGTTCAGTACAAAGCTGGTGAAACCGGAACAGTCAAATCCCGTCTTGGGGCTGACACCGGCGTAGCGGTACTTGAGGCCGAGAAAGTTTTGGGCGTAACCCGTCACATAATCGCGGAATTGCATCATCTCAGCACTTTCAGCACGCGATGCGTCGCGGGTATTGATGTTAAAGGCTGAGCAGCAAATGAAGAGGAGAAGGGCTAAGGGGAGGCGGAATTGGTTGATCCTGGGGCTTCGACTGGAAGGAAGATTGTCGTTCATTCAGAAACGATTTGGTGAACATTTTGGACTTCGGCAGGCGTCCACAGACCCTGGCGAAGACGTTTGGTTTTGATCGAACTTGATGGAAATCGAAGTTCCGCGCGGTTCAGATTTGGCTTGCAGCAGCGGAGATGTTCATGGAAGATTAAAGCGAACCGCACTCAAAAGAAGGCTGAATGGATTAGCAAGCCTGGGGCAAAGGTAACAATAGGTTTGAAAAATTAACCCCTTTAAAACAAAAATTGTTAACCTCGTGTTAAGGCAAACGAAAAACGTCGGCATCGGCAAGGAAGGGGAATTGGCGGCGGTATTCCCGCAAATTGTCCAATGAAAGTTCGGTGGTCAAAATATCTTCCCTGCCGGAAATTCGGCCCAGCACCTGTCCGCCGAAATCAATGACGGCCGATTCGCCCGAATATTCCAGTCCGGCGCCATCCTTCCCGAAAATATTGACTCCTGCTACAAAAGCCTGATTTTCAATGGCTCTAGCGGCCAGCAGCATACTCCAGTGGTGTACGCGCGTTACCGGCCAGTTGGCCACGTAAACCAGCAGATCGTAGGGGTTATTTTTTTCGTTTCGACTCCATACCGGGAACCTCAGGTCGTAACAAACCAATGGCCGGATGCGCCAGCCCATCCATTCCACCCGTATTTTTTCCCAACCCGCAGCAAACACTTTGTCCTCTCCGGCCAGTGAAAAAAGATGCCGTTTGTTGTAGGTCTCCAGCGATCCGTTGGGCTTCGCGAATACCGATCGGTTAAAAAACTTCCCTTCTTCAAGACAAATAAAACTTCCCGTCACGGCCGATCCGAGCAGCGCGGCCTGTTCGAGCAACCAGTTTACAGTAGGGCCGTCCATTGGCTCAGACCATTCCGCGGCATTCATAGAAAACCCCGTGGTGAACATTTCGGGCAGTACGACCAGATCGGTCGCGCCGGACAAAGGGCGCAGTTTTTCGGCAAACATGGCGCGATTGGCAGCGGGGTCCTGCCAGTGGAGGCGACTTTGGACGAGGGTTAGGCGCATAACGAAGAAGACTATTTGAGTTATTCCTGCCGGGTCAAATGTGGAAGGGAATGACCTGTTTTTGACCCGGCAAGATTAAATCAAATAGTCTCTTAAATCAACTGATCAGGGCGTTATCACTCCCCAGGTATTGTTTTTGGCCTGAATATCGGGCAATACATGATCCGGATCCACATTGACGGAGCGGACCAGTTGCCTGGAGTGGGTATGCAGCGTCCACTCGCTGCCCCGCTGCCAGACTTCCACCGGCAACTTGACACGTTCTTTGCTGCCGTCCACGTAGACAATCTCGATGTCGACCGGCAAAGCCATTTTCTGCTGCAATTCGAGGGTAATGAGTGCGCCATTTTCCGGCTTTTGTTCTACGTAGCGCACGTCTTTGACCCCTACGTCGAATGTCCAGGTGGTATAAAACCAGCTTTTCCAGAACCAGCCGAGGTCTTCCCCCGCGGCGTCTTCCATGGTTTTAAAAAAATCGTAGGGGGTCGGATGCTTGAAAGCCCAGCGGTGCACATAAGTGCGGAAAGCGTAGTCAAAACGCTCGGGGCCGAGGATTACATCGCGCAACAAACCCAGGCCCACTGCAGGTTTGTAGTAGGCTTCCAGACCGATTTTATCATCCTGCATGACGTCGGGAATGGTCATGATCGGATCGGCGCCGGAGGGGAACAAACCTGGTGCGGCATCGTGCATGTCCTGCCGCGGGCCCGCATATTCGCCCTTGTTAAAGGCCTTCACGGCCAGTCCGTTGATAAAGGAATTGAAGCCCTCGTCCATAAACGGAAACTTCCGCTCGTCGTTCCCGACGATCATCGGGAACCAGCTATGGCCGAATTCGTGGCTGGTGACGCCCCATAGCCCCCCCTTGTCCGCTGCATAATAGCAAAACACGAGGCCGGGATATTCCATGCCGTATTCGGGTCCGGCCACATTCACCGCCACAGGGTAAGGGAATTCATACAAGTATTGAGAATAAAATTCGACGGCGCCCTTGGTGTATTCCGTCGCGCGGTTCCACATTGTGTCATAAGCGCTCTCGACAGGATAGGCCGACATAGCCAGGGCTTTTTTGCCGCTGGGCAGATTGATGCGGGCAGCATCGAGGATGAAGGCTTTGGAAGCGCCGAAAGCAACGTCGCGGGCATTTTTACAGCGGAAGCGCCAGGTGAGGCGCCCGTCCTGTTTCGGCCGGGAATCGGGCCGGGTGACTTCGTCTTTCGAGCGGATGAGCACCGTTTTGTCGCTGTTGGCAGCTTGTTCGAGGCGGCGGTTTTGCTCGGCGGTGTACACTTCTTTGGGATTGAGCAGTTCGCCACAGCCCACGACGATATACGAGGCCGGCACATTGATCGAATATTCGAGATCGCCGTATTCCAGGTAAAACTCGCCCGAACCCAGGTAGGGCAATACGTTCCAGCCTTCCACGTCGTCGTAGACGCACATGCGGGGAAACCACTGCGCCACCTCGTAAATACGGCCGTTGCGGGTGTCCATCATGCCCATGCGCAGGGCGCTGCCGTCCGGGATTTTGAAAGAGTAGGTGATGAATATTTTGACGCTGCCGCCTTTTTCAGCGACGGGCTGATCGAGGCGAACCTGCATGCGGGTGTCGCTGACGGTGTGGCTCGCCGTCGTTTTTTTGCCGTTTTGCTCTACCTGGACGGACTGGATCTGATATCCGCCGTCAAAACCCATGGGCCGCCCCACAGCCGAACCGCCACTGGCAATGGCCGCGCCCCGTGATTGAGCGTTGAACAGGTTCTGGTCCAGTTGCAACCACAGAAAATCCAGCTTGTCGGGTGAGTTGTTGAGGTATTGAATTTCCACCTCACCGGAAATGACGTGTGCGACGTCGTCGAGGCTGACGTTGATCCGGTAGTTTGCTACGTTCTGCCAATATTGCCCACCGGGCGCGCCGGAGCCGCTGCGCGTGGCCGACATCAGGGTGTAGTTGAACAAGGGATCGAACAACTCGTGCTGGTCGTAAGGGGAGGGAGTTTGGGCCTGGAGGCACGAAGCGGCCATTGATAGCAAGAAGCAAAGACGAAGTGTTTTCATGGAAATGAATTTGTGCACAAGAAACTTCGTCTGCCTGCAAACTCCAGGAGTTATTAGAAAACTGGTGTGTTTTCCACCCTGAACGTCTTCTAAAAAGGGCAATGGGCAAGAGGCAAGGGGCAAATATGAGTCAATCCGAATTTTGTAAAGACTTAAGAGCGACAATACCGGCGACTCTCTGAGCGTCAGAATATTGACTAACTCCCGACTTCAGTCGGGGGAAAAGAGCGTATCAGTAAATCTTTAACCCATGCTGTTTTTCGTCCCCCGACTGAAGTCGGGGGTTAGTCAACTTGCACATTTTCAGTGGGTTAAAATAAAACATGAGTCGCTCCAAAAATTTGGGATAACTCATGTTCGCCCCATGGCCCTTTGCCCTTTCACAAATGCACCAGCTTCGTCGCATACGTCACCGGCCGGAAGACGCCCTGCCCGCCCGAATTCGGCGGCAAAAACTGCAAGGGCGTAATCTGTTTGGTCCAATCGAACTCGCTTTTTTCCTTCATGCGGCGCCGGTATTCGAGCGGCGTGCAGGCGCGGTATTTTTTGAACAAACGGTTGAAATTCGCGACATTGTGAAAGCCGGAGCGGTAGCAGATCTGGTTCACCGTTTCGTCGGTACCCAGCAGCAATTTGCAGGCATGGCCGATCCGCACGTCCAGCAGAAACTGGGTAAAACTCTTGTTCGTGTATTTCTGAAAATAATGGCTGAACGCCGAATCGCTCATGTTAACCAGCGCGGCCACATCGCTCAGTTTGGTGCTGGAATCGGTAAAATGCTTTAGTATATAGCTGTACACCTGCTGTATCCGCGAACTTTCCGAGGTGAGTGCGTGGGGAGTGAAGCCTTCGCTGGTGAGGAATTCCGCTTCGGTGGATTGGGATAACAGATCGAGCAGCTGCATGAATTCGATGATATTGGTGAAGCCGCGGTCCTCCGTCAGGCCGATCATTTTTTCCATGGCCAGTTCGAAGGTTTTGCCGTGAAAACGAATGCCCCGCCCGGCGTCGAGCAGCAGTTTCCGAATTTTGTAAAACCGTTCTTTTTGAAACAGCCTTCCGTCGAACAAGCTCATGCTGAACTGGATGGTGATGACCCGGTAAGGGCGGCCGCTGTTTTGCAGGGCCTCGTCGCCATCCCATTTGTGATACAGGTGCGGCCCCAGCAGCACCAGGTCGAAATCGTTGTACCGTTCGGTGGAATCGCCCACGATGCGCGTGCCCGAAATGCCCGCCACGAGGTTCAGTTCAAATTCCGGGTGACTGTGGATGGGATAGTCGAACCCGTTGTTGAAGGAGTCCAAAATCACAAATACATCCGGTTCTTTTAAGGGGGTGATTTCCCGGTAGATTTCCATAGTTGAAATTTAATTTCTCGATGCCTGAATTCAACAAGTGAGTGTTTCACGAAAGTACCACTTATTCGCTTTAAAGTATCAAATTGCTCTTCGTGAAAGGTTGACTTTTGCCAACAAGGTCATTTGCCAAGAATGCACCACTCAAATTTCAACCTGTCGATTATGAGCCTTTTTACTGCCCGTCCACTCCCCCGGAGCAGCCATCTGGAACACATTTTATCCAAGCCCGGGATCGCCTTCTTTCTGGCGTTCTGCTTCCACCAGATTCTTGTCGCTCAGTCAATTGTCGTCAGCGGCAGCGTCACTTCCGCCGAGGACCGGCAGCCCCTGATCGGGGTGAGCATCGCGGAAAAAGGCACGACAAACGGCGCCGTCACCGACGTCGATGGCCGCTATTCACTATCGGTTCAGCCCGACGCCACCCTCGAATTCCGTTACACCGGCTTCGAAACCCAGACCCTGCAGGTGCAGGGCCGCACCGTGATCGACGTCGTGCTCAGCACCGGCGCCAACGTGCTGCAGGACGTCGTCGTGACGGGTTACAAAAAGGAAATCCGTACCGACGTGGCCACCGCCATCACTTCCGTCAAAGGAAAAGACCTTGAAAAACTTGTCGTCAGCGGCATCGATCAGGCCCTGCAGGGACAGGCTCCGGGCCTCCAGGTGACGCAAACCACCGGCGCGCCGGGCGACGACATCGCCGTCCGCGTGCGCGGTGCGGGCACCCTGGGCAACAACAATCCGCTCTTTATCATCGACGGAGTGCCCACCACGGGCAACATCAATATGTTCTCCACCGGTGATATCGAATCCATCGAGGTGCTGAAAGACGGCGCGGCAGCAGCGATCTACGGCGCCCGGGCAGCCAACGGCGTCATCGTCATCACCACGAAAAAGGGCAAATCGGGCGAGCCGCGTTTCAATTTCAACGTGTCGGCGGGTTTTTCGGAAGCCAACCGCCTGCCCGAACTGCTCGACGCCCGCGAATACCTGACCATCCGCAACGAGGCCATCAACAATGCCAACGTGCTGCGCGACCCGCCCCGCCAACTCGACACCTTTGACCTCGCCATCCTCGATACCCTGCCCAATGTCAACTGGCTCGACCTGGTGTTCAACCCCGCGCCCGTGCAGCGGTACAGCCTCAGCGCTTCGGGCGGCGGCCCCGGCAGCAGCTACTACATCATGGGCGAATACCTCGATCAGGACGGCGTTTTCCGCGGTCAGGGTTTTAAAAAATACGGCCTGCGTTTCAATGGAGAAGTGGGTGGCAAACGCCTGAAAATCGGCAACAACCTGTCCTTTTCCTTCACCGACCGCAAGGTGATCAACAGCTCCGGCGACGGCTACGGCCCCGGCAACGAACTCAGCGGCATCCGCTACGCACTCATCGCATCGCCCCTGTTCCGCGTGTACAACGCCGACGGCTCCTACGTCAATACCTCCCAGTCGCTCGGCGACCCGACGCTGTACGGCGACGGCAACGCCAACCCCCTGGCGCTCATCGACGCGACCGACTGGACCCTCCAGCGCAGCCGCATTTTCGGCAACGTATTCGCCGAACTGAACATTTTCAAAGGTCTGAACCTGCGCACCACCCTCGGCGGCGACCTGCTTTTTGAAAATGAAAAACTGTTCAAAGTACGGCTCTCCCCGGCGATTTACGACCCCACTTCGCTCACCGAAGGCCGGGTGTTCGACCGCAACCTGATCTGGAACAACGTAATCGACTACCAGCACACGTTCGGACGGCACCGCGTGTCGGCCCTCGCAGGCATGGAGGCCATTCAAAACCAGACCAATTACCTGGGCGCCTCGGCCAACAATTTTTCCCGCACCGACCCCTTGTTCCGCTACCTGAACAACAGCATTGCCGAAGACATTCAAAACCTGGGCGTATCAGGCATCGTGACCGAATGGGCCCTGCTCTCCTACTTCGGGCAGGCGGCCTATACTTTCGACAACCGGTACGTGATCAATGCCTCCCTCCGCCGCGACGGCTCCTCGCGTTTTGGGAAAAACAACCGCTACGGGGTGTTCCCGGCGGTTTCGGGAGCCTGGAACGTGTCGAACGAACGTTTTTTTGAAAAAATAAAATTTGTTTCCGCCCTGAAACTGCGCGCCAGCTGGGGGCGCCTCGGCAACCAGGAAATCGGCGTGTATCCGTTCAGTTCGCTGGTGGAAACCGGCCAGCGCGTGTACGTTTTCGGCAATAAAATCGTCACCGGCGCCCGCGTCGTGGAAACCGGCAACAGCAACGTGAAGTGGGAAACCACGACCCAAACCGACTTCGGGCTCGATTTCAGCATCTGGGAAGACCGCCTCACGTTCACGACCGATTACTACCGCAAAGTGACCGACGACATCCTGGTGCGCGTGCCCATCCCGCAGGCCGGCGGCGACCAAAATCCGCCCTACGTCAACGCGGGAAAGGTGGAAAACACCGGCCTCGAACTGGGCGTCATTTTCAAAAACCGCAGCAGCGACTTTCACTATTCCGTCGGCGCGAACATTTCCACAGTGCACAACGAAGTGTTGTCGCTGGCCGGCGGCGAGCCCATCCAGGGCGGTTTCGGCCTCTCCGACGGCGCCATCACGCGCACCGAAGTGGGCTATCCCATCGGGTCGTTTTACCTCTGGAAAATGGAAGGCATCTTCCAGACGCAGGATGAAATTGACCACAGCCCTTTTCAGACAAACGACACCCGCCCCGGCGACGTCAAATTTGCCGACCTGAACGGCGACAACGTAATCGACGACAAAGACCGCGGGCATTTCGGCAGCCCCTTCCCGGATTTCATTTACGGCCTGAACGCCAACGTGAGCTGGAAAAATATCGACCTCTCCGTGCTGGCCCAGGGCGTGCAGGGCAACGACGTATACTTCCTCTATGGCAATTTCGCCTATGAAACCCAGCTGCGCGGCTTCAATTCGTACCGCGACATCCTGAACCGCTGGACGCCCTCGAACACCGACACCGACATCCCGAAAGTGAGCGTGGACGACCGCAACGGCAACCGCCGCATATCGACCCGCTTCCTCAAAGACGGCTCGTACCTGCGCATCCGCAACATCACGCTGGGCTACAACTTCAAGCCGCTGATCAAAACCGACGCTATCGGAAGCCTGCGCCTCTACGCGACGGCGCAAAACGCCTTCACGTTCACGAAATACCCGGGCCTCGACCCCGAAATCCAGGCCAACGCCAACGACACCCGCGGGCTCGGCATCACTTCCGACCTCGCCGTGGGCATCGACTGGGGCACCGTGCCGGCGCCGCGCACCTTCATCCTGGGCCTGAGCATGGATTTTTAAGCCCCGTCCTGAATCACTCAACAACTTGACTGACAATGAAATCGATGCGATATATCATTCTTTTGGCGTTCGGACTGGGGTCCTGCCAGGGCATTCTGGACAAAGACCCGCTGGGCACCCTCGACGCCGGCTCGTTTTTCCAAACGGCCGACGACGCCATCCAGGCGCTCAACGCCGCTTACGAACCCCTCATGTTCAACAACTCGAACAACAACTTCTACTGGGGTTTCGGCGAACTGCCCTCCGACGAATCCGTGGTCGGCGGCGACGGCTCGCGGCCGGGCCTCACCGAACTCGACTTTTTTACCTACACGCCGCGCACGGAGGAGTTCAACGATTTCTGGAAACTGAACTACCAGGGCATCACCCAATGCAACACGGTGCTCGAAAAAGTGCCCGATATCCAGATGGACGCGACCTTGAAAAACCGCATCCTCGGCGAGGCGACTTTCCTGCGGGCGTACTATTACTTTCAGCTGGCGCAGGTGTTCGGCGACGTGCCGCTGCTCATCAAAATCACCCCGCCCGACGAACTGAAAGTGCCGAAAACGCCGCGCGCCGAGGTGTTCCGCCAGGTGATCGCCGATTGCGATTTTGCCGCCGGCGTGCTTCCTTCGACGTACACCGGCGACGACGTGGGCCGCGCCACACGCGGCGCGGCGCTGGCTTTGGCCGCCAAAACGGCTTTGTACGAAAAAAACTGGGACCTCGTGTTGTCCTATGTGAGTCAAGTCAAAAGCCTGGGTGTGTACAGCCTGATGCCCGATTATCAGGACAATTTCCGCGAAAACACCCAAAACAACGCCGAATCGGTCTGGGAAATCCAGCACACCAACCTCGAACTGGGCGTCGGCAATTCGCTGAACCAATGGTGGGCCTCCAAAAAATTCAACGGCGGCTACGGCTTCTGCGAAGTGACGCAGGAATACGTGGACGCCTTCGAACCCGGCGACCCGCGCCGGCGATTCACCCTGGCCATGAACAACGAGGACTACTTCGGCCTCATTTACAAACCCTCGTACTCCTCTACGCACTACAGCCCCCGCAAATACCTCCAGCCCGACAGCACCGCGACCCAAAAAGCCGACGGCGACATCAACTACACCGCCATCCGCTACGCGGAAGTGCTGCTCTGGGAAGCCGAAGCGCACGCCGAACTCGGCCACCTGAACGAAGCCGCCGCCGCGCTCGAACCCGTGCGCGCCCGCGCCCGAGCCCAGGCTGCCGACCCGGCTACCGCCCTGCCGCCCATCGCAGTGACCGACCAGGCGGACATGATCGACGCCGTGCGCCACGAACGCCAGGTGGAACTGGGCTTCGAAATGCACCGCTTCTTCGATCTCGTGCGCTGGGGCATCGCCGCCGACAAACTGCCTGGATTTCAGCTGGGCAAACACGAGGTATTCCCGCTGCCGCAAACGGAGTTGGATTTGAATCCGAAGCTGGTGCAGAATGAGGGGTATTGAGGGTTCCCTCCGCATAGGCCCCGCCCCCAACCCCTCCCCCTGCGGGGAGG
>JBGAJY010000219.1:0-9023 GCA_044224705.1 Saprospiraceae bacterium
TAAAATTTTCCGTTTGCAGCCCGGCAAGGAAAAGCTCAACATGCTCTAAGCGTAGCGGCGGCACGGCGGCGCAGCATCGCGTCGGCCGGCCCATCCCGACGAACGTATCATTTTGAGCAATAACACGGAGGTTTGCGGGCGTCTCGATGAAACATCGGACGTCCGTGTTTTTTTGATGAGGGTTGACCAGGTTTGCAAACCTTGTCAACCCTTATCATCAACTCCAACAATTATTTATTGGAAACTTTCAGGTAGTTTTCCAGTGCAACGGCGATGGAAGGCGCCTCGGGGGTGCCGGCCTGGATATTGACCGTCATGCCGCGGTCGGTCACGGCTTTCAGTGCGGCCTGACCGAACACGCAAATCCGGCGGTCTTCCTGGCGGAAATCGGGGAATTGCTCGAACATCGATTTGATTTCCAACGCCGAGAAAAATGCGATGATATCGTACTTGATGTCTTTCAGATCGCTCAGGTCGGTGTTCATGGTGCGGTACATCACGGCCTCCTGGATGGGCACTTTGAGGTCGCCGAAAAACTTGGTGACCTCCGGGTTGCCCTGGTCGCTGCAGGGCAGGAAGAATTTTTCTTCCTTGTGGCGCAGCACGTAGGCTTTCAGTTCGAGAATACTTTTGGTACCGTTGAACACCTTGCGTTTGCGGAACATGATGAACTTCTGCAGGTAGTTGGCGATGGTTTCCGTAGCGCAGAAGTATTTTGTTTCCTCCGACATTTTGATGCGGAGCTCGCCACACAGCCGGAAAAAGTGGTCTACCGCGTTCTTGCTGGTGAACACGATCGCCGTGTAGTCGTTCGGGTAAACCCGGTTTTTCCGGTATTCTTTTTCCGTCAGACCTTCAACAGTCACAAATGGCACAAAATCGATCCGCACGTTGAACTTCCGTTGAAGCTCCTCGTAGGCGGTGAATTGGGCCGGTTTGGGCTGGGAAATCAGGATGTTTTGGACTTTCTTGAAGGTGGCTTCCAGAACAGGTGCAGCGCTTGCAGACATCCGGGACTTGTGTTTATGTGAAATGGTGAGTAAACTAACTCGCTTGCCGTAATGCGATTTTTACAAGGATCAATACCGGCGCGATTTCAACGGTGCAAAGATACAACAAAAAGTGGAATTGGTCCGTGACCAAAAATTTGCGCGCGATGCGTCCGGAGCGCCACGAGCGGTAAGCGTAGAACACCCCGACCAGGCTGATCATCCAAAATGCAATAAATTGTTTGACCTCCTCTCCCTGCCCGGCAAAGGCCATTAAAGCGTTGAACGGCAGCAGGAAAAGCCCGAGCACGCAGTTAAAAACCATGATCAGAAAACTGTAGCGCCGCACCTCGGCAGCCACCGGAAACAGTCCGCCGAGGGCTGCTACAAAAAGGTGTTTGGCCAAAAACATGGCGCTGGCGAGCAACATACAAAGTGCCAGAAAACGCAGGTTGTTGTATTCGCCACCGGCAAATACCCGGGTCACGAGAAAAATAAACACGCCTGAATTGAGCAAAAAACTCGCATACAGCAGAAAATACGGCGTGTTGCCCACGAGTCCGGAAGCCTCGCGCTGGGCCAGTGTAAGCCCGTTTTCATTCAAAAATCCGCGCCAGGCACGGCCTACGGCGGTCCGGTTGGCCGCTATGGACACCGACAGCACGCCGAGCAAAGCGGTCAGCACCCAAAAAATACCCTGCTTCGGCATCGTGTCGCCATGGGGCAGCAAAGTGGCGGGTTCGAAGGGCTCCGCCACGTCTTCCAGCATGGTTTTGGACACGCCGGGCGGGCGGTGGTCGACCATGTCGAAGGGGTTGGACGCTACTTCGGGCAGGTTTTCCACGACGACCGAATCGGCCGGAATAACCACTTTGGGCAGCCGGTACCGCAGGTCGAAGGGGTTGACGGAAGCCGTTGTCTGTGCCGCAAGGGCGCCGGACAACAGGTAAACCAAAATTCCGCAAACAAGGAGGCGAAGCATGGCGGCAAAGGTAGGAAAGCCCCGCCGATTGCAAAGTCAATCCACACAGATCAAACGTCCCGCCGCTATCCGCCGGCCGCTTTCTTCGAGCGACCAGCAGTAAAAACCGGGTTGAACCGAAGGCAAGGCCATCTCGTTGAGGCCGGCCGTCACTTGGTGCGTCGTGACCAGCTTGCCCAATGCGTCGCGCAACACCCATCGGGCATTGCGCGGCGCATACTCCGCTATTTGCACGACCACCCGGTCCCGGCAGGGATTAGGCACGACCGCCACTTGTAGATGAACGGCGTCAGGCTCCGGAGCAGCCGAAACGCCCAGGGCGACCGTGCGGCAAATCGTATCGGCAGCGTTGGCGTTGCTCACCCTGAGACACGCCGTGTAAATGCCTTCGGCCATATACGCATGCATGGGGCTGGTATCCTCGCTCGTGGCGCCGTCGCCGAAATCCCAAAACCACTCGCCTGGCTCATAGGCGGAGAGATCGGTGAAGGTCACCTGTAGGGGCGCCAGCGTGTCTTCCACGTCCCAACGGAAATTGGCCAGCGGGCGATTATCGAGCCCCAGCGTGTCGCAGGCGCTGCCGTCCACCGGGCCCAGGCGGTAATTGGGATAGGCCGGCATACCCCAACTGTTGGGAGAAGCCAGCGCCAGGCCGCGCTGCTCGAATGCGCAGGCCAGCCCAGGCCGGTTGGGGAAATGAATGACGTGGAGTGTAAGATGCGTGCCTGCGCTGCCAACGTAGATTTTTCCGTCGGGCCCTAATTGCTCCAGATAAAAGCGCGTGGGGTAATTGGGGAGCCCCCCGTCCCATTCCGCCACAAGAGTCTTGGAAGCCGCTATGTCGGGGGCCTGCAAATCCAGTTGGAATATTTTGACGTGCGCCGAAGCATACAAATAGCGCGAATCGGGCGAGAAGGCGACGCCGGCACGGAAAAAATCAGGCGCCGAAAAATCCATCCAGAACGGGCTGGAAAGCTCGCCGGTGCAGCGGTCGAAGTCGAGCAATTGGAGGCCGTATAACCCGCTGAATCGCGCGTATTTTGTTCCGTCGGGTGAGGAAGTCGCTTGGCAGGAACCGTCGATTGGTCCGTACGTATGGCCGATACATTGTTTTTTGTGCTCCTGCAATCCCAAAGGCGTCAACAGCAAGATATGGTAGCAGTTGGAAAAATATTCAGGTACAATGACCCACCAGTCCCGTCCGTTGGCATGGCGGATGGCCTGCATATAGCCACCGACAAGCGTATCGCGGAGCAGCGCCGTTCCTTTTTCTACGACCTTGCCCAACGGGAATTCATCGTCGATGCGAATACGGTTGAGCAGGAGAGCCAGGCTGCGGTCATATGCTACGCTGTCAAGAAACATGGATTTGCACGAATCATTCAGCAGGAAATATTCATACGTTATGCCGGGAAAATTCAACGCCACGACACCTTCCGCGAAAGGTGTCCCAGCATATTCATCATCGCACCACGCTGCGGTCAGATAACCCGGGCTGATCGTATCGCCCATGTCCATGAAATCCCGCTCGCGGTTGAAGATCGCGCAACCATTGGAATAAAATAACAGATAACCGTTTTGATCGCACAGGCTGGTGTTGGCCACATAAAAATCTTCGGCCCGCAACTCGTAAGTGATGGTGGGTGGGTAAGTATTGAAATCTATCAGGGTGCCGCCGCCGTTGACGCCAGGAGAGTTATCGTAACCCATCAACCACATGGCATCGAATTTCTGTTGGGCCCAGGCCGTTGCTGTCGCAACATGAAGAATAAGGAACAAAACTACCCGCCTTTTCATAAGCAAAACGTTTCGAGGGGGTGCCTCTACGGCACTCCCTCCCGGTCAAAAATTTTGTTTCAGGGCTGGTAGAAAAAATGAATCAATTCGGTTTGCCCGGTTGAGTACACCACCCGGCCCAGGTAACTGCCTGCAGGCAAGTCGTGGGCAAGGTTCACGTTCCTTGTTTCATTTCCGGCAAAACCGGCAGTATAAAGCAGCCTGCCGGCAAGGTCGAATACCTGCAAGGCGCCTCCATCCGTGCGAGATAACGAAATGACGGTATTATTGGCGGAAAGTACCTGTGCCGATGCCGCCATTGTTTTGGCGTCACGTTCTTCGGTTTGAAGCTCCGCATCCATTTGTGTATTTTCCAGTTCACTTTCCAGTTCAACTACTTCGCCGGGATAGTCCGTGTCTTCACAGGGCGATTGAAATGCGCGGGCTCGATAAACCGGGTAGCCGCCAGTATATGCGTAAAGTTGGGCCAGGGAATCGATAAAATCCTGGTCCTGGGCAGCAATCGGGTCGCCGGAAAGCGCCAGGTCGAGCAGGATATGGTTCAGTTGTTTTTCGGCCGTTTCGACATCGGTAACCGGGGTAACGGAAGTATTGATAGAATCCGCCTCTATCCAGGATTTTTCGCGCTCCGCGTCATAGATAGCAACCTGTGCGGCATACCGCGGACTGAGCGCAAGCAGGTCGCCCTGTACACTCACCTTATCGGCTAGCAGAGTAGCGTTGGTGGGGTTGAGATGCAGTAGAGAGTCGAGTACATACAGACTACCGTACAGCGCATCCATCTGTTCGCGCAGCTCCTGCAAAGTATCGGCCAGGGCAGGCAGTGAAGGGCTGGGCTGGTCGAGCAAACGCGCCACCTGGACGAACCTGGCCATGCTCGTGCCCGTGTGTCCAGAGACGAAGCTTCCGTAAGAAACATAGCTGCTTTGGTAGGTCGGGTTCTCCGTCAGGTAACGAAACAAAGCGCGTTTCCTGGCCCCGATCTCAGCGGCTGAATAGACCAAGGTATCGAGCATCCCGTCGGCCACATCTTCATACTCTTCTTTCGGCGGGCCGCCCGCAAAAGGCAGGCAATCGTTGCTGGGCGAGCCCGTGGGGTCCTGTTCGAAAAACTCGTTGTCAGTGTCTGGATCGATTATAAGTGGATGATACGGATACCAGGTAGTAGTAGTGCTTTGCGGTTGATGGACCAGGAAGTGCGAAACCACCGCATTGCCAGGCGGATTGCAGCGGGCATCAAATCCCAAGAATGGATTTACGTAAAGAATCCAAATCTGGTTGGTGCAATCCTCATATATCCGTTCCCAATGGTTGCCCATGTTGGGCTGTGCCCCGATTTTTCCATTACTGGTGAGCTCCAGACCATAAGAATATCCTAAAAAGGTATTTTGTGTAAATTCCGTGTTAGGATTATCAAAAGTGAAGGTTACCGGATATACCACATCAAAAAACTCATTGTCGCAATAGGTTGTGTTGCTGAAGGAATTTACCCAGAGCTGGTAGGCGAATTCCGGGCTTACTATCTCATCATGCGTATCCTCAGTGCATGGAAAATGCCAATGGTTATCTCCGAAAAAATTTCGGGCCGTAGCCGACATGTCATCATCAATCGAACCGCCCAGTCGGACGCAGTCTGTCGTGTTAAAAGTTAGCAGGCTTTTCCCAGCATAAAAGTCGTTAGAGGCAATATTGAGTCGGCGCTTGATTCCTGATTCGATCACCAGGCCGATAGTTAATGGCGGCGTACCTACGCGCGAGAGGGTGAAACTGTTGTGCACAATGTCGATGTACTGGGCGTTTAAAAATTCACCGGTAAGCCGCACGGCGCGTGAGTAATAAACCTCCAGTGTGAACGTATTTCGAGAGATGGAAATCGCAGTATTACCTCCCACGTCCGTCGCTCCGCCATTGAATAGGATGCCATCCACCTGCTTATAAGGGCTTTCCATCTGAATGTCGAATCCGCAAAATCGAACGTCCACCGTACTGGCGGGCGCAAAAGCATTGCAGTAAATCCCTCTGTAGTTGGTATTTTGGGTACTGTTGTAGGCATATACGCCATCATCGTAATTGAAGTGGCAGTTTCGGACGATCAGGTTGGACGTCGAGGCGGCATTGATGCAGTTGGCGGCGCAATTGGTAAAATCACAAAGGAATACATTGAGTCCCTGGGCAGACACGTAGATGCCATCGAAATACAGGCCCAGAAAATTGCAACGCCGTATGAAAGTGGTCAATCCCGGCGGCTGATCTTCCACACGAATGCCATAGCGCATGCGCTGGAAGGTGCTCACTACTGAATTCGGTGCCCCGATGGTAGGCGAACACTTGTAAATCTGGATCCCCGTGGTGGAAATTCCCCCGGTATTCATCGTCGAAGTACAATTGAAAGTGTTGTTCGAAAACTTGGTGAAATGGGGAGCCACTGGCGGGCCGGCATCCACATTGCCATCATAGCCTAGCTTTATGCCGACCCGGTTTCGGTTGAAAGTAGTTTCATCAATATAAAGTGTAGAGCCACGAGGCGCTTCGATAGCCACTTTAGCATCCTCTATCCTGGTGACCAGTGTTTTCAATGCTGCCCCGTCTTCGAGTTCAATTCCGTTCCATTCCCGGCAGGAGAACAACAGGCATTCCTTTAGTTCCAGCGTTTGACCGCTTTCGATCAATATTTTCTTGTCTTCGTCGAAGCGAATTTTGCAGTTCGTGAAGGTAAATGGGACGTCCACGATGAAATCGCCCACCATCTCAATATCACCGTTAAAAACATCAGTGCCATAGTATGTTATCGCATCTGAAGCGGTGGAGGTTTCAGATGTCCCAAACTCATACGGAAATGTCTCGGTCTGGTACATCCAGCATGGCGGCTCTGTCGTATTGGAAAAAGCAGGTGCTTCAAAAGTGGTGTCGCAGTTCTGTTGTTGTGCCGAAACGAAGCCAGGTGCAAGTAATGCTATCCAAATGATCGCTATGGTCAGGAAGTGTCGAGGACGAGGTAAGCAGGCCATCCGTCGGGAAGGCGTGGAAAATCGGGGAAGTAATACGGTTTGTGGCATAACTCGGGATTTTGTGAAAACTGGAATTTGTATAACAAACCTATACAAAATTTTTCAGCTTCGGCAAGCCTTGTAAAATTGAAAAGACTCCCCCGCTTCTTTTCGTAGCTTTGCCCCAGTTTTCACCCTGAACGCATATTTCATATTCATGCAAATTGACGTCATTCTCGGCCTCCAGTGGGGCGACGAAGGCAAGGGCAAAATCGTGGATTTCCTGGCCGAAGAATACGAGCTCGTCGCCCGATTCCAGGGCGGCCCCAACGCTGGACACACCCTTAAATTCGACGGACAGAAATACGTGCTGCACACGGTCCCTTCGGGCATTTTCCGACCCAACCAGATCAACCTCGTCGGCAACGGCGTGGTGCTCGACCCGGTAGTCTTCGAGCGCGAACTGCGCGCCCTCGAAGCCAGCGGCGTCGATTTCTGGAAACGCCTGCTCATCGCCCGCAAAGCGCACCTGATCCTGCCCACCCACCGCTGGCTCGACGCCGCCAGCGAGGCCCACAAGGGCCAGGCCAAGATCGGGTCCACCCTCAAAGGCATCGGCCCGACCTACATGGACAAAACGGGCCGCAACGGCCTGCGCGTGGGCGACATCGAATTGCCCAGCTTTCGCGAGCAATACGAAAGCCTGAAAACCAAGCATTTGGAACTGCTGAAAATTTATCCGGAGGTACCTTTCGACCTGGCAGCCGCCGAAAAAACCTGGTTCGAAAGCCTCGACACCCTGCGCCGCCTGCCCCTGGTGGATGCGGAATACTACGTCAACGAGGTGCTCTCCAACGGCCACCGCGTACTGGCCGAAGGCGCCCAGGGCGCCATGCTCGACATCGATTTCGGCACCTACCCTTTCGTCACGTCGTCCAACACGATGACGGCAGGCGTCTGTACGGGCCTTGGCGTGGCCCCGCAGCGCATCGGACGCGTGATCGGGATCACCAAGGCGTATTGCACGCGGGTAGGCTCCGGGCCATTTCCCAGCGAGCTAAACGACGCCACGGGCGAACGCCTGCGCCAGGAAGGCCAGGAATTCGGCTCCACCACGGGCCGGCCGCGGCGCTGTGGCTGGATCGACCTGCCACAACTGCGCTACACGATCATGCTCTCCGGCGCCACCGAACTCTGCATGACCAAAATCGACGTGCTGAACACCTTTGCGGAAATCGCCGCCGCAACGCATTACCGCTTCGAAGACGGCCGGGAAAGCGGCCATTTGCCCTTCGACCTTTGCCACACGCCCATCGAACCGGTTTTGAAAAAATACGCCGGCTGGCAATCGTCGCTCGACCAGGCGACCAGTTTCGACCAACTCCCCGGCACCGCCCGCGACTTTATCGAAGACCTGGAAAACTACCTCGGCGTGCCGTTCCGAATGATTTCCACGGGCCCCGAGCGCGAAAAACTCATCGTTCGCTGACATGAGGCAATTGCTCGAATACCGATTGTTCGAAACCGGGCATTTTACGCTGAACGTGGCGATGGCGCTCGGCCTGGTATTCGTGTGGGCAGTGGCCTGGGTGCTCCAGCGCTTGTCCAAACGCGTCATCAAACGCGGCCTTTCCCAGGCCAGCTGGGACGAAGGCCGCCGAAAATCGCTGTTTTTACTCGCCCGCTATGTCATCTGGATTGCCGCCGTCACGGCGATGCTCCAGATCATCGGCGTACAGATCACGGCGCTCGTGGCGGGCTCCGCGGCTTTGCTCGTTGGCATCAGTTTGGGCATTCAGCAGATTTTCCGCGACATCGCATCGGGCGTCTTTCTGCTGTTCGAAGGCACCATCGAGATCGGCGACGTGCTGCAGGTGGACGGCGTGGTGGGCCGCGTCGAGGAAATCCGGCTGCGCACCTCGAAACTGCAACGGCGCGACGGTACTATGATGATCGTGCCCAACCACAAATTCATCACCGAAAACGTACTCAACTGGAGTTACCAGAACGGCATTCCTTCGGCTTTTTACGTCAACGTGCCGGTGCGCAACGACTGCGACCCGGCGCAAGTGCGGCGGCTCCTGCTGGGCTGCGCGGAGGCCCATCCGGACGTTTTACGCGGCGACAAATCCATCGCACCGGAGGTGCAACTCCTTGATTTTCATGAAAAAAGCGGCATGATTTTCCGCCTTCAGTTCTGGACGCACCGTAAATTTGAGGCCGACGAGATCCAGAGCGACCTGCGCTTCGCCATCCGCGCCATTTTAC
>JBGAJY010000220.1:0-9251 GCA_044224705.1 Saprospiraceae bacterium
GAATAGCGCCGCCTCCAAGGTTTTGACAAACAGGCTGCTGAAAGGTGAAGCCGGCTGAAAAATGCCCCGAATACACGTCCAGCCCCAGCGTCGCCAGGGAAACATAACCACCTGTATTGTCCACCACCTCATTTTGGTCCCGATTGGCAGCCGAGACGTCGCTGAATACTCCCGCGTTGGGCAGCAGCGTCACGCGGCGGATATTTTTCCAGTAAAACAGTTTGGCCGAGCCGCTCAGGCGGTTGCCGTAGCGGTAGTTTTTCCGGTTGGCGGTGTTCAGCCGGGCCTGCCCGTCGGCGCTGAGGCCCCAGTACCCTTTGCGGAGCGTGTAAGTAGCCGAAACAAAATAGTCGGTGCTGCCGGTGCCGGGCTGGAGGTTGGGGTTGAGCGGGATGCCCTCCTGGTCTTCCAGATTGTGTTTTCCGGTGGGCAGTTTTACACCGCCGCCTAAGGTCAGGGTGTGCCGCCAGGCATGGCGAAGGCTGTCGCCGGTGTCGAGCAGGACGTAATTCAGCAGCAGCGACGCGTCGCCGATGCCCCTGGCGCGGGTATGCACGCCTTTTTCGCTGCGTTGAAAATCGTGGTAGGGAACCAGGGTGAGCACCTGCAGGCGGCGCCAGGGATAGAACCGGGCTAGCACGTCGACGGTCCGGAAGTGCTCGTCGGTCAGGTTCGTCCCGTTCTTCAGGGAAGTGTAGCTGTGAGCCGATTGAAACATTTGTTCCGACCAGCGAAACCCTACGAAATGCCGGTGGAATTGGGGGAGTATGCCGAAATAATTGCCGCCGACAGAACAGCCGCAAATATCACAGGCCGACGCTGCGGGCAAAACAGCCAACAGCGCCACTGCGAGGAACAGTGTTCGCATAATTAAAATTTGAATGGAGAAAAAACGGTGGAAATCAGGCCATCGGGGAGAGGTCAGCTGCTGTCGGCGGCTTAAAAATGGCAGCAAGAGTAACGTTGGAGCATGCGGCCTGATATGGCGGCAACTCCCTGATATTCAACGTCTCTGGAAAGCGGGTAGGGAGTACGGAGGTACACTCGAAAAACAATTGCAGGTCCTTTCCGCTGCGAAAACTGTCGGGGAGTGTGGGAGCAGTTTTGCCTTCGCCGTCTTCAGCGCCGGCCATCTTTTTTTCGAGGTAGCACTTGCCGTTGCAGTGCAATTCCGGCTTGTTCCGGTTTTCGCAATATCGCAGATATGCCGCCCGGTTCCATTGGTAATGCAATACCCATGCCGTGCGAATACTCGCCTGGCCAAGGATACAACACACCATAAAAAGGCTAAAAATCTGCTTCATTGGAATGCGAAAGTAGAAAACGCAAGGGCCGGTCGCTCCCCTGCTGCGGATTTTAGAGCATTTAAAAATAAGGAGTGGCCACCCCGACGAGTCATTTCTGCAAACATGCGGAAAAGATGGTGTGCCGGCGTTCGAACACCGGCACACCTGCCGCGGAGCATCAGGGCTTGGCCGTAAAATGGACCGTTTTGGTGGTCTTGTTATCGTTATGGTCTTCCACAACAACCGTCAATGTCATCGGCGTATCGCCGGACAGGCCGGAGAAAGTAAGGCTGTGCGTAAAAATGTAGTGTGTTTCATCGTGCACCGTCGGATCATCTTCGAATACGACCGAAGCATCTGAATCCTTCGTGACTTTGACTGACATCTCGTGCAGGCTTTCGTCCGTAACGTCCACGTCGATGTCGAGCGAGGCTGTATAAGCAGCGCCTTCTGTGGGGTTGAGGACGGTGACCACGGGCGCTTCTGTATCGCCTTCGCCATGAGAATCTTTGCAAGCGGTGGTGGTAAAGACGGAGAGCAACAGCAGGGCGCCTGCTGCGAAAAGAACGGATTTCATATGATGCATAAAGTGTTTTTTGAAATAAAAATGCGGGAATGAGCCATCTTCCCTGGCAATGCCAAGGCCTTGATGGACAGAAAAATAAGAAGAAACAAGAAGGCTCAGGCCGCCGGTGGTCGGAATACGCCGGTCTTGTGCGCTTCGGAAAAAAAGGCCGGATAAGGAGGGTGGGGCAGGACATCAGCCGACAAAACGGCCAATGTTGGCAAGGCAGGGTCCGTTTCGCAGAAGAGCTGCAAATCTTTACCATTGCGCAGCCCGTCGGGCAATTTTGGCGCACCCGGGCCAGCGCTGTCCTCCGCCTCGGCCATCTTTTTTTTCAGATAACACTTCCCGTCGCAATGGAGGTCGGGCCGGTTCTGATTGGCGCAATGGCTCAGATAAATGACGCGGTTCCACTGATAATGCAGCACCCAGGCCGTCCGGACAAAAGCCTGACCCAGGATGCAACAGGACAAAAAGAGGGCAAAAAACCGCTTCATTAGAGCGGTAAAGATAGATGAAGGGGCCTTCGGCAGATGGGCAAATTATGACAGAAGCGAACAAAAGACGCTTAAAACGGCGCAAAACGGGCTGTGGTCCTTCCATTTGGCATAGCGGGATACGGCGAGGACCGTCTCGGCAGAACCATTTTTCAAAATGGTCTCCACCACTTCGAGATTGCCTGCCCGGTGGCGGCTGAAATGGATTTCGTGTTCAGGAATGGCTTGTGGGCTGCACAGTTGGCCCGAAAATGAGGACTCTGTCAGTTCAAAAACAAACCGCAACGGAAAGGCATACGGGTTGACGAACCGAAAATCCTTGTAGGCAAACACGACCGTCGCATCGGCGCCCAGGGGGGCAAACCGCTCCTCTTCCCGGTAAATATCGACCGAATGAGCGTGCCGCTCGGTGATTGTGAGGCCCGCTTTCAGAGCCAGCTGGTACAACATCCCGGATACCTGGCAAAGGCCCCCTCCGACATCTTCCGTCAGATTGCCGCCAACGATATTGCGCGAAGGCAAAAAACCGCGCCGCGCCGCGGGCCGGCCGACGATTTGCCAAAACGAAAAGACCTGTCCGGGATGTACGGTTACCCGGCTGATAGCATTGCAGGCCAGCCCGATGTTGATTCTTTTGTTTTCCACCGAGGCATTTTGGCGGATGGCCTGGGTCAGGTGGAGCGAATGTTCAAACACTCCAAGTGTTTCAGGCGTCGCCCGGGCCATTTTCCGGCGCAGGCCTTGTTGCACGTCGCTCAACCATCGACGAAGGAGCCGCACCTGCACTTTGGTCGATTTCCAGCAGCTCATTTTTTCAGCAGGTTGAGTACGAGGTAGGAGGCCCATTCTCTCCATAGTGAACGGCAGCAAAAATTATCGAAAGGCAGCAAGGGGCGCCGGAACCATGCCGGGAAACGGTGCACAGGGAGAAACAAAATGCCTTGATAATCAATGATATTCCAACCGCAGGCGGTTTCTCTTTTGCAATCCGACAAGCGCATGGCGTTGGAGCCGTGCCAGTTGGCGCCGTGGTGGCCGCCGGTCAGGCGCCGTCTTTTTTGCGAAGGAAAATCGAAGATGAACCGGCCGCCCGGACGGAGCACCCGGTGCGCCTCGGCGAGCACGGCGCGGGTTTGGGCCGGGTCGAGGTGCATGATCAGGTGAAAGGAAAACACGGCATCGAACGACGCGTCGGCAAAGGGCAGGCGGGTGGCGTCGCCGGTCAGGATATTTTTTTCCGGGTGTTTTTTCCGGGCCTCCTCGGTCATGTTCGGACTGAGGTCGAGGCCGGTATCGGCGAAGCGTAGAAAACGGCCTGTGCCGCAGGCCATATCGAGCGTGTGTGCCGGGGAAACGCCCTTCAGCATCGTGCCGAGGACTTGGTATTCCTGGGCGTGCAGGAATTGCCCGTAGGAGTTGTTGAAACGGGATGCGTCGTATTGAGGCGCAAGGGCGTCATAATAGTTTGGAATGTTTTCCACTGTAGCGCTGATCCTGTAGCGCCAACCTCCAGGTTGGCGCACATAAAACTTGTGCATGTCCTCCCAAGCTCCAGGTTGGCACATGCAAAATCGGCATTTGTTCATAAAAAAGAAGCGCGGCGACCTTTTCGGTCGCCGCGCTTTTGAGGCCAAACTTTTGGTGGGCGATGGAGCGAGCACACTGGGTGTGCGCCAACCTGGAGGTTGGCGCTACAGGGCAACGTGCTTGAAGCCCGTGACCGTCAGGTCTTTGTTCAGGCTTTGCAGGTATTGCTGCACCGTTTGGTCGTTGTTTTTCACGTATTTCTGGCTCAGCAGCGTGCTTTCCTGGAAGAACTTGTTCAGGCGGCCCATGGCGATTTTTTCGAGCATGTCTTCCGCTTTGCCTTCGTTGCGGGCGAGTTCTTTGCCGATTTCGATTTCTTTCTCGATGATCTTCGGGTCCACGTCGTCTTTGGAGACCGACACCGGGTTCATGGCGGCGATTTGCATGGCCACGTTGCGGCCGGCTTCGTCCTGACCGGCCTGGTTCAGGGCGACGAGCACCGAGCGTTTGTTGTTCGAGTGGTTGTAGGTGAGCACCAGGGCGCCTTGGATGTGTTCGTAGCGGCCCAGCTCGATTTTTTCACCGATGATACCGTTTTGTTCGCCCACTTTTTCACCGATGGTCACACCGGTTTCGTAGGGCAGTGCGAGCAGGTCTTCGCGGGTAGCGGGGAAGTTGGCGAGGGCGATATCGGCCATTTTTTGGGTCATGGCGATAAAGTTCTCGTTGCGGGCCACGAAGTCGGTTTCGCAGTTGAGGGCGACGATGATGCCGCGGGTGCCGTCGGCACTGGCCTGGGCGATCACGACGCCTTCGGAGGCTTCGCGGTCTTCGCGTTTGGCGGCTTTGGCGATACCTTTTTTGCGGAGGACGTCCACGGCGCCTTCAAAATCGCCGGTGGCTTCTTCAAGGGCTTTTTTGCAGTCCATCATGCCTGCGCCGGTCATTTCGCGCAGTTTTTGAATATCGGAAGTGGAAATTTTTACTTCGCTCATTGATCTGGAAATTAGAAATTGAATAAAATGGAATGGAGCGCTGGAAAATGGAAATTGGAAATTAAAAGGGTAGGGAAGTGTGAAGGTCCGGTTCGGACGTTCAGCAGGAGGTGTTCGACACGTGAATTTTAAATGAATTCCTGTGAGGATGTGCTCCGCCTTTTAAGTTCCAATTTCTTCCTTTCCAATTACGCTTCGGCGGCTACCGTTTCATCTTTCTCCGAACCTTTGATGGCTTTGCGTTCTTCCATTCCCTCGCGGATGGCGTCGGCCAGGTAGTTGGTGATGAACGAGATGGCTTTGGATGCGTCGTCGTTGCTCGGGATCGGGAAGTCCACCAGGGTGGGGTCCGAGTTCGTATCGACCATGCCGAAGGTTTTGATATTGAGTTTGCGGGCCTCTGCGAGCGCGAGGTGTTCGTGGTGGATGTCCACGATGAACACAGCGGAGGGCAGGCGGTTCAGCTCGGCGATACCGCCAAGTTGCTTGTCCATTTTGATGTGTTCGCGGCTCAGGGTGAGGCGTTCTTTTTTGGTGATGCTGGTGAGCGTGGTGTCGGCCAGCATACGTTCGATGTTGTTCATCTTCTTGACCGATTTGCGGATGGTCATGAAGTTGGTCATCATACCGCCGAGCCAGCGTTCGGTCACGAAGGGCATGCCGACGCTTTCGGCGGCTTTCATGACGATTTCGCGGGCTTGTTTTTTCGTGGCGACGAAGAGGATTTTTTTACCGCCTTTGGCCATGGCTTTCATGGCGGTGGCGGCGCGCTCCAGGCATTCGGCCGTGCGGTTGAGGTCGATAATGTGTACCCCTTTGTGCTCCATAAAGATATAGGGCGTCATTTTGGGGTTCCATTTTTTGCGCAGGTGGCCGAAGTGGCAGCCGGCGTCGAGGAGTTCTTTATACGTGGGCTTTTGCATTGTTCAAAAGCAGATTTTGAAATTTGAAAGGAGAAATTTGAAATTAGGAATTTGAAAAATCAGAGAAATCGGGTGGGCCGTGTCGGCCGATTTCCAATTTCCATTTTCCAATTTCCAAGCTCAACGTTTGGAGAACTGGAAGCGCTTGCGGGCTTTCGGCTTGCCGTATTTTTTGCGTTCCACGGCGCGGCTGTCGCGCGTGAGGAATTTTTTGTCCTTCAGCGGCTTTTTGAACTCTTCGTTCAGTTTGACCAGGGCGCGGCTGACGCCCATGCGAACGGCTTCGGCCTGGCCTTTGAAGCCACCGCCGCGGACGTTGATTTTCAGGTCGTAGATGTTTTCAGCGCCGACGACAACGAAAGGGTCCACCACGTTGTGCTGAACGTGCACGTGGGGAAAGTATTCGCGGTAGTCTTTGCCGTTGACGAGGATGTTGCCTTCCCCTTTCATCAGGTACACACGGGCGACGGCTGTTTTGCGGCGTCCGATGGCATTGATCATTTCCATATTTTACAATGAATAAATGTGCGAATGAGAGTGATGAGTGATGAGAGATCAGTGATGAGTGATGAGTTAACCACGATTGCGTAAAACTCATCGTTCATCACTCATCACTCATAACTCCAATTTTTCGGGTTTTTGAGCGCCGTGGGGATGCTCCGGGCCGTCGTACACAAAGAGTTTGGTGTACATCTGGCGGCCCAGTTTGGTTTTGGGCAACATGCCTTTCACGCTGCGTTCGATGACGCGGATCGGGTGTTTGTCCAGCATCTCGGCAGCAGTGGTGATTTTCAGACCGCCCGGGTGGAGCGAATAGTTTTTGTACTCTTTCTGGGCGAGTTTTTTGCCGGTAAAGCGCACTTTTTCGGCGTTGATCACGATGACGTAGTCGCCCGTGTCGTCGTGGGGGGTGAAGGAGGGCTTGGTTTTGCCCATCAGAATAGCGGCGATTTTCGTGCAAAGACGGCCTACTACAAGGTTTTCGGCGTCGATGACGTACCACTTGCGATTGCCCTGCATGTCCAGGCTGCTGACCGATTTGGTCCGGTAACTCAGCGTATTCATTGTCGCGTCGGTTGAATGTTGAAAAAGTAAAAAATGCAGCCTGCAAAATGAGGCTCTTTCAAAAGCGGCGGCAAAGGTAGGGCGAGTTTTTCCGGCACACAAGGAATCTCCGAAGTTTTTCGAAGGTATTTTGCATAAAGCCTTGATAATGAGTGAAATTTTTGCCCGGCTGTGAAAAAATGAATTTTTCGGAACTTCGTTTTTTAATTGATAGTCAGGGGGTTATGTCAAAAAAAAGGCTACTTTGGGAAAATCTATGAGAGAGGCCCGGCCTGCCCTGCTTTTCATCTTAGGGGCACCCTGCATAGCGCCGTGGGCTTGGCTGCCGGAAGCCCGATTTATGATAAAAATTAGCTTTTCAATTCGGGGTTTCGGGATTACTTTTGTTTATCCGGCAAACCCCGTTTCCCGCGTGATTCACCTTATTTTTATCCAAAACCGTTTTCATGATGAAAAATTTATCCTTCCTCCGATCAGTTCGCTTGAGCGCTTCTCTCTCTCTCTCTCTCTCAAATTCTTTTGCTGATGCTGACGCCTGGAACACAATTACGCGCCCAAAGTCCGGGCAATTTGGCGTTCGGCACCATCACGGTCAATTCGACGACGGGCTATGTCGCTGTGCCTGTAAATTGGACGAATAATACTGGTTACACCGGTAGCCAGGCAGGCGTCCAGTTACAGTTTTATGTCAATGTGGACAATCATTGCCTGGACGAAACGGCGATCAAAAACTCTGTGAACTCCACCACCTTTTCGAGCAGCAACGTTACGGTAAGTGGTAATCAGGTGACTATCTACAAAAGCAACCCTAGCTTGTTGGGGGCATATAGTCCGCTGATCACGCTCTATTTCCGCGGCGCGCCGGGCGTTACGGCGCGGGTCGGGGTCAACGGCAGCCAGACCAGGATCAATACTTCCGGCTTTAATTTTGTTTCGATCAACCTGCCCACGACCAATCCCATCGAATACGCGCTTGGGGGCGGCTACGACATCGGCGGACACATCCGCAAAGCGCCTGAGCCCTACCCCGGCACTCCTGCCGAATGCGAGGACGGCAGCGACCTGGGAATCCCCAATATCCGGGTGGATTTCGAGCCGTATCCAACCCCGGATTGTTTCGTAGGCAGC
The DNA here is from genome assembly GCA_044224705.1 of Saprospiraceae bacterium. Taxonomy (GTDB): domain Bacteria; phylum Bacteroidota; class Bacteroidia; order Chitinophagales; family Saprospiraceae; genus M3007. The sequence goes on from JBGAJY010000220.1 coordinate 7,987, forward strand.
GCTTACGTGACCGAGGAATTTTCCGAGGACGGCTATTACGAAACGCTGGATCTGCCCTCGCACTACGTGTACACGATCACGCCCGACAAAGGCAATGGCACGGCTTGCGACTGCGGCATCACCGACAATTCCATGGGCGACATCAAATTCGCCCAGGATGTTCTTCTGGAACAGGCAGACTTTGAAACCTTGCAACAACTGATGGCGGCTGATTTTAACGGCGACGGCGTCTTCTCCACGCTCGACGTGGCCCTGATGTCGGCCTGCGTACACGACCTCGGGGTGCCCTCGGGCTGGAAACCCTGGGTATTTGTGTCGCAGGCCGATTACGACGTGGCCAACGACCCGCCGTTCGATATTGAAGACATTCCCGATCTGCCGGGTTATATTACCTTGGGCGCTCCTCTAACCTCTAATGTAACGGATGCGGACTTTTATGGCATCAAACGAGGCGACATTCTTGAACAGGATTGCACGGAGTGCGGCCCGGCGGATATGCTGACTTCGCGGCCCGCCGACCGGGACGCCTGGACGGTCCGGGAACTATTCTTCGAAGAACGGGCGCTGGAAAAAGGTCGGGAATACCTGTTGCCCTTGCGCTCGGCTGCAATACAAAATTTGCGCCTGCTCGACCTGGCGCTGTATTTCGACCCTGCGGTCGTGGAGGTGCTGGGATTTGAAAAAGGAACGATCTCCGACGATCACTTCGTGACGGGCATCACCGAGGAAAGCGGCGGGATGCAAGCCTGGCAGTTCGGCTGGTTTTCGATGCGGAGGGGAGGTGAGCAGGTGTCCGAAAATGCCGCGCTGCTTTACCTGCGGGTGCGGGCCAGGCAGGACGTGGCTTCCCTGAACGGGTTGTTTTGGCAAGCCGGTTCTGCACGTCTTAACTCGGCTTTTCAAGGCGCAGAGGGGCGATATAACCAACTCGTGCTTGGTGTTCATGGCACAACCAACCAGGTCTTTAAGGCGTGCCTTATGGGTCCCAATCCCACCGACGCTGCGACGCGCATCGCAGCTTACCTGCCCGCTGCGGAAACAGTGAGGTGGACGCTGATCGATATGAGCGGAAGAACGGTTCAGTCCGGTCAGTCCGACATGTTGCAGGGCTGGAACGACTTGCAGATTTGGAGCGCTTCGCCCGGCCTGCAAACACTCCTGTTGCAATCAAATTTTGGTAGCGCTACCGTTCGCTTTGTTCGACAGTAGTAGACTTATTTTCCTCTATTATCGAACAGGCGCCCTTGCCCGGCAAGCATTTGCTT
>JBGAJY010000010.1:0-55814 GCA_044224705.1 Saprospiraceae bacterium
CGCCAACCTCCAGGTTGGCGCCGACCAGAAGGCGCTTTGGTAAAAACCAGTCGGCCCTTTGCTGCAATAATAATCTGCCAACCTGAAGGTGATCCGCCAACCTGGAGGTTGGCGTTACTGGCCAACCTGGAGGTTGGCGTTACGTATGACAGGATTTATTGGAACCACCATCAAATCGAGAACACTGCTGTTGTTCCCGATTTTTTTCCTCGGGCTGGGCCTGTTCCCTACTCGCCAGCCCTCACCGCCGGGTCGCGTAGCCTGCGACCCGAACGCGCAGCCATTTGCCGGCTATTCCTTTCTCGTGCCGGAGATTATCAATAAAAATGCCGCCTACGCGCCGTTTTTTGTTCGATGGGACGATTACTACCAGCGCTATTATTTCAACCGCGACATTCAAAAAGAGGAAAATGTGCTGGAATGGAAAGAGCGTTTTTGCGACCAGGCTGCGCCGCTCGACATCGAATACGTCGTATACAAGGCCAGTTTTGACGAATTGGCCGACCTGCGCGATGCCGCGGCCGATCCCAAGCACGTCCGGCCCTTGCCCTATGGTTTGCGCAACAACAGTTTTGCCGAAGTCATCATCATCAACGGCTGCACGGAGGTCATCGACTACCTGTTATTTGCCAAAAAATGTGAGCCCTACGTGATCGCCTACGGCGGCTGGCGAATCCCCGAACGCGACCCCAAATCCATGCAACTGCTCATCCAGGAAGCCAAGGGACGTTTTGCACAAACGCAATCGTACTTCCTGAAACTGCGCTACGTGTACCAGATCGTACGGCTGGCCCACTACGCCGGCCAATGGCAACAGACGGTGGACCTGTACAACGACCTCATGCCAAAGGTGGACCGCCGGAAAGCCAGTGTTATCTATTTCTGGACCCTGGGCCATCTCGCAGGCGCCTTGCAACGCCTCGGCAAATACCCGGAAGCCGCTTACCGCTATTCGCTGGTGTTCCGTTTTTGTCCCTCTAAACGCACCCAGGCATACCGCAGTTTCCTGATACGCAACGATCAGGACTGGGACCAAACCCTGCGGCTCTGCGAGAACGACGCCGAAAAATCGACGCTTTACCTCCTCCGTGCCGGCGGCGCCCGCACCTACGCCGTGGATGACATGGTCCAGATTTATCACCTGGACCCCGGCAACCCGCAGCTCGACCTCGTGCTGGTGAGCGAAATTCAGGAACTGGAGAAAATCTTCCTTCGAACGCCTGTCACGGAGTTGAAACACGGCGCAGCGCGCAGCACCATCCGCCGCGACCAGGCCGCCGATCAGTTGGTCAAACTTCAGACCTTCGTCCGGGAAGCCCTGCGCAGCGGGAAGCTGTCCAATCCCAAACTCTGGCGCTGCGCGGAAGGGTATCTGCAGTTGCTCGCGGGGGACAATTATGCAGGTGTCAAAAGCCTCGACCGGGCCGAAAACACGCTCGATCTTGACGAGGAATACGACCGCGACCTGAAACGGCAGATCGAAGTGTGGCGCACGCTCGCCGAAATTCTGCGGCTCGACCCGCACGACATGTACGTGGACCAGGCTATTTACCGGATTCGCAGCTACAAGAACTTCAGCGAGTTCGCCTCTTTCGAACCGTTTTTACAAGATTATGTATCAATGGTTTATGCGCAAAATCAGCACCCGGGGAAAGCCATCCTGGCCGCCTATCCGCCCGAAGCCCTCGGTTACAATCCAAGACTCGACGTGCTCGACGACCTCCTGAGCGCCACAGAAGAAGCCGACCCCATTCTACTGGAAAAAACCATGGGCATCGACTCCAACCCGAACGCCATCAGGGCCCGGCTGCTCGAAATCAAGGGCGCTTACCTGCTTGGCCAGGGCCAGCCCGAGGCGGCCGTAGCCATCATGCGCAACATCAAACCGACCGAACAGGTCAAGATGACGCGGTTCAGCGCTTTCCATGAAGTCATGATCGAAAGGGTGCATTTCCCGGGTCAGATTGTGGCCGACACCCTCGCGCTGACACGCCTGGAGATTGCCGAACGCATCATCCAGAACGATTTTAACGCAAAAGCCGCCCTGGCCGTCAACGACCCCGAGGGGGCCCGGTATTATTACATGAATGGACTGGCGTATTACAACATGTCCTATTTCGGCTATGCCTGGCACGTGACCGACTACTACCGCAGCGGCTACAACTGGTTGCGTTTGCCTCAGGGGCCTATTTTCCCCTTGCGCGGCTCACCCGACGGCAACCGCGAAAACATCGACCTCAGCGTGGCGCTGGGTTATTTCGAACGCACTTTGACCGAATCCCGCGACCCCGAGCTGCGCGCCAAAGCGGCCTTCATGGCCGCCCGTTGTCAGCAAAAAATGTGGTTCGCGCAACCCGACAACGGCTACAAATTCGGCAGTCCACTGATCCCGGTGCTACCGGCCGAATACAGGACGTATTACGATCTTTTGCAAACAAAATATTCAGGCACAGCCTTTTACACACAAATGGTGAAGGAGTGCAAATGGCTCGCGGCCTACTCCCGCAGGTGAAACGTGAAAATTTGAAACTGGAAATTAAAAGGGTAGGGATGCTCTCGCTGACTGCTGTACAATCGGTAAGCGAGAGCATCCCTACCCTTTTAATTTCCAGTTTCAAATTTTCACGTTTCCTCAAAACATCTCTACACCACCGAAGTGGAAAGCGCCCTCGATAGCGGCGTTTTCATCGCTGTCGGAGCCGTGGACGGCATTTTCGCCCACGCTGGCGGCGTACTTGGCGCGGATGGTACCGGGCGCTGCATTGGCCGGGTTGGTGGCGCCGATGAGGTTGCGGAAATCTTCCACGGCGTTGTCTTTTTCGAGGATGGCGGCAACGATGGGGCCGCTGCTCATGAATTCGACCAGCTCGCCGTAGAACGGGCGGGCAGCGTGCACGGCGTAAAATTCGCCGGCTTTTTCAGCGCTCAGTTTGGTCAGTTTCATGGCAACGATGCGGAAACCCGCAGCGTTGATCATTTGAAGAATGTTGCCAATGTTGCCGGCGCGCACGGCGTCGGGCTTGATCATGGTGAAAGTTCTATTTCCGGCCATTGAAATAATGTTTGAGTGAGTAAATGTGTGAATGAGTGATTAACGCGTGCCGCGGAGCAGTGAATTTGACCTGAAAAGCGAGAGCTTTCCGCCCTGAAATTCACCCGTTCTCTCAGCCGCTTTGACACTCCCGGTTTTGGGCGCGCAAAAGTACTGCGAGATTTTATTTCAAAAGGCCGGTAAAAAAAGGTTTTCTAAAAAATAAAATGCGGTGGGCCGTCGAATGCGTTCCTAATCGCGTACTTTTGTCGCCGTTTTCCCTGAAAATCCCTTCGTTTCCCGTTCAATGGAATTCACTCCCGAACTGCGCCTGTTGCTGACCATTCCGCAAAACGTGGCCATCCTGTCTCACCGCAATCCTGATGGCGATGCCATCGGCAGCGCGCTGGCCATGCGCCATTACCTTGAGCAATACGGTCACACGGTGCACGTGCTTTTTCCCTCCGAATATCCCGAAGAACTTGAGTTCCTGCCCGGCGCCGAAGAAGCGCTCATCTGGGACTTGCATACTGAGGAATGCAAGCACGTGCTTCAGCAAAAGAACCTGTTCTTTTTCCTCGATTTCAATTCCCTGAGCCGCATCGACAAGATGGGCGAGTTTGTCAAAAACCTGCCTGGCAAACGGATACTGATCGATCACCACCTCTACCCCGAGGCCATCGCGGATTTCACCTTTTCCGAACCGGAAGCCAGCAGCACCTGCGAGCTGGTTTTTCGTTTCATTGAGGGCATGGGTGACACGGTGCGCGTGAATCCGAAGGTGGGAGAATGCATTTATACCGGCATTGTGACCGACACCGGCTCTTTCCGGCATGCGACCAATTCACGGATTTTCCGGATCGTCGCTGACCTGATCGACCGCGGCATGGACGACACCGCCGTACAGGACAGCATCTTCAACTCGCAGAAAGAGAAGAACTTACGCCTGCTCGGACATTGTCTTGCCAACCGCATGGAGTACTGGCCCGAATTGCGGACCGCCATGATCTGGCTGTCGAAAAAAGATTACGAGCAATTCAACATCCAGCGCGGCGACACCGAGGGGATCGTGAATTACCTGCTCACCATCAAGGACGTCAAACTTGCGGCTTTTATCCACAACCAGCCTACCATCGTCAAACTGAGCCTGCGCTCCAAGGGCGACCTCGACGTGCAGGAAATCTGCCGCAAGCACTTCAACGGCGGCGGCCACAAAAATGCCGCCGGCGCCTACTCCCACGACGGCCTTAAGGCTACCATTGAAAAATTCAAAAACCTGCTGCCCGAATACCGGACGGAACTGTTGAAATGACCATTTTTCATAAAATACTGATTCTCATTGCTCTGGGTGCCATTTCCACTTCACTCGACGCCCAGACCGATACCCTCACCACGGCCAACGGTTATCGCATCATCAACCACACCCGCCACCAGGGCGTTCACCCCAAGGCGGGCGATTACGTCACCCTGCATGCCAATACATGGCTCGGCGATTCGCTGATGGGCAGTACAGCGGCCAGCGGCCCACGCGACCTGGCCATTCCACAGCCCGAAGCCATGCCCAAGCGCGCACCGGTGGTGTACGACGCCCTTGCGATGATGGTCAAAGGCGACAGTGTCACGGTGCTTCAGATGGTCGACAGCATCCTGCGCCCTTTCATCCCCGAGTCGTTGAAAAACGAATCCATCGTTCGCTACGAATTTGTGCTGCTGGACGTGGTCAGCGGCGAAGAGCACGAGCGCCGCGAGCTGGCCAAACAAACTGAAATGGCCGCCCGCCTCGACGCCGTCGCAACCCAAACCCAACAACTGGCCAAGGATTTCAAAAACGGCAAGGTCAAAAAAAGCCAATTGCAAAAAACGGCGTCCGGGCTTCAATATGTCGTACACGAACCGGGTACGGGCGCGTTATTGCAAAAAGGTGAAAGCGTCAAAGTTCACTATTACGGCTGCCTGCCCGACGGAAAAACATTCGACGAGTCCTATTCGCGCGGCGAAGCCCTGGGTTTTACGATCGGTGAAATGATTCCCGGTTTTGACGAAGGCATGCAGCTGCTGCGCCACGGAGCCAAAGCCACGCTTTTTATTCCTTCCGTTTTGGGCTATGGCGAGGCCGGAGCGGGAGACGTCATCCCCCCGAACACAGACTTGATCTTTTACGTTGAAATTCAATAATTCAGGCAAATAACATGAAAAGTCATCTTTTATTAGCCATTTCCCTCGGACTGGTCCTGATCCAGATTTCCTGCAAACAAAACCAGCAGAAGGCCGAGCCGGTCGCTACCACGACTGTTCCCCAACCCACTGCTAACACCCCCATACCCACTGCCCTTTCAGGCGCGGCGCCGCCTTCCGCAAAACCCACGGAAATGGTCGTCGGGGATATCCGCATCGTCAATTACACCAATACGGGCGCCCGGTCACCCCAATTGGGCGAGGTGGCCTTGGCCTTCGTTTCCAACTGGGTGGGCGATACCGCCATTGCCAGCAGCCGGGTGCAGTTCGGCGGCGCCATGCCGATACCGGTAGTCGACGTAAAAACCATCACGGACGCTCCGCTGATGTACGCCATTTTGCACATGGGCCTCGGCGACAGCATTTCCGTTTTCCGGCCCATCGATGCCGGCATCATGTCGGTCTTGCCGCCGCATTTGAAAAAGGAAAAAATGATGCGCGCCGACGTCGTTCTGGTCGACATCAAGGACGCCAAAGACGTTAAGATTCCCGATATCCCCAAAGTCATTCACAAGTAATTCATGCCTGCCGGCAGGCGGGTTTTCGCTTTTCAATTGACAACTTTTAAATCATGCGCAATTTTCTCTTTTTCGCTTTCTTCAGTGCAATCCTGATGAGCCAAATCGCCTGCAACAAAGGCGGAAATGCGGTGAAGACCCGCCACGGTCACATGTTCACCAACCATACCAACGGCACTACCCCCAAAGCCCAATCCGGCGAACTGATCACCGTGAACGTGTACACCTGGCTGAACGACTCGCTCGTCAGCAGCACCACCCGCGACATGGGGGGGCCACGTGAAGTCATGCTGCCCGATACCGCCCAGCTCAACGAACGCGCGCCGGCAGTATTCGACGCCCTCTTCATGATGACCAAAGGCGATAGCGCCACCCTCATCCAGAAGGTCGACTCGCTTATGGCGAAAGGCATTCCCAAAAATTTCGGCGAGGTAAAAGAGATCCGCTACGAAATCGTCATGGTCGACCAGCTCGACAAAGCCGGCGTTCAGAAAAAAATGGAAGAAGAACAGCAGAAAGCCGAAGCCGCCCGCGCCGCCGGTGTCGAGGTGGAAAAAGCGCTCCGTGCTACGCTGGCCGACTATAAAGCCAAAAAACTGGGTGGCAAACTGCAAAAAACGGCATCCGGCCTCGAATACATTATTCAGGAAAAAGGCAACGGCGCTCCCCTCCAAAAGGGCGAAAAAGTGTCTACCAACTACCTCGGCCTGCTCCTGAAAGACGGCCAGGTGTTCGACGGCTCCTACGACCGCGGCGGCGCCGTTCCCTTCGAAGTAGGCGGTATGATCCCGGGCTTCGATGAAGGCCTGCTGCTGCTCAATCACGGCGCGAAAGCCACCTTCTTCATCCCAGCCAACCTCGCTTACGGAGACAAAGGCATTCCCAACAGCCCCATCGGCCCGAACTCCGACCTCGTATTTTACGTTGAGGTCGAGTGACGCCAACCTCCAGGTTGGCAGTTGTTCAGAAACGGCTGCCAACCTGGAAAACATTTACGAACTTTTTTTCACCGCCAAGCTCCGGGTTGGCGGCACATTCAAACGCCAACCCAAAGGTTGGCGGCACAACCGTTTCCAACCATGACGATCGAACAGTTAAAAGAACTGAAAGACAAGTTGGCGGTCCTCAGGAGGTATCTTTGACGTGGACAACCGAGTCCGCGAAATCGAAGACCTTTCCGCCGAAATGCTTTCCCCCACCTTCTGGAACGACCCCAAGCGCGCCGAAGGCATACAACGCAAAATTGGCCAGCACAAAAACTGGGTCAATGAATACGAGGCCCTCGCCCGGGAAGTAGACGACCTCGAAGGCCTCTACGAATTCCAGAAAGAAGGCCTGGCTACCGAACTCGAAGTAGACGCCCAGTACGGCAAAACTGCCGAACTCCTCGCCGATGCAGAGTTCCGAAGCACCCTCAACAAAAAAGAGGACCCCCTGAACGCTGTGCTCCAGATCAATGCCGGAGCTGGCGGCACCGAAGCCTGCGACTGGGCAGCCATGTTGTTGCGCATGTACCGCATGTGGGCTGAGAAAAACGGCTTTAAAGTCAACGATCTCTTCGAACAGGAAGGCGATTCGGCCGGCATCAAATCGGCGAGCATCGAGATCGTGGGCGACTACGCCTACGGTTGGCTCAAAGGTGAAAACGGCGTGCACCGCCTTGTGCGCGTGAGCCCCTTCAACGCCCAGGGCAAACGGCAGACCTCTTTTTCTTCGGTTTTTGTTTACCCGCTCATCGAAGACAACGACATCGAAATTGTCGTCAGCCCCGACGATGTGAGATGGGACGTTTTCCGGGCTTCCGGCGCGGGCGGCCAGCACGTGAACCGGACGGAATCCGCCGTGCGCGTCACGCACATTCCTACGGGGATCGTCGCCGAATGCCAGCAGGACCGGAGCCAGCACCGCAACCGCGAGATCGCGATGACCCTGCTCAAAAGCCGCCTGTACCAACTCGAATTGCGCAAGCGCGAAGAGGAAAAGGCCAAAGTGGAAGCCGGCAAAACCAAAATCGAATGGGGCAGCCAGATCCGCTCCTACGTGCTCGACGACCGCTGGGTCAAAGACCTGCGCACGGGCCACAAAGTGCACAACCCCGACGCCGTGCTCGACGGTGATCTGCAGGGATTCCTGAAAGCATATTTGATGTGGGAGAGCAATCCGACGCCGGTGGAAGTGGAGGAGGATTGAGGTTGCTACGTTTACGAAACTTAAAAAGTTTCGTAAACGGCATTTCCAAAGCCTGTTTTGCCCCGTCCGGTACAAAACCGAACGGGGCAATTTTTTACAAATCGACCCTTGGATGGTGTCTAGACCTGCTCTCGCGAGGCCTCGCGCCATGAACCAAAAAAATCCCGCCTTCCAAAACCTCGGAAGACGGGATTTATATTTTCCCTAAAAAAATCAGGTCGTCGTCAATTACACCTTCACCGTGCCTTTTGCCTTGGCGATCACCTGCTCGGCGATGTTCGTCGGAGCGGCGGCGTAGTGGCTGAATTCCATGGTGGAAGCCGCGCGGCCGGAGGTGAGGGTACGGAGTTGGGTCACGTAGCCGAACATTTCAGCCAAGGGTACCTCTGCCTGGATGGCGACAGCGCCGCCCATGCGGGTTTCCTGGCCTTTCGGCATGCCGCGGCGGCGGTTGAGGTCGCCGATGACCGGGCCGACGTATTCTTCCGGCGTCACGATTTCGAGTTTCATGATCGGCTCCATCAGTTGCGGCTTGCACTTGGGAGCGGCTTCGCGGAAACCTTCCTTGGCGCAAAGTTCGAAGGCGATGGGCTTGGAGTCAACGGCGTGCATGCCGCCGTCGATCACGCGCACTTTCATCGAATCGATGTTGTAGCCGGCCAGGATACCGTTGTTCATCATCTGGTTGAAACCGTCGCTGATGGGTTTTTGATAGTTTTTATCAATGGCACCACCCACGATTGCCCATTCGAACTGCAGTTTTTTCTTGCCGTTCTTGAAGTCGTCGCTTTGCAGGAACTCCTCGTCGGCGGGGCCGAGTTCGAATTCCATATCGGCGAAGAGACCCGAACCGCCGGATTGTTTTTTCAAACGCTCGCGGTGCGTGACTTTGACGGTCAGAGCCTCTTTGTAGTTCACCTGGGGCGCGCCCTGGTTGCACTCGACCTTGAATTCGCGACGCAGACGGTCCACGATGATTTCGAGGTGCAACTCGCCCATGCCCGAGATCACCGTCTGGTTGGTGTCTTCGTCGTATTTCACGCGGAAAGTCGGATCTTCTTCGGCCAGCTTGTTGAGGGCCATGCCGAGTTTGTCGAGGTCTTTCTGCGTTTTGGGTTCCACGGCGAGGCCGATTACCGGCTCGGGGAACACCATGCTTTCGAGAATAATGGGTTTGTCGACGTCGCAGAGCGTATCACCGGTACGGATATCTTTGAAACCCACGGCAGCGGCGATGTCGCCGGCTTCGATCTTCTCGATCGGGTTCTGCTTGTTGGCGTGCATCTGGTACAGGCGGCTGATGCGCTCTTTGTCGCCCGTGCGGGTGTTCAGCACGTAGGAGCCTGCGTCGAGTTTGCCCGAGTAGCAGCGGATAAAGCACAGACGGCCCACGAAGGGGTCGGTGGCGATTTTGAATGCGAGGGCGGCAAACGGCTCGTCGACCGAAGGTTTGCGGGATATCTCGGCGTCGGTTTTCGGGTCGGTGCCTTTCACGTCAGCGACGTCGATCGGCGACGGGAGGAAGTAGCACACCGCGTCGAGGCAAGCCTGTACGCCTTTGTTTTTGTAGGCCGAGCCGCACATCACCGGCGTCATTTTCATGTCGCAAACGGCAGCGCGCACAGCAGCGCGCATTTCGTCGACGGTGATGGAATCGGGGTCATCAAAGAATTTTTCGAGGAGGTTATCGTCGTAAGAAGCGACTTCTTCGATCAGTTTCTGACGGTATTCCTGCACGATGTCTTTCAGGTCGTCCGGGATGGGGATTTCCGTAAAGGTCATGCCCTGGTCGGCTTCATTCCAGACGATGGCTTTGCCCGTGACGAGGTCCACCACGCCTTTGAATTTTTCTTCGGCGCCGATGGGCACCTGGAGCGGCACGGCGTTGGCGCCCAATTTGGCTTTCATGTCTTTGACGACCATGAAAAAGTCGGCGCCGGTGCGGTCCATTTTATTGACAAACGCGATACGGGGCACACGGTAGTTATCGGCCAGGCGCCAGTTGGTTTCTGACTGTGGTTCCACGCCGTCGACGGCGGAGAACAGGAACACGAGTCCGTCGAGCACGCGCAGGGAGCGGTTTACCTCCACGGTGAAGTCCACGTGACCCGGGGTATCGATGATGTTGAAGTCGTATTTCTGATCGCCGATGGACCAAACACATTTGGTAGCGGCGGAGGTGATGGTAATGCCACGCTCCTGCTCCTGTTCCATCCAGTCCATGGTGGCGGCGCCTTCGTGCACCTCACCGATTTTGTGCGTGACACCCGTGTAGTAAAGAATACGCTCCGTAGTGGTCGTTTTCCCGGCGTCGATGTGAGCGGCGATACCGATGTTGCGGGTAAACCGGAGATCCTTTGCCATGAGAGTTGAAGTTGAGAGTGATGGTAATTTTTGAAAAAGATGTTATTTCAGGGCCGTCAAAACAATGTATTGCAACGAGGCTTTGAAATGTTCACTTGCAAGGCATATATTTTGCACAATTGAATAACGGTTTTTAAAAGTTTCGGAAAATCAAAATTGGAATTTGAATTCCTGTCGGCTTTAAAAACCGATACCGCCGGAAATTGATCGGCGCGGGTCGGGATTTGCGACGCGGTGCCGGTCAATTTTCGACGGTAGGCTGATGTCACGTCCGGCGTGCGATTACGACCGGAAGTGGGCAAAAGCGCGGTTGGCTTCGGCCATTTTATGGGTGTCTTCGCGTTTTTTTACGGCGTTGCCTTCGCCTTTGCTGGCAGCGATGACTTCGGCGGCGAGTTTTTCGGCCATGCCTTTACCGGCGCGGGCGCGGGCATATTTGATCATCCACTTCATGCCGATGGAAATTTTCCGGTTGGCAGGCAGTTCAGTGGGGATCTGGAAGGTGGCGCCACCGATACGGCGGCTGCGGACTTCCACTTGGGGCATGACGTTGTTCAAGGCTTTTTTCCAGACTTGCAACTCGTCCTCGTTGGTGCGGCCTTTCACGATGTCGAGCGCATCGTAGAAAATGCCGAACGCCACGGTCTTCTTGCCTTCCCACATCAGGTTATTGACGAAACGAGTTACCATCGTGTCGTTATAACGCGGATCGGGAGCCAATACTCGAGGTTTCGGTTTGTGCTTACGCATCTTTGGTAATGATGAATGATGAATGTTGAATGATGAATGGATCTTGACGAGCTCGAACCGCGTGGATTCATCACTCATCATTTATCATTCATCATTAAAAACTTATTTTTTCGGTCGTTTCGAGCCGTATTTCGAACGGCTTTTCTTGCGGTTGTTGACACCGGCGGTGTCGAGGGCGCCACGGACGATGGTGTAACGCACACCCGGCAGGTCTTTCACACGACCGCCGCGCACCAGCACGATGGAGTGCTCCTGAAGGTTGTGGCCTTCACCCGGAATGTAGCAAATCACCTCGATACCGTTGACAAGGCGCACTTTGGCGACTTTGCGCAGGGCAGAGTTCGGTTTTTTCGGCGTCGTCGTGTAAACGCGGGTGCATACGCCGCGTTTTTGCGGCGAGGCGCTCAACGCGCGGCTTTTGCTCTTGTACTCGACCTGCTCGCGGCCCTTGCGGACCATCTGATTAATGGTTGGCATAAACGCTTTTAAGCAAAAATGTTATAACTCATTCAAAATCAATGGGAAAAACGCCTCAGAAAATGAGGGCTCTCCGAAAGCGAACGCAAAGATACGCGCAGCAAGGAAAAATTTCCAAATAGGGTTTAAAATTTTGACCGGGCAGGTTGAATTTAGGCAAGAGTCACTGCCTATATTCAACCTGTCAGGTCCGCAGGCCAGCCGCCTCACCTTTTGCGGCAGTAAAACAATCCCCGCTCGGCCCGAAAATTTCCCATGTCGTCAAACTGGTCAATCATGGGAGCCACACTGTGAAGCCGGATCACCAGCCGTCCCTTTCGCTCGTCCCAGAACCAGTCCTCCACCAGCCGCAGGCGGTACACGTCAGCCGCTCTTATCTCGTTTTTGACCACCACCAGTTTTTCCTCATAGGTTTCCGGGTCGAAAGTCAGGACGGAATCTGTCGTAAACAACATGGCTTTTCTATCGGCAAAATCAATCGGTTCGCCCAGCGCGTCGTACGCTGCAAAGTGGCGATCTGTGTGAAAACGATCCAACAAATCCTGCATGACCGGAGGGTCAAAATCCTTCATCGGGCGCAGTTTTTCCACATCGGGCGTATTGCCCAGGGTTTTGATTTGAGCCGCCCAGAGGATGTTCGGGTCATTCAGATCGGGCTGTTTCCTCTTCTCTTTTTTTGAAAATTCAGGCATTTTGAGCCAAAAAGGGACGTAATCAAACAGGTAAACGTCCTGCCAGACACCATGCCGGTCCTGGACGGACCGGGAAAAATGCCGAACAGGCGCAATCGCCGAGGTATACAGTTCGAACTCCCCCTTCTTTGTATCGTAATAGAGCAGTTGTTTGGCCCGGATACCGAAAAAAGAAGTCAGGTCGGGGTCGTTGGTCACTACTTTTTGATGTGTGACGCCGGTTTCCACATCCATAACCTCGACGGTGTCGCGCGATCCGAGCTGGGCAGCGACCTCATCTGCCGAAAGTTGTCGGGGCGTGTCACCCAGGAGCCAGGCCGGCCAGGCGCCTGAACGTGCCGCAGTCAGTATTTTTTCGATGAGGAGTTCGCCGCCCTCCCACGGCGCCGGGTTCCGGGGGTCGTAGTTTTTCCAGAAAATGATGTCATTGAGTTGAACCGAGTCGGTCAGTTGAGGTGGTTGCAAGGCATACACCACGTCAATTTCGGCAGCCCAGGTGACGTCCGGGTTGTGCAAAATCCGATCGTATTGAGCCGTTAAAGCACCGGCATTGAAAACAAAAAACAACAGCCAGCCGACTATTTTCATCAAAACGCAGTTTGTATGGAAATCAAAAATCATCGAACGCGATGCAAATGCGGGTATTGTTCCGGATCGGTTTCCGGCTGCTAACGCTTCCTGTTTATTTTTCCGGACAAGCCAGCCTTGAAGGACAAACGGCCGTGGCCGTGGAATTGGAAAAAATGAATGTGCTCGTGGCCGGCATCGAAAACCCGATATCGGTGGTGGTCAGCGATGTGCCCGATTCATGCCTTTGTCTGCAACCGAGCGGCGGTAAACTCCTAAAATATGGTGCGGCAAAATATGGCTGGCTCGTAAATTCGGACACTACGATCGCTACCCTTTCTATACTGGACTCCTGCAAAAACGAGCCCATCGGAAAGCGATCGTTTCGCGTAAAAATTGTCAGCGTGGAAATGTGCCTGAACGGCCGTCCCAATCGGGGCAGCAATATGGAGGCAGCTGAGTTCAAGGCGCAGAGTGGCATTGCTGCACTTGTTTCCGGCTACGATATCAACGGAAGGTGTCTGGTGGTGGGCTTCACCGCTGAGTTTTATTCTAAAAAAACGGGTGAATTGTGGGTCGGATATAACCCGGGTGCAAGGTTTTCAGGCGAAGTACTAAAAAAGCAACAGGCCGTGCAGCCGGGTGATTGGGTCGTTTTCCGGCAGATGTCTTACCAGTGTCCTGGGATGAGCCGTCCGGGATTTAGTGCCGATGAGCTGGTTTTCAGGATCGAGTAGAACCTATGAAAACGAGGTCGCGGGAGGCCGCCGTGGCCGCGCTGAGCGCGACAGTGACGGCCTCCCGCGACCTCGTTTTTCCTACTTGTCAGGTCTGTGGCGGTCTGCGCCTCAAAAGAAATCCTTCAAATTCGTCCCGATCCCTACATGCAGCACTCCGCCCGCCAGGTGGTACGAGCCGTAGCCCACATCCAGCCGGAAACGATTGATCTTGAACCCGACGCCGCCAGAAAAACCGGCCAGGCTGCGGTAGTTTTTGACCGACAATTCTTTTTTCAACAAGTGGTTGTAGCCGACGCGCAGGCGGAAGGCCTCGTGGCGGCCCAGCAGGAATTCTCCGGAAAAAATAAAGTGCCGGAAAAAGTTGTCGACGCCCGAGTTGCCCTGCGACTTGGTTTGCTCGCCGCCGAACAGCAGCACGTCGTCGTTCTGGGCATTGGGATCGTCGTAGCGAATGTCCCACTGGTTCAGGTGGTGCGCGATGACGGTGAGCCGGAAGGGCAGGTGTTTGAGCCGTTTGCTGAACCCGGCCTGAAGATCGTACGGCAGTTTTTCCCGCACGTCGCCGTAAGTGGCCAGTTCGGTGCCCAGGTTGCGCAGTACGATGGCGGCCGTAAAACGGCTTGCGGTATCCACGTACATCGCTCCCAGGTCGGTGGCCAGGGCCGAGGCCTGGTACACATCGAGCGTCGAGACGCCGAAGCGGATGTTGAGGCCCAGGGAAATCCGGTCGGTCAGTTGTCGCGCGCCGCCGAGGGTGAATGCCGTTTCCGCAGCCTTCACCTTGCCCGTGACGTTGCCGAATTCGTCGGCCTGCTTTATGTCGCCGTAACTCATGTATTGCAGGCCGCCGTGCACGGTGAAACCCAGTTTGGGCAGATGCGCGGCATAGGCCGCATAGCCGTGCTGAATATCCGTCAGGAAAAAATTGTGCTGAAAGGTGAGGTGCCCGTCCATCGAAGGGTTCAGGGCGGCGGGATTGGCCGCTGCGAAAGCCGGGTCGTCGTCCTGCACGGCGATTTGCGCGCCGCCGAGGGCGGTGATGCGCGCCGAGGGCGACAGGGTCATGAACTTGAACACATGCTGCCCGCCGGTGATCTGGGCAGAGAGGGCGAGGGGCAAAAGGCAAAGGGCAAGGGGCAAGAGGCAGATGGATGGTATTCGTCGCGTCATGGTTGACAGGTTTTGATAGACTTTTGAAATCGTGGAGATCGCTGGCGCGAGGCTTCGCCTCGTGACATACAACAGTTGGGCTATGCCCAACTTTTAATCGGGCGAAGCCCGACCAGATAT
This sequence comes from Saprospiraceae bacterium, assembly GCA_044224705.1. GTDB lineage: Bacteria > Bacteroidota > Bacteroidia > Chitinophagales > Saprospiraceae > M3007. Next base: position 14,855 of record JBGAJY010000010.1, read on the forward strand.
AAAGTCACGAGGCGAAGCCTCGCGCCAGCAGCAGGCCGGCAATCTCATAGGTCAACATTCATTCTTTTTTCCAGCGGGTATGGCAAATACCCAGTTTGCAATCGGCAATCCGGACGAGGGTGCCGGTAGAGTCGTATTCTTTCAGTTCGCCGTCTTCCAGGGGGCCGTCCTCGCTGGGGACGTAAGTGCCCTCCGCTTTGGGCTGACCGTTGTCGTAATACTCGAAGAAAGGGCCGTTTTCCTCGCTGTTTTTGAAGGCGACTTTTTCCGCTATTTTTCCATTGGAGAAATAGCCGATGCTTTCCCCTTCGATTTGTCCGTTGACAAAGTTTTGTTCGAGTTGCAGCGTGCCGTCCTCCCTGAATTTTTGGTATTTTCCAGAAAACATGCCGTTGGCGTAATGCTCCACCACGTCGACCTGCCCGTTTGGATAAAACAGACGCCGCTCGCCGTCGAGGGAATCATTTTTGTAAAAAGCTTCTTCGGCGAGCTGGCCGTCGGGGTGAAAGCGCTGGTAGCGGCCCTGTTTGGCGAAATCTTTTTTTCGTCGTTCGAAGCGCACGAGGTTGCCCTCGGCGTCGCGGTTTTCAATGGTTTCGGTGCCGCTACCGGCGCAGGCGGAAAGGATGACAAGGAACAGGTAAAACAGGCGCAGGCGGTTCGTTTGCATGGCGAAAGAAGTTTTTTGATCGATCAAAAAATGTGCAGCGATGCAAACGCAAAGGTTGACGACGAAAGTTTGATTCAGGCTGCCTGAACACAAAAAATTCCTGCGGCAGTTGCTTTCGGAACAAGAACTTGCGCGCTCAAAAGGAATCCTTATGGCGCAAAAAGTGACCCTGAAAGCCTGGTGGCGGTTTTTCCACAGCTTCTGGACGACGCCGCAGGCCCGGGCTGTTGGACTGGCCTTTTCGCTATGCAGCTGGAGTTTCGGCAGCTGGGTGGTGCATATCCCGCACGTCAAAGCCGCATTGCAGCTGAACGACGCCCAACTCGGCATGACCCTCTTCGGGCTGCCCTTGGGACAATTGTTCATCAACCCGATCGCGGGCCGGGTGATCGGCCGGTTCGGCGCGGCGCGGGTATGCATTGTCGCGGCATTGGCAGCGGCGGTGTTCCTGCCTTTGCCGGTTCATGTGCCGTCGATGTATGCCCTGGTGGGCGCCCTAATGGTCTTTGGCGCGTCGATGGCTTTGCTGGGCATCGCCATGAATGCCTGTGTGCCGGAGGTGGAAATCGAAGGCGGGCACTCGATCATGGCCATTTGCCACGGCATGTGGAGCCTCGGCGGCATGCTGGGTTCGGCCCTGGCAAGCGGTCTGCTGGGCTTGGGCTGGCGGCCGCAACAACACGTCTGGCTGGCCTCGGCGATCATGTTGTCGGTCTTGCTCCTGATCGCGCCGACCCTTCGCACCCTGCCGAAACCGGAGCACGAGGAGGACGCCCACCACGGCCTGGCCAAGCCTACCCGGCGACTGGTGCTGCTGATCGCCGTCGGTTTTTTTGCGCTGCTGGCCGAAGGGCTGGCCTTCGACTGGAGCGGCGTGTTTCTGCGCGACTACCGGGGCGCGGCGCCCGCTGCGGCGGCATTGGGATTCACGGCTTTTACCCTGGCCATGACGACCGGGCGCTTCGCGGGCGACCTGCTCATCGCGCGGCACGGCGAACTGCGCATCCTGATCGTAGGCGGGCTGGTGGCTACCACCGGGCTGCTGATCACCGTACTGGTCCCTTCCTTGTGGAGTGGCTGGGGTGGTTTCTGGATCATGGGACTGGGCTGTTCGCTCACGGCGCCCATTCTGTTCACCATGTCGATGCGGCTGCCCGGGGTGACGCCGGCGGCGGGTTTGTCCACATTTGCGACGTTCAGCTTTGTGGCTTTCCTGGCCGGCCCTCCGCTGATCGGGCTGGTGGCCAATGCCGTGGGTTTGCCGGCGGCGATGCTGGGGGTGGCAGGGTTGCTGGGGATTGGGGTGGTGTTGTCGAGGCAGTTGTAGGCGGAGTGTATGGATTAGTGCTGCACAAGCAATTTTTCCCTGGCAATACATTGACCATTTTCGCGTAAAACAAGCAGGTAAAGACCGTTAGAAAGGCCTTGGGTGGGTAACGCAATACCCTCCTGAAAACCTAGTGTCCGAGTTTGCAACAATCGACCGCTTACGAGGTCGTACATCTCAACCTGGCGATGGACCGATGAAGAAGCTACCGGCGGAAATATCAGATTGACGCTCTCGCCTGCTGGATTAGGAGACAATACCAGTCGATTCGGACGCTGCACATCTGCGGGTATGGTTGCATCGGTAATCAGTTGGTAACCGGGTGTGCAATCATCAATCAGGCAACCGTTCTCGTCCACGACCAACAGGAAAATATTGACATTCGCGGGGCCTACGGGAGTACTGTCCAACACGATGCCCGTGACGGCAATACGACCGTCGGGCGTCTCCGTCAGGTCGAAGGGCTCCATGATGTACCAGGGTCTGATCAGGGAGTCCGAGTAGTATTGCTCCCATAAAATTTCTCCTTCGGGGCTTGCCCGCAGGAGCCAGGTACTGTAAAAGATGCTGTAAGAGCCATACTCGCCGCAGGCCAGAATGTCGCCGTTGGCGGCGGTCTTCATGGTATAAATGACCCGGTAAGTATCGTCGAGCCACTCGTGCGACCATTGCACGTGGCCTTCCGAGTCGAGTCCGAGCAGCACCGGGAATTCATAAGGAATAAAACTTGAGGTGTCCTTCCACCAGGCGAGCGCATAGCCGCCGTTGTGCAGGGCGGTGATCTGGGGGTATTGCCGGGGATCGGAGGTGCTCACGCCTTTCATCTTGCGCCGCCACAACACCTCGCCCTCCGGATCAACTTTGACCACGAGGGCATTGCTCCACTCATCCGGCCAGGAAGGATCATGGCGCGTTTCCGTACAAAAAACCGCGTTGCCGTCCAAAGTGGCTACCATGTTCCCGGCTAAGGAGCGATCAAAAGTATCTTGTGGGGTTTTGTCCCAGATCAAGGTTCCTGCCGTGTCTGTTTTGATCAATAGGTTCTCAACATAGCCATTCAAATAATTGCGACTTCCATAAATCATATATTGGCTATCCGGCATTTCCAATACTCGTGTGCCATACTCATTGTAAGTACTATCGCCATAATAATGGGTCCATAAGATAGTCAAATCAGGAGTCATCTTTACTAAGCATACTTGCATATTTCCACCATTAGCAGGATGCCAAGACTCTCCAACGAATAAAATATTACCATCACTGGTGAAAGCATAAGCTCCTCCTTCCACAATGGCCAAGTCCTGATATTGACCCTCCATTATAACTTGTTGCAGAATATTCCCTTGGCGATCAGTCTTAATCACCCCAAAACCGCGTTGGCCCAATTCGCTTAGGAAACCGTCCGTGATGTAATAAAAAGTGTCTAGCATAAAGACATTTGTCCCCTTATCTGACTGGAAATAATCCTCAGGATTCGGATCAAGCACACGGTATATCAAGGGATTCTGAGCAATTAGAGAGGTTGATAGGAGTAGCAACAAAACCACCAAGTGAAATTTTTTCACGATAAAAAATATTAAGCCCAGCACAGAGTCTGTACTGAGCGCAGTGAAAACAACTAAATTTAATGTTGGATAAGCAGTTTTTGGCGGTCTATGCAACGCCCTTGCCGGCATAGGGTAATCTGGTAAAGACCTTGGGGGAGTTGTTCTACGGACAAGAAAACGGTATCCGAACCGGGCAGGTCATGGCTCTGCACGAGTCGGCCTGTCGGCAGGTCGTAGATTTCAATCCGGCATTGCGTAGCCTCCGCCGGGGGCAGCAGGAGTCGTATCGAAAGGAAATCGTTGGCGGGATTGGGCGACAAAATGAAGAAGTCGCTTTCGTTCTCCGTGGCAACGATATGGTTTGCTTGCTGCCAAGTACTCCGCTCTCCGGCTAAATCGGGCATTTTAGGCCGGATTATTTCTCCGGTCAACATCATTAACAGGCTTTGCGCATAGCCGGCCGAAGCTTCTCCCGACACCGCGATTTGTGTCAGCAAGGCATTATCTCCCGAACTGAGTTCGTAACCCAACCCGGCATTCAGGCGTGCCAGGTTGATATTTTGAACCTGGAGGAAATATTGGTCGTCGGTACTCGCAATGGGGAAATTCTGCAATACGGCAGCGGCTGCAACATAGTCTTGCTGTTCCACTTTTGCCCCAAACAAGCGTCGCCGATTCAAAGGATTCAAATCTTCGTTCAGCAGCGTTTCTATCATGTCCCAATTGCCCGCAATCCGGTATTCCCGTATCAGGGCATCGGTAATCCCTTCGCGTTGGGTGGTCAGATTTTCAATTTCGGCTTCCAGTTGCGCCCGAGCGGATACGGCATAATTTGCCGACGCGTTTTGAAGATTGAGTAAAGCCGACTGGGAAATTTTGCCTGGAAGGTAGTCCAGTACGCTTGCCGTCAGCGGGGTATTGGCCGAAAAGAGCTGCTCTTTGTAATGCGTATTCATTGCCCCGTTGTCGGCTACCGCCCGCAGCAGCGCATCGGAGAGATAAGGGCTCGCGGCAAGCAGCTGGTCGTATGTGGCGGCGCTACCGCCATTCGTTTGTAAGGCCGTAAAATGCATCGGGCTGTCGCCTTGCTCCAGTAACGCCCTTTTTTGTGCCAAGGCTGTCCGAACCGCTTCAAGACAAGGTCGAGTTTCGCAAGGCGTCTCGGCTGGAGGAGGAGTCTGTACGCATACCTCGTTATTGTCACCCGTAGTCTGAATATTAAAAAATACGCTCGCCGGCGTACAACTTTCAGTCAATCCGCATTTGGGTTTCAGCCGTACGTCGATTACTGAGTTGGGGTGAAAATACCTGAAAAAGATAGTATTGTTGTTCGGCGGCACCGTACTGGTTTTGATGTTTTCAGGTTTGTTCAGGGAAAAGAAATTGTATTTCGCTGCACCGCCGCCGCCCTGATTCGTCGCGATGCGTCCCGGGTTGTTTGAAGGGCCTTCCAGCAACAGGTCATAGGTATTTGTGGTAAAATCTTCATTCGTCAGCGTCCAGCCACGATTGTCACCGATGAGGTTGGTTCCCAGCGCCGTATTCAGGTAGAAGTTGCAGCGATTAAGATTGGGAGACAAACCCACCGTTTCGAACTGGTTGCCGGTTGTAGTACCGGTAAAATGATTCTCTCTCAATTCATTATTGCTCGCTCCTACAATAGCCACGTCAAAATCATAATCTTCGAAATCGTTACTGTACACCAACAAGCGCGTATTTGCCATGGCGCGAATGCCGATGGTATTGTTGAAAAATTTGTTGCGGTTTGCAACCGTGGAGCCCATTTCTCCGATCCGGATGTCGTTGCTCAAAGGTGAGGCTGCGCCTGTAAGAATCGCCATGTCCGAGCCGCTGAATTGGCAGCCTTTTGTCACATTAAAAACTGCATCGCCTGCACGAATACCGTTTTGAGTCATACCGTCGAAGGTGCAGGTTTCAAAGTCGATTCCATCCGTATCCCAGATTGTCACGCCTGCATATGAAGAACCCGATCCTGTTCTCTCAAATGTGGTGTTTTTGAAATCACCGAGGTTTGGAAAATGATATTGCATGAACTCGGCTCCTTTACGGCAATCACGGAAAGTGGCGCCATCGGAATAAATCACGCCTCCCCAATAGGCTCCGTTCGATAATTCGGTCTCACTTTTTGCCGTTGCGGCGCCGACCACGGCGCCTTCAATCAATGCATTATTCTGAAATACCACGATCCCGGATGAAGTGGCAGCCGGAAAAGAAAACGGGCTAGCCTGCGGCTGGGAGGAGTTGCCTTGCACATATATGCCTCGCCAATGCTGTGAAGGATCGCAAGTATTGGCGCGGGTCACGGTACCGCCATCGACGATAAGTTTCGCACCGCGCTCGACCGTTATTTTACCGTCGTAGGGCAGCAATAGATTACAGGTGAGCGTGAGTCGTGCCCCTGTCTTGACGACAACACTGGAATAAAGGCGCACATTCAGGTCCCAAACTTCATCAGGAGCTGTTACAGCTCGTGTGGCAGAATAGTTAGGGGTATCATAGCGTTCAGTACAATCTATAAATTGTCGCAAATTGGAAATTGAAAGATGCCTGTGCATCGCGCCTACCTGCGTCAAAGTCAAAGTATTTCGGGTTCCTCCCGATTGTGTCATCAGGTTATTGCTACAGTTAAAATTGTGCAGAAGGCTACAGGAGTGGCCAAATTCATGGCCAAGGGAGCGTCCTTCATTCACCAACCAGGTTCGCGAAACAGTAAACGGGACGCCTACCACATCCGGGCGATTTTTGAACCACCAATACTTCAGGTATAAGTTGGGAATATGAATCCGCGAGGTACGGGTAAGATCTCCTGCGGTCGGATATTGCGAACACCATCTGTATTTCATCCCGACAGGGCTGTCAATGGCGCCGAGCACAACCATTTGCTCGTAAATTGATCCTGAAACCGTCAAATAAACATTAATACCGGGCAGAATACCCGGGTCGTTGTGAATTAATGTGTCAACATGCCCAAGATGGGTCGATGGATCCCCAGGGCATTGGTACATGGAAGTATCATGATCATTATTCCAGGCATATTCGTCTTTGTAAAAGACAAAATTGGGAATGATCTCCACTTTTGAATCAGGATAAAGATTGGGACAATCTGATGTTCCAAATAGATTTGTTAAAGCGCTGTTTGCCTCATTAAACCATTCATTCAGAAAAGCTAAATCCTCAGCATTATCCTGAAAATTACCAGAGCCGTCATCTTTTTGAACAATGATAATATTAGCATGTATATGGATCCTGCTAGCCGAGAGATCGGGATAATACTGGGAGTTGTGAACCCAAAGGCTATAGCCTCCCTGGCCATTGTGATCACAATCCGGGTTAGAAGGCGAAAATATATCATTACCCGGAGGAGCATCACCCATCCCGCACTGAGCGGGGATTGGGTCAGTAGGCTGAGCCGACATTACTACGAAGCAAGCAAGAAAAACGACAATCAGAAATGCTAATCGATGATCGATGATCGATGATCGATGATCCCGTAACAAAGAGAAGCAAACAGGTAAAGTCATGGCGAGAGAGTTTGTCAACAAGAGGAATGGATAAACAAATTTAACAACTAACAATCAATACTGTATAAAACCTGTGTTAAATAAAAAACGCCCCAGTCCTAGCGAAACCAGGAACGGAGGCGTTGTTCGCACATACCTCACGAAGCAAGACTTAGTTAACAATAACCTGTTCCGTAAATATTTTCCCACCCTGCTGCACCTGAATCAGAATGGTGCCTTTGGCGTATTCGTTGAGATCAAACTGCTGGTTGTACTCGCCGTTGAAAGCATTGAGCTCTTCGCGGAACAACTGCCGGCCCGACAGGTCGAGCATGGTCACAATCGTCGGTACGGCTTCGCCGCGGAACTCGATGGTCACCGGGCCGCCCGTGGGATTGGGGTAGGCGCGAAAAGCCTGGAGTTGCAGGCTGCGATCCTGTGCCGGCGGAGGCGGCGGAGCAGTCTGTGTGGGAGCGGCGTCGCCTTCGGTCGAAGCGCGGCGGATGGTGATCACGCGGCGGGTGCGCATGCGCTGCTGCTCGTCGTTGCCCCAGCCCCAGGTGTAGAACTGGCGTTTGGTATTCGGACCGTCCTCGTCGGTGGTGGTGACGGTGACCTTGTTCTGGTCTTTGCAGGCTTTGAGCGTGGCTTCGATGGTTTTCGGGCCGTTGTCGCGCAGGTATTCCACGGCCACTTTGTCGCCGGGCTGGTATTTGGCGATCTCGTTCCAGAGTTCGTCGTGGCTGTGCACGGCCTGTCCGTTCACGGCGATGATTACGTCGCCGATTTGCATGGAAGCGTCGCGGGCGGCGGACTCGTCGGTGAAGCCGGAGACTTTCGAGCCTTCGGTTTTGCCTTCGGCCCAGGCGCCGGAATAGACGCCGAGGCAGGCTGGTTTTTCGCGCACCTCCACGTCAAAGTCGTTGGACCAGTCCTGGTTGAAGTTGTAATTCCAGTTTTGGTTGGAATCGCTGTTCCAGTTGTTTTTGGATTCGCCGAGGGTGGCGCTGGCCGTGTTTTGGGAGGAGCCGCGCTGGTAGGACACGCGTACCACGTCGCCGGTTTTGGTGTCGCCCATGAAATCCTCAATGTCTTCCCAATCGCGCACTTCGGTGTCGTTCAGGGCGGTAATGACGTCGCCGTCCTGCAAGCCCGCCGTGGCGGCGGCGGATTCCTTGATCACGTCCACGGCTACGCCGACGGCGTCTTCATCGTCGTCGCCATCGGGGGAAACGCCGAGGAAGCCGTGTTTTTCGGTTTCGCTGCCGCTTACGTTTATCGCGAAGCGTTCGGTGAGAGTGGCAGTGGTGTTGTCGGTTTTGTCGCCGCGTTTGTAAGCAATGCGGACCTCGTCGCCGGGTTTGGTACCGGCCATGAATTTGGTCAGGTCGCTCCAGCGGTTGATTTTGTTGTCGTTAATCGACAGGAGAACGTCGTTGTTTTTGAGGCCGGCTTTTTCAGCGCCGGAGCCTTTCACGACTTCCACCACGAGGCCTTCCACATCAGGGTCTTCGTCGGAATCTTCTTCCACGCCGAGAAAGCCGTGGGGGTCCTTGTCGGCGCAGGGCGCGACATTCCACACCCGGAGGTCCTGACCGACGCCGCGCAGGGTCGTGCCGACTTCGTTCATGGCGTCGTTTACCATATCCCAGTCTACCTCGACGAAGTGGTCGCGGTGATGCACGGGTTCGTCTTTGCTGGTGGTGATGCGGGTGTAGTTGCCGTCGGCGGATTCTTCTCGGATCTGGATGTCCACACCGTCGCCTTCGTTGTCGCGGAGATACGCTTCGGCGTCGAAGTTCTCGGCGGCCTTACCTTTTTTAATAATGGTTTCGGTGGTTTCGGTTCCGTCGGAGTCGACGGTACGTTTTGTAATGACAATTTTTTTGTCGGCATTGGCGGCCGGTTGCTGGCCGAACGTTGGGGAAAGACACCACGGAAGGAGCAGGAATGTGGCGAAGAGAATGGTTCCGATTGTTTTCATACCTTAATTGAATGTTGTTTGTGTCGGAAAGAAGGTGAACGGGAGCCGGTTACTGGGTTATGGTCGTCCAAAAATAAGCCGAAAAAGATTACTACGAAAGAAATCGTAGACGAAAGTTGGCTGGGCCTTGCCCAATGACAGGGACGCTCGTTCGAAGTTGCATGGATGGCCGATTCGGGAAGGAAAAAAATCGACCGGAGAAGGGTGTGGTTGGCTGTAAAGTGATTCCTTGGGGCTGTACGTTACTGGAGGATAAATTTCATCGCAAAGGCGCGAAGACGCACAGCATCGCCAATTTCTTTGCGTCTCCGCGCCTTTGCGGTAAAAAAAGCGGCAGGAGGAACGATAGTTCAATCTCTCAAAGCCACCTTCCGCACCACTACCCCATCCTCGCTGCGCAATTGCAGCAGCACGAGTCCGCGCGGCAAATGGCCCACAGGCAATTCGGCCTTCCCGGTTCCGGATAATTGCTTTTTACCCAAAACCCGACCTGAAAGGTCGTAAAAAACGGCTTCGTGCAGCTGTTCGCCGGGGGCATCCACGACAAGTGTCGCGGTGGCGGGGTTGGGCGAAATATGCCATTGACCGGCTTCGCCGGACGCGGCGGTTCCGCTCACCCCGTCGGCAAATTTGAATTTCAGCCGGTTCGCTCCCAGGGGTATGTCCGAACCGTCGGCAGCGATGCCTTTGACGTTTTTCATGCGCACGAAAGTCGTGTTGGACTGCGTGGACGCAATATCCCTGGCTTTCATCTGGATGGTCGACCAGGCGCTGTTCGACAAGCCGGTCGACGGCGGCAACGCAATTCGTGCGTAACTGAGTTCCGTGTCATAACGCCGCGATAATCCGCGGAAAACACCACCACCCGCGGGACCAGTCGCAATCAGGATTTGCCAATAGGCAGTATCCCACTCGATTTGATAAGCGCCGCCCGTAAGGGCCAGCAGGGAGTCGTATTGAACAAGAACGACGACGGTCTGGCCGGTCTGGATGTTATTGGTATCGATGGTGCCGGGGAGCACTCTCAACAAAAAATTATCCCCAATCTGGTAGTCGTCCGGCACGGGTGACCACCAGGGCGTGGTGTTGTCATAGAAGTCTCCGATCAGATCGACGTCCGTCAGGTCGATGACGCCGTCGCCGTTGGCATCGACATGTTTATCATCGTAGAGCTGATTGAAAGTTTGTCCCCAATCGATGGCTTCTTTCGGCGCCCAGTTGACAAATCCGTCGCGGGACGGACCCGATTCGCCATAAGCTACACCAATTGGCAGCAGGTCGCAATGGTTGACGATGCCGTCGCGGTTGGTATCGCCGGGCCACACGCAGTCGTCGGTACAGGCGGTATAGGCACAGGCTCCTTCAAATTCGCCGAAATAGGCCAGTTGCAGGGCTTCGACGCGCTGGAACAGGTAACTGACATTTTGCAAATGGTTCAATCCGGGGCCTCGGTGAAACGAATACGCATAATCGACCGCAGCGGATTGACCCGGTTGCAGGCTGCCGATTTTGGTACCGGCCAGGATGCGGAATAAGTCGCCTGTCGGGAAGTTTACATTGCTCATAGCCCAGGAATTGTTGTCGTTGGGGTCGCCGTTGAAACAATAACTGGTCACCGGGCCATTGGTTTGGTACCCGTTGCCGCCGACGGTCATGGGCGTGCCGTCGCGCCAGCGGCCCGTGAGGTAATTGTAGTATTCGCCTGGCGTCACGGGGTATGCCATACCCGGCAGCGGATTTGCCAAAGCATTGAAATAGTAGGAAGCCACGTCGAGCGGCCTGTTCAAAATGGTCAGGGCAAATGTCGGCGGGTTATCGCCGAAATTGGGCACAGCGGCGGGGCCGTCCGAATTGTCTGAATTATAGGTGAATATAGTATTCAAAGCGGTGTTTGTGCCTGCATAATCGTCATCATAACTGCCGAGTTCGGGGTCCTGTAAAAGCCCGACAAACAGGGAATCCACCCTTTCCGTGCCGGCATTGTACAGGTATAGAGACTGGAAAATGGTATTGTTCAGCAGGTCGTTGTCCTCGCAACCCAGGGCCCAGTAGGTCGACTGGTATTCAAAAATCAGATTACCCGGACTAGAATTGAACATCGACCAGGCGATTTCCGCAACGGTCGTATTGGTGTTCAACGCAGCCGGGTGGGGGTAATCCCCGTCGTAGGCATTGTAGATACCGTCGCCGTTGACGTCAACAAACGGCGCGAGTGCGGGACGGTCGGGGAGCGGGAAGCCGTACTGGGCCTCGAAGTTCGGATTGCCCTTGCCGGGCCAGCCGGTGATGTTCGGCTGCGGGTCGTCGAGTTGTCCATTGTCGGCAAAATCGGCCCGGTGCAGGCTGATCTCTTCGCGGGTGGCTTTCCACAATCGGTCCCAGCGGACACAGTTCAGCGGGTCGATGCCGCCGCTGGCATTGATTGGGCCGGGCAGGTAGGAGCCCCAGTCGCTCGCGGGAAAAGTGGAAGCAGCAAGCAGGAGGTTGCCGCCGGGGTCGAGACCTCCGACCCAGAAGCTGCGGGCATACTGGCCGGCGGGCGTTGCATCCATTCCGTTGTAACCGGCTTCCAGTGCGTGAATTTGGTAAGAACCCGAGCCGCCTATCGGGGAGGCATTGGTCATGCGCAGGTTGTTGGGGTGAAAAACAGTGGACGATGGTTCGGGCGGGCAATCGGCCGGCGCCTGGGCGAAGAGGGGTACGGAAAAAAAGAGCAAATAGCAGAAAGGGGTAAATTTGAACATGGCCTTTTGTTATGTGATGGAAAGATTTGGGCTAAGATAACTAACGCTCCGAAAAAGCCAATCCCACGAGGCCCTGACACGGCTTGTCTTTACTGTCAGTTCATTTCCTGTCCTGCGCCGTTCCCTCTCCGCGAACGTTGTTGCCGGGCCAGCGGTTTTAACATTTTTCCCACCGCCACCCTTTCCTACATACGCCAACTGCAAAACCTGACGTTATACCCACACTTTTATGCCCCGCCGGGAACACGAACTAAAAAAACTGCTTAATCACAGAACCGATTTGATTCATTATGGCAAGTGCGAACTACAAAATCCTGCTCGTTGAGGACGACCAAAACTTTGGCGACGTCCTGAAATCGTACCTGGAAATGCACGATTACGGCGTCACGCTGGCCACCGACGGTGTGCTGGGCCTCGAAGCCTTCCGCAAAAATTCCTTCGACCTCTGCATCTTCGACGTGATGATGCCGCGGAAAGACGGCTTCACGCTGGCCAAGGAAGTCCGCGAACGCAACGCCGAAATCCCGATCATCTTCCTCACGGCCAAAACCATGAAGGACGATATCCTCCAGGGTTTCAAACTGGGCGCCGACGACTATATCAACAAGCCGTTCAATTCCGAAGAACTGCTGTACCGCATCCAGGCCGTGCTCAAGCGCCTGCACAAAAACGCCGACCCGCGCGACGAACAGCGCGAATTCATCATTGGCAAATACCATTTCAACTACCCGCTGCGCATCCTGACCCTCACCTCTGCCCGCAGCGGCGAAGAGAACCAGTGGAAGCTCAGTCCGAAAGAAGCGGAACTGCTCAAAATGTTCTGCAAATACATCAACGACGTCACGCCGCGCTCGGAAGCCCTCACCAAGATCTGGCATGAGGATAACTACTTCACCGCCCGCTCCATGGACGTGTTCGTCACCAAACTCCGCAAATACCTCGCAAAAGACCCGGCCATCGAGATCATCAATATCCATGGCAACGGGTTCCAATTGCTCGTAAAAGACCTGGTCGGGAACGCCTGACCATTCTCCATACCCACATTCAGGCTGAACAGCCCGCGCCCTTTTGCGGGCTGTTTGTTTTTTGGGAAAATGCGAGGCAAGGGTTAATAAAGCGTTTTTTCCGCCAGGCAGGCCCCACCCCGACCCCCTCCGGGGAGGGGAGTTTGCTCTCAGCAGGGGAGGGGTCGGGGGTGGGGCCTGCCTGGTGGGTACAGATATCTCGATTTAAACCGCAGCCAACTCCTCCGCATTTACCCCACCCCCAACCCCTCCCCCGAAGGGGAGGGGAGTTTGCCCACAGCAGGATCAGGCCCCTCCCCTTCGGGGGAGGGGTTGGGGGTGGGGTAAATGCGGAGGAGTTGGCTCCATAATGATGTTTATTTCAAACCTTGATTCGTGTAATAAAACCGGACTTTTGCGCGACAACGATCCATCCATGTCCCTCCAGCGCCTTTTCCAAAAATACACCGGCAAACTCCGCAACCTGAAAGCGGTGTACGTGCTGAACAACCTCCTCAATGCCCGTCGCCTGCGGCACAACGTCGCGCTGTACCAGCGGTATGGCTTGCGCAAAAGCATTTTCAGTCCCCTGGGCAGCCGCGATTTCCGGCCGGAGCATCACCCTGACATACCCTGGATCGACCGACCCGGCGCGCTGGACAATTTGGAGCAAAACGCTGAATTTCAACAGTTTCCACTCGAACAACAGCAGGCGATCCGGCAGTTTGTAGAAAAAGGGTATCTGGTCCTGAACCGTTTTTTCCCGCAGGCCGCTACGGATGCCCTCAACGCCGAAGTGGACGCCCTCGTCGCCGCCGGTAAAGCCGGGTACAACTACACGGGCCGCAAAATTTTCAACCTGTTCGAAACCAGCCGCCTGGCCGACGAGCATTTTTTCCGGCAGCCCGAACTGCTGCGCCTTCTGTCTTTTTTACTGGGAAAAAACGTCATCCCCTTCCAGACGCTCAATTTTACCCTTGGCAGCGAACAACGGGCGCACTCGGATTCCATCCACATGACCACCGAACCGCCCGGCTACCTCATCGCTACCTGGATCGCCCTGGAAGACTGCACGCCCGACAATGGTCCGCTGTTCTATTACCCGGGCAGCCACCGCCTGCCCTACATCATGGCCGACGACTACGACGCGGGCAACACCGCGCTCACTATCGGTTCGGACAGCAACCGGCGCTACGAAGACCGTATCGCGGCTTTAATCGCTGAAAAAGGCCTGAAAAAAGAACTTTTCCTGGCCCGGCGCGGCGACGTGCTCATCTGGCACGCCAACCTGCTGCACGGCGGCAGCCCGATCCGCCAGCCCGGCGCGGCGTAAAATTTTCTGCGAACGTCTGTTAAGGTCTGCGAACGTCTGCGTGAAACAACCTGACATCTGCATGAAACAGCCTGGCAACTTTTTAAAAGTTTCCATTACCATAACAATGCGGATTGCACCGCGTTTCTTGGAAAATATGCCGCTTTCGCGGCCGGCCGGGTGCAGACCCGGCGACCGTGCCTACCTTTGCGGCCTCAATTTTCAAAAACAGACATGAAACATCTTCGACTTTGGGCGCTCCTCGCAGGCCTGCTGCTGACCCAACAGGCACTCCTCGCGCAGATGCGCGGCTGGGAACTCGGCGCCTGGGCCGGCGGCTCCAACTACTTCGGCGACCTCAACACCAACTGGCGGCTCAACCGCACTCACCTCCACGGCGGCCTCGGCGCACGTTACATCTTTAACGACCGCCTGTCGTTCAAACTCGGCCTGAATGCGGGCAAGATCAGCGCCACCGACGCCGACTCGAAAAACGTGTACGAACTACGCCGCAACCTCGATTTCCGCAGCCTCCTCTTCGACGGAACGGCTCAATTCGAGTTCAACTTCCTGCCCTACGTGCATGGCGACCGCGAACTCTGGTACACGCCCTACCTCTTCGTCGGCACCTCGTTCTTTTATTTCAACCCGCAAACCACCTACGAGGACAAAACCTACAACCTCCGCGAACTGGGCACCGAAGGCCAGTTCCACGGGGAAGAATACAACACCACACAGGCCGCCCTGGCCTACGGTTTCGGCTTTAAAACTGACCTCTCCTACCGCTGGAGCATCAACGTGGAAGTGAGCGGCCGTAAACTTTTCACCGATTACCTGGACGACGTGAGCGGCTCCTACGCCGACAGCCGCGACATCCGGGCACAGCGCGGCGAAATAGCCGCCGCCCTCGCCGACCGTTCCATAGAGCCCAAGATCGGGCAGCCCGGCCGCCAGCGCGGCAACGGCAAAAACAACGATATGTACGTGCTGGCCAACGTGGGCCTGTTCTATTATTTCGGTAGTATCCGCTGTCCGGGATTGACCCGTTGAGCACCTGATACCTGCCCCCTTACGACTGCGGCCGGATTGCTTGTCGAAAGCAATCCGGCCGCTGCGTTACACTCCCTTTTCTTCGTACCGTTAATAATTTCCCAAAAAAAGGCTGCAACTCAGCAGCGCCTGGTTTGTCATATACTTTTGACAAAACATTGATCAACCTAGTCCTTCCAACCATGCGACACCTTGTCCTTTTCGTAGTCCTCTGCCTGTTCTCTGCTCGCCTGTCTGCCCAAAAATTGTCTCTAGCCGCAGTGCTTCGCGACTCGGCCAGTGAAAAACCCCTGGAATTCGCCACGATCCTGCTGTACAAGGACCTGAGCGCCGACACCACCCAAAAGATGCCGTCCAAACCGATCCGCTCGGCGTTTTCCGACAGCGACGGACGTTTCAAGTTCGTTCAGCTCGATTCGGGCGTTTACAAAATCGAGGTATCGATGCTGGGCTACCAGCCGCTGAACCTGGGCGCCATCGAGTTGTCGGGAGACAAGGAAATCGGCCTTTTGTCGCTCAAAACCGCCGACAACACCCTCCAGCAGGTCACCATCACCGCCGCCAAGCCTTTGCTGGAAGTCAAAGCCGACCGCATCGTTTTTAACGTCGAAAACGATCCCACAGCGGCCGGCACCACCGCTATTGAAACCCTGCAGAAAATCCCCTTCGTCACGGTAGACCAGGACGACAACATTCGCCTGAAAGGTAAAACCAACTTTAAAGTGCAACTAAACGGCCGCAATACGGGCCTTTTTGCACGCAACCCGAAAGATGCCCTGCGCTCTTTTCCGGCCAGCGCCATCAAACGCATCGAAGTGATCACCTCTCCCGGAGCGCGTTACGACGCCGAAGGCACGGCAGGCATCATCAATATCGTCACGGCGGGCCGCATCGCGGGAGTGAACGGCAGCTTGTCCACCGGGATCAATACCCTCGGGCAACACAATGAGAACGCGTCGATCAACGCCAAATTCGGCGACTGGGGCCTGTCGACCTACTTCGGCACGGGCGGCAGCCACAACGACCGCTCTTCGGTTTTTACGCGCACCAATTTTTACCAGACCGACCTGTACCGCGAGGAACGCAACGGCCAGGGCGACTCGAAAAACCTGTACCTCTACGGCAACGCCGAACTGGCCTGGGACATCGATTCGCTGAACGCCCTGAGCATCTATTACAACGCCCACGGCGGTCAATATGAGGGAGGCGACGTGACCCGGTACCTGGCTTTCAACAACGAATCGCAGGTCATCGAACAGGGCCGTTTTTTGAATAATTATGAAAATGCATGGCCTTCCACGACGTACGGACTGGATTACATCAAAAAATTCAAACGCCCGGAACAGGAATTCGACCTCTCCCTGGCCCTCGACCAAAGCCGCGGCAACAATAACTCGCAAAGCGACCGCCTCTTCGATTTCGGCAATACCAACACGGGAATCCGTCTGGTGAATAAACAGCCGGAAGACGAATTCACGGCAGAAATCAACTATACACAACCCCTTTCGAAAGACAATTCCCTGTCTTTCGGCGCCAAAACGATCATCCGGCAGCTCGACAACGATTACCAGCAGGACAACCGCGACTCGCTCACCAATGAGTTCGTCGTTTATCCGGAACAAACCGGAGCGTTTCAATACCGGCAAGACGTTTGGGCGGGGTATACCGAATACAACTGGAAAAAGAATAAATGGTCGGTCCGGCCGGGGGTGCGCTTCGAATACACCAGTATTGCCGGTGAAGGAACCAATCAGCCGCAGTTTACCAACGAATACCCGGCCCTCGTACCCACGCTCAACGTTTCCTACAAACTGGCGGAAAGCAAAAGCCTGCGCCTCGGCTATTCGCGCCGCATCCAGCGGCCGGGCATCTGGTACCTGCGGCCGCAGCGCAATAATTCCGACCCGCGCAACATCAGCGTGGGCAATCCCGAATTGCTGCCTGAGTTCACGCACAACATAGAAATCGGATACGACATCTTCAAAGGCGGCCGCAACCTGAGCTTCACCCTCGAACAGGGCGTCACAACAGATGCCATCAACGATATCACGCTCATCGACCCGGTTACCGGCGTAGCGACCACGACCTACGGCAACCTCGGCAGCAGCTACCGCACGGCCCTCACTTCGTACGGGTCGGGGTCCATCGGTAAAAAACTGACGTTTTATGCCAATATCACCCTGGCGTATGAAGTCCTGGAAGGAACGGCGGGTACCTCCACCTACCGCAACGAAGGCATGACGGGCAATTGCTACGGCAACCTGCAATACAACATCGGCCACGGCTGGCGCGTGCAGGGCAATGGCTGGTGGGGCATCGGCAACGTCACGCTGCAGGGCCGCAGCAATGGCTGGTACAACTACCAGTTCGGCGTGACCAAAGCCATGCTGAAGGACAAAAGCCTGCGCATCGGCATTTTAGCCGATCAGTTCCTGCTCAAAAACCGGATTTGGGAAAATACCGTGACCGATCCGCAATTCGAAACGCACTTCGAGAGCAGCCAGCCGGCGCGGGCCGTGCGCTTCTCCGTCTCCTGGCGCTTCGGAAAACTCCGCGAAAACGTCTCCCGCAAACGCGGCGTCAGCAATTCCGACCAAAAAAGCGGCGGCGGCGGCGGGAATTGAGTGATGAATGATGAATGATGAATGATGAATGATGAATGATGAATGATGAATGATGAATGATGAATGATGAATGATGAATAATACGCGATTGGAGGGGAATTCAAATTTTCCAGTATCGCGTATTATTCATCATTCATCATTCATCATTCATCATTTCATTTTAAGACTGTCATACTTCCGCATGTCTGCATTTCCACGGATAGTGTCACCCGCGGCCATGTAGGCGTTGCCGCGAGCGGCGTAGGCCTGGATGAAAGTCGAATCCAGTTGTAAGGTTCTGTCGAATGCCTTGATGGCCTCCGGGTGGTGGCCCAGGTTGTAGAGCGAGAGGCCGAGGTTGAAATACTGTTCGTGGCTGTCGGGGTATTTCTCTACGTATTTGCCGAGGTCTTCGGCCGATTTATCGTATTTTTTGACTGCGCGAATAGCTCGCCGCGGAATTTGTAGGAATCCTGTTCCGGGATTGATTTCACGGCACGCGAAGGCGATCGCGGTTGCCAGGGTTTACGGTTTCACGGTCGCGGTCTTTGTCGTTTTTTGCTGAGGCGACAGTATTGGTCGCTTTCGTAGGCGTGGGTCACTACGGTGATGGTATCTTTCCAAATCCGGATTTGCAACACACAAAGGATGACCATCGCAGCTACCCAGATAGCGCTTATTCCGCGCAAGGCGCCGGAAAAACCAGGCCAGTGCTCGGCCAGCGCCGGGATGCCTTGCACCAGCAGGAAAAATATTCCGATTACGGCCAGGTAATTGTAGTGATCGGCGCACAATTCAAAAGTCCCCATCGAACGGAACGGCAGCATCACGCTGAGATTAGCCAGGAAAAACAGCAGTCCGAACCACACGTAGCGCGCCGTTTGCCGCAGCCGCCAGGCGCCGTACAACGCTCCGGCAAGGACCACCGGCGCGACCCAGTAATTCCAGGGAAATTGTCCATTGACCTTGTCGAAAGAATAGTAAATGTTGAGTTTCAGGGGAATGAGAATTTTCCACCAATACAACACCGGCGTGTATAAAACCACCAGAAAGCGGTCGATCAGGCTGTAATCGTTGCCGTTGGGGTCCATGTTCATACCCGCGGCGTGGCGGGAATAAATGGTCAGCCCGCCGAAAAATGCCGCCGCCGCGAAAAAAGGAATGTAGCCGAGCAAGCGCTGCCGCTGAAGCGGCGAACGACCGGCCCACCAATCGAGCAGCACCAGCACCAAAGGCAAGGTGACGGCCGCGCTTTTGGACAAGCAAGCCAATACGAACGACGCCAACGCCAGTCCGTAGGCGCCCTTCCTGCCGGTTCCTTCGGCGTGGTCGAGGTACAAATGGCTGGCCAGCAGAAAAAACAAGCCGTACAAGGGCGTACTGAAACCCGCAATCCAGGCCACCGATTCCACCTGAATGGGATGGATGGCAAACAGCAAAGCCACCCAAAACCCGGTCGAGCGGTTGCCGCTGATGCGGGTCACGAGCCGGCCCACCAGCCAGACGTTCACCAGATGGGCAGCCAGACTGAGCAGGTGATAGGGCATCGGGCTGTCTTTGCCGATGAGGTAGGCGATACCGTAAAACAACCAGGTCAGCGGCGCGTACATGCCGAGGTTGAAGCTGCCGAACGGCGAAAAATTGACTACCGCCGGGTTATCGACCGTGGCGGTATGGTCGTCGATGCCGAGTATCTCGTTGCGAAGCCCGAAGGAAAAGAGGACAAATGCAAGAATGATGGGCAGCCAGGTTTGCCAGTCGAAGCTGGCGCCTTGCGTTTCGGGGGCGGTTTTGGCCTGCGGCCTGGGCTGTTGGATGGATTTTTTTGCCATAATTTTTCGTGCGGGGCGGAAAAGCGCGGCGAAAATACGGCGTTGCAAACGGCCGGGGGGATGATTTTTTTGACGGCTTTACAGCAACTTTGCGACCGGCCAGACAAGCAGCGAAGGTTCTGAACACTGCGTCTTGGCCCGAAATCCATTTATCAAAAACTGTTGTATCATGCGTAAATCAACCCTCCTCCTGGCTGTATTGCTCACTTTTTCCGGCGCCGTCCGGGCCCAATACGGCGGCCCCCGCCTGTTCCTCGACGTCCCGGTCATTTATTTTCACGCGCCCAATCTGGAAAATTTCAGCAACCGCCTCGGGGTGGGGGCAGAAACGGCCTTCAACGTCGCCACGCACTGGAGCGTAGCCCGCATCGGCGGCGGCGCGGCTTTTACCGCCGAGCCGAAAGCCGAAGATTTCGGCTCCTCCTTCGTCGTTTCGCCTTACGCACTCCTGGAAGCGGGCGCGGGCATTTACCGCTCCAACGGCAACCAATGCGCCAAAAGCCACCAAAATGCTTTCACCGCCATCGGGAAAGTGGGCCTGCGCTATAATTTCAACAACAAAATAGCCGCCGACGCCACCGATACCAAAGGCTTCCTCGATTACAGCCTCGGCGTCGAACTGGGCCACTTTTACATCCGCGACATTTTCAAAAACTACGAACTGTTCCTGCGGGCCAGCTATTTGACCAAATCGGAAGTCGTCACCGCCGATTTCGGGTTCAAAATGTTCCTCAATCTGCGGGCAAATGATCGATAAAATTTATAAGGGTTAATAAAAAGGTTGATGAGGGTTTATAAGGTTTATAAGGGTTTATAAAAAGGAAAGAGGATGCTCTCAACCTTTTTATAAACCCTTATAAACCTTATAAACCCTCATCAACCTTCCTTCTTCATCAACCTTCCTTCTTCATCAGCATCCCGAATCCGAACCACGTAATAATGGCGAGGATGCCGAGCAGGTACCAGAGCATGTTGAAGCCCCAGGCCGCGATTACCTGCGTGCCGAACAAGGGCGCGATGATATTGGCCAGTGAGTAGGCCATGGTGTACAATGCCATGTATTGCCCCTGGTTGCCCTGCGCGGCGGCCCGTCCGTACGCAAAATTGCTGCTGAACGGCATCACGAACATCTCCCCGAACGAAATGGCCACGCTGAAAATCAGCGCCGATACCAATCCGCCCGGCGGAAAAACGAAGGCGAGGTAAGCCACGGCGTACAACACCAGCCCGAAACGCACATATTCGAGCCCTCCCCGGCGGCCCTCGATCCGGTAAATCAGGGGCATTTCAACCAGGAACACCAGCAAGCCGTTCAACGCCGATACGAGCCCGATCTGACCCGTGTCCCAGTGATAGGCTTCGGCAAAAAACACCGGCACGGTCCACAGAATTTGCATAAAAACCATGGCGCCCAGCAGGGTCAGCAGAATGAAGGGGACAAAAGTCGGGTCGCGGTACGGCGACATTTGCGGAGCGGCTTCGGCCTTCTTATCCTCCTGATGTTCAGCCGTTTTCGGCTTGGGTTTGATCCAGCGGACCAATAAAACCGCGGCCAGCAGGCAGGTGAGCCCGTCGGCCCAGAAGAGGTAGTTCCAACCCAGTTTGGCCAGCGGACCGCCAAGGGCCGGCGCGATCGTCCAGCCGAGGTTGACCGACATCCGGTACAGCGAAATGGAGCGGGTGCGCGTCTCCGGGGTGCAATGCAGCGAAATCGCCACCGAGTTGGCCGGCCGGAAGGCCTCGGCGATCAGACTCATGGCAAAGACAGCGCCGCACAGGGCCCAGAAATCGCGCAGGGTCATGAGCACGAGCAGGATAATGCCGTTCAGGATCAGGCTCCACAGCTGCACCCCGTAATAGCCGAAACGGTCGGTCAGTCGCCCGCCGGCATAGGCGCCGAGCAAGGCTCCAACACCAAAGCAACCGGTCACATAACCCGTTGCACGAATGTCGAAGCCGAGCTCCTGGTGCAAATACACCGTCAAAAAGGCGATGACCATCGCGCCGCAGCGGTTGATCAGGCTCACGAGGGACAGCAGCCAGATGGTCGTGGGAATACCGATGTAGGAATTGCGCCAATGGGCGTAAAGGCGAAAAAGCATAAGGCGAAGGGCAGTTGAACCAAATGAAAAACTGTCTGCACAACCGAAAAGTTTCTTCGGAAAAAGAAAATTTCGCGCCCGGTTACAAATAGAAAACGCCGACCGTGAAAGCACAGCCGGCGTCGTTCATACAATAGAATGGATTAGCGCAGTGTAAAGATTGTTTTCAGACGGCCCCTCATAGGTCAGGTTTGGCCGCGGGAACCGCGCTTACTCGACGCTAATGTCGAAACTTCACCGGTTTGGACAAATTTTTTTTACCCGGACTTTTCTCCGGACACCGACTTCCGATTGCCTGCTGAATATTTCAGCAAAAACCCACATTTTGCCGCCCACAAATGCCATCCTGTCATGCTACCCACCGAACATTTGTTTATCGTACCCGCCACGCTCGAACAACTTGAAGCCCTGGGCTCCGAAGACTGGCCTACCCTGTCGGGGCTGCTCGGCGGCGTGGACATGGCCGACAACTGGACGCATTTCCCCGAAGCCCTCATCTGGATGCGCGATTACCTGCGCGAACACCCGGATCAGGCCGACTGGTGGAGCTACTTCATCGTGCACCGCGCCGACGTGCGGCTCATCGGCACTGCCGGGTACAAAGGCCCGCCCGAACTGGACGGCACCGTCGAAATCGGCTACGAAATTGCGGATGCCTATCAGGGCCGGGGGCTGGCCACCGAAACCGCCCGGGCGCTCGTAGAGCACGCTTTCGGGCGCAGCGGCGTGGAAGCCATTTGTGCGCACACGCTTGGCGAGGAAAACGCTTCGGTCTCCGTGCTGCGCAAACTCGGCTTTGTGTTTGTCGAGGAGAAAATTGATCTGGAGGACGGGGTAATTTGGGAATGGCGGTTGTCGCGCGGGGCAGGACTGCCCACCTGACCGGTTGATTTTTGTTGAAATCAACCGGTCAGGCAAAACGATCAATAAGCCTTCGCAAACAACACCCGTTTCGCGCTCGGCTTGCCGGTCAGAATACACTGCCCCGGCTCTTCGTCCCAGCCGATCGGCATGCAACGGATCGTCGCTTTGGTCTTTTCCTTGATGGCCACTTCGGTTTCGGTGGTGCCGTCCCAGTGGGCATAAACGAATCCGCCTTTGTTTTCCAGAACATCCACGAATTCATCCCAGTTATCGGCTTTCGTGATGTGCTCATCGCGGAAGGCTTTGGCCCGGTTGAAGAGATTGGACTGGATTTCTTCCAGCAGATTGGCCACAAAATCGGCCACGCCGTCGAGCGGCACGCTGGATTTTTCCTTGGTATCCCGGCGCGCCACTTCCACCTGGCCGGTGTCGAGGTCGCGCTGGCCGAGGCCCAGGCGCACCGGCACGCCGATCATTTCGTATTCGGCAAATTTGAAACCCGGCCGGTTCTGGTCGTCGTTGTCGATCAGGACCGACACGCCTTTGGCGCGCAGGGCTTTCGCAATTTTTTCAGCCGCTTCGCTCAGGACGGGCGCAGGCTTCGGGATCGGGACGATCACGACCTGGATCGGTGCGAGTTTGGGCGGCAGCACGAGGCCGTCGTCGTCGGAGTGGGTCATGATGAGCCCGCCGACCAGGCGGGTGGAAACGCCCCAGGAGGTGGCCCACACGAGTTCCTGCTGGTTGTCCCTGTTCAGGAAAAACACGTCGAAAGCCCGGGCGAAGTTTTGTCCGAGGAAATGCGAAGTGCCTGCCTGCAAGGCTTTGCCGTCCTGCATGAGGGCTTCGATGCAAAATGTCTCCTCGGCGCCGGCGAAGCGTTCGTTGGCCGTTTTGACACCTTTGATCACCGGCATGGCCATGAATTCTTCGGCGAATTCGGCATATACGTCGAGCATCTGGCGGGCTTCGGCCATGGCTTCGTCGGCCGAGGCATGGGCCGTGTGGCCTTCCTGCCAGAGGAATTCGGCGGTGCGCAGGAAAGGGCGCGTACGCATTTCCCAGCGCACGACGTTGGCCCATTGGTTGATCAGGATGGGCAGGTCGCGGTAGCTCTGTATCCAGTCGCGGTAAGTATTCCAGATGATGGTTTCGGAGGTCGGGCGGACGATCAGTTCTTCTTCAAGTTTGGCTTCGGGATCCACGACGACACCGCCGCCGTTGGGGTCGTTTTTGAGGCGGTAGTGGGTCACGACCGCGCATTCTTTGGCGAAACCTTCCACGTGGGCGGCTTCCTTGGAGAGAAAACTTTTCGGGATAAAGAGCGGAAAGTATGCGTTGACGTGGCCGGTGTCCTTGAACATCCTGTCGAGCGCGTCGCGCATTTTTTCCCAAATGGCGAAACCGTGCGGCTTGATCACCATGCAGCCGCGCACCGGAGAATTATCGGCCATGCGGGCTTTTTGAACGATATCGAGGTACCACTGTGAGTAGTCTTCCGAGCGGGGTGTGATTTCTTTTGCCATAAAAATGGAGACGGTAGAACGGGAAAAGGAAAATCTGTTTGTCGATGAAAATAAAACGCTTTTGAGATGGGCATTTTCCTCCGGCGTTTGTTTAGTTAAATGCCACTTAAAATGAGCGGCCCGGTGTTACCTTGCCGGACGGCGATGGTCTAAGAATCCATCAATTTTAACATTTAGTTCCTCCGGGAAGGGTGGTTTAAGCGAACTTTAACGGGCCGGAATTGGCACTTTAAAGCCGTTTTAACCAAAAAAAGCGGGCAAAGGTAATATTTTTGAGCCTGTAAACTTGCGTACCGGACACTCGCACTAAAAATTCATTCATCACCATGAAAGTCAACAATAAGTCCCTGATCCTCCTGTTCCTGGCGTTCTGGGTTGCAGCCTTTGGCAATGCGCTCCAGGCACAGACCGACGACGTATATTACGATCCGAGCACCGATACGCCGCCACCTGCCGATTTCCAAACGACCACTGAACCCGCCAACGTGAGCCGCGGCTACGACGATGGCGACGGACAGTACGACGATGATTACTACGACTACGAAGACGACTACGCGTACGAGTATTCGTCGCGCATCCGCCGCTTTCACCGGCAAACGGTCGTCTATGATTATTACGATCCCTTCTACACCGACCTGTGGGTGTACGACCCCTTCTACCTGCCCGGCGCTTCCATCTACGTAGTGGGCTATGACGACTACTACACCTGGCGTCGCTGGAACCGCTGGAACCGCTACAACAGCTGGAATGCCTGGGGCGGCTACAACCCGTACTGCGGCTACGGCTGGAACAGCTGGGGCTGGGGCGGCGGCTGGAACAGCTACAACGCCTGGTACAACCCTTACGTGTGCAACAACTATTACTACGACCCCTACTGGACCTGGAACGGCTACAATCCCTACTACAACAGCAACGTGTGGGTCAACAACAACTACTATTACGACAACAACAACGGTCATTACAACGGCTACTCGCCGCAGACCTACACCGGACCGCGCCGCCACGGCACCTCGGTGAACCCCGGTTACGTCCAGATCAAGGACAAAAGCGGCCGCCTCAACCCTGACGGCAAAGCGCCCGCCGTTGTGGAACTGAACGGCCGCCCGGCAGCCCGCACCCCGATCGAAAGCGACCGCGAACCGGTAGCCAAACCCGGCCAGGTATCCCAGGGTCGCCAAACCGGAACCACCCCGAACGATGCCGTCAAGGCGCCGCAAAACGGCCGCCCCGGCGCCACCGCCGGTCAGCCGACCGAAGCCCGTCCGACCCAACCGGGTCGTCAACCGCAACAGGATGCCCGTCCGACCGAGCCGCAACGCCAGCCGACCGACGCGCGTCCGAGCCGCGAACCGCAACAACAGCAGCGCCAGCCGCAACAACAGCCGCAGCGCGAACCGCGCCCCCAACAGGAAGCGCCCCGCCCGAGCCGCCGCTCGTACGACCAGCCGCGTGAAGAAACACGGCCTACCCGCACGCAGGAACCGCAACAGCGCCGCGAAGAAACACGCCCCACGCGCACGCAGGAACCGCAACAGCGCCGCGAGGAAACCCGCCCCACGCGCACCCAGGAACCGCAACAGCGCACCATGGACCGCCCGACGCGTTCCTCCGACTCCGGCAGCAACTCTTCAAGCCGCAGCAGCGGTGGCAGCAGCAACAGCGGCGGCAGCACCAAAAGCACCAGCGGCCGCGGCGGCCGAAACTAAGCCGCTCCCGCTTCGCATATTAATCCCTGTTGAAGAATGGGTGGAAACCGGTCCTGACACCTCGTTCCACCCATTTTTTTTGAAAAAAACACCGCTTGCGGTTCCATCCCGAACACCGTCACATCTGACGAATAAAACCTAAACTGTTCATTCATCTCGCTTTACTGCATGAAACGATATCTTTTGCCGGCCCTTTTTATACTCGCCGGCTGCTCGCTCTTTGCTCAGACATCCAGTGAATTACAACCCTACACCACCGATGCGCTGCGCTACTCTTATCTCCAGCAGGGCGGTACCGCCCGTTTTCTCGGCGCAGGCGGAGCGTTTGGCGCACTCGGCGCTGATTTCGGCGCCCTGAGCCAGAACCCCGCCGGATTGGCCCTCTTTCGCTCCGACGAACTGATGATCACTCCCGCCCTGAAATTCTCCAATACCACCACGACCTACCCGGGAAATGCCGGTTTTGACGAATCGAAAAGCAATTTTCACCTCGACAACGCGGGTATTGTGTTCAATACCAACCCGATCGGGGGCAAATGGACCACCTTTAACGTGGGCATCGGCTTCAACCGGCTCAACAATTTTCACCAATCCTTCTACTCAGAAAGCGACGGCAGCGGATCGATCATGAACGATCTCTACGGCTCCGCACAGGCAGATTTTTCACCGGGCGGTTCGCTGGACCAGTTCGATCCCTTTGGCGCACAACTGGCCGTCAATACCAACGCCATTTACGGCGTTTACGACGCCAATGACAACCTGATCGGGCTGGATTATGATTTTGCCGCCAATCCCGACGCCAGGATTCACCATGCTCATTCAGTCACCACCTCGGGCAACATGAATGAAATGGCGATTTCTTTCGCCGGCAACTACGACGAAAAGATCATGCTCGGCGCCACCATCGGCGTACCTATTGTCAATTACGTGCTCGACGGCACCTACGAGGAAAGCGACCTCGAATCGCAGGTGGACTATTTCGACCGCCTGGAATACACGGAATACGTGCGCACACAGGGTGTTGGTGTCAACATGAAACTGGGCCTGATTTATCGGATCAATCCGATGTTCCGCATCGGCGCGGCTTTCCATACGCCTACCCTGCTGGGTTTGACCGACAATTATTATAACGGTTTTACCTACGAATACACCGACGGCGGCGGCCCCGACCAGCGCACCGACCAGTCGCCCGACGGCAATTTCGACTACCGCCTGCGCACGCCATGGCGCGCCATCGGCAGCGCTGCAGTAGTGTTCAAAAAATACGGTTTCCTGAGCGCCGACGTGGAGGTGGTGGATTACAGCGCCAGCCGCTACAATTTCACCGCCGACGTATCGAGCATCGACAACGCCCAACTGGAGCGCACCGTGAACCGCGAAATTCGCGACAACTACCGCCAGGCGCTCAACCTCCGCTTCGGAGGCGAACTGGCGCTCGACAACTTCCGGGTGCGCGGCGGCGTGAACCTGCTGGGCAAACCGGGCGAGGGCCAGGAAGGATTCAACACCGCGTACACCGCCGGTTTCGGCGTGCGTGGTCAGTCGTTTTACGTGGATCTGGGCTACCGCCTCTCCAAAGGTACGGGGTCGATCGCTGCGCCTTACGCTGGCGCTCCCGTCGCCACGACGGACAATACCACGAGCGATTTGCTGCTGACACTTGGCGTGCGGTTTTAATTGCGTGACGATTGACGATTACAGGAGTGCTGATTTTTGAAGGAGAAGGCCGGCGGAGGAAAGCCCTGCCGTTGGCACGTATTTCCAACAATGTACCATCAAATCTCTCCTTCAAAAATCAACACTCCTGTAATTGTCAATCGAAATGACAAGCGGCCTGCCGGTTCTCCCGACAGGCCGCTTGTCATTTAATTTCCCCAAAAGCCCTTCATTGCAAATTCTGCATGATCTGTTCCCAAATCCGTTCATACGGCACCACTTCAAGGTCTTTCACCGTGCCGCGATAGTGGAACGGCATCTGGCGAAGATCTGCAAATGCCTGCGTAGCGCCGTTGAGGTCGCGGGCGGCGAAGCCCGATTTGGCCAGGTGCTGTAGCAGGCGGATGAATTGCAGGGTGCGATCGGGTTCTTCGGTTTTGAACTGGCGGTTGGCCAGGCTTTTGAGCCAGTCGATCTGGCCGGCAGCGCCGATATAATTGTCGTGGGCCAGTGCGTTCACGATCTGAACCACCGAGTGGTGCACGGCAAAATGACGGTTGTCCTTGGCAAAAGCAAGCGGTTCGTTCAGAGGCTTACCATTACGGGTTGAGATTTTGGCGTTTCGGCCGTTAGAATCGTTTTGCCCGAAAAACAGGTCGAGGTAAGTCTCGTAGAGTTGCCATTTTTCGCGCTCTGCTGCGGGTAGTTTCCGGAATTTACTGTGCTGGGCTGCGCGCTCGTAAATGCTGTTGGCTTCGGCAAATTCGCCTGTGTGCATGGCCAACAGGAAATACCAGTCGAGCGCTGCAAACCAGGTTTCGCCGCCTTCCGTTACGGTTTGCAGTAACTTCTCAGCTTCGAGCCGGCCTTGCGTAAAATCGCGGAGGTGCAGGCAGGCGCCGATTTTTTTGAGCCAAAGTTTTTCCGCCTTTTCGCCCCGCTGAAAATACGGGTGCTTTTCCATGAACTGCTCCGCCTCGGTGCAAATGCCGAGCAAGCCGTTCCAGTCCCGGTCAAACTCGCAGAGACAGGCGCGCATCAGCAGGCTGTTTAAAAAGACCACGGGGCTCTGGTGCAGGTCGTACAACTGCATCAGTTCCTGGCAAAAGCGTTCAATTTCGGTTCGGAAGGCACTTTTTCTGGACAAAGGCACCTGGTTGCGGTGCTGCATCGCGACATACTGGCAAATGGATTCCGAACGGATTTCCGCATCCAGCGTGAGGGCGTTTTTTCTGACCAGAGCGTCATATTCTTCAAATTCCTGCTCGGTCCCATAGCGAACCGCATAATCGCGCAGGAGCCGGGCAGCATTGAGCGTATGGTCGGTGAACTGAAATTTGAGTGCGGTATGCAGCACAGAGCGGGCCATATCGGCTGCGGTGTGCTGGGCATCGTTGCTGAGCAGGATTTTGACCAGGGCCCAATCCTTGTTGCAGGCGTAAACGGCGCGCTCGTAACTGCTGGCGCCTGATGGGTTCTGGTCGAGAAAAAACAGCGTGTTGAGCAGTCGTTTCCGAAAACGGGATTTGAGCTGCCGGTAACGATCGTCCGTCGGGCTGCAGCCATACAGATGGGTAGCGGCATCACGGTCATTTTTGTACCGGCCGGACAGGAGCGCTTCGTAAAACTCGTTGAACTTACTGTTCTTACTGCTCAACGGGCCCATCCCCTCTTCGATAACTTCGAATTTGCGCCCTTTTTTTCGGATGATAAGTTGAGCAATCTCAAGAAGATGTTTCATTTAGTAACGCCGCAGGCCTGTTAGGGAGGCAGCCAGCGGCTTTAAGACGGTACAAATTCCATGCCCGTCACATAAAAAAACTGCCCATTGTTATCGTTTAGGCGTCTGTGAGACATTTTTTTTCAAAAAATGACCTATAAAGGTTAGATACGAGGGTAAAAAAATATGGCTTCCTTATATCATGTGCCGGGGCTGTGTGGCAACTTTGCCTCAATTCTGACAACATGAAATTTACGGAAACCTTTATTCCCGGCCTGATTCTCTTCGAACCCAACGTCTTCGCCGACGAACGCGGTTACTTTTTTGAAAGCTACAACTACCGCCTCTGGGCCGATTACGGCATCCCGGCCGAGTTCGTGCAGGACAATCAGGCGCGGTCTTCCCACGGGGTCTTGCGCGGACTGCACTACCAGGTCGGCGAATTCGCCCAGGCCAAACTGGTCCGGGTGGTCGAAGGCGAAGTGCTCGACGTGGCCGTCGACCTGCGCGAAAACTCCCACACCTTCGGCGAATGGTACAGCGTACACCTCAGCGCAGCCAACAAACGCCAGTTGTTTGTGCCGCGCGGCTTTGCCCACGGTTACCTGGTGCTCAGCGAGACTGCCGAATTTTGTTATAAATGCGACAATTATTACTCAAAGGCACACGAAGGCGGGGTCCGGTACAACGATCCCGAACTGCAGATCGACTGGCAGTTCGACCTGCACAAGGCGATCGTTTCGGAAAAAGACCTCGCCTTGCCGCTGTTCGAGGAGCGCCGGCTGGGGTAACTTGCTCCGAAAACGAGTAGTTTAGCGGTCAAAAATCGTGTCCGCCATGAAAGGATTACTCCGTTTGCTCGTTTTCATCGCCCTTCCGGCCACCCTGCAAAGCCAAACCAATATCCTTTCCACCAACCCGCTCGCCGAGCAGATTCTGTTGGGCAATTACAACCCTGCCGACTACGCGGCCAGCGCCCCGCTCACCGACCCGGCCCTGATCGCCGGTGGCATTTCGAGCGGCGTTTCACCCGACAGTTTGAAAGCCTACATCACCCGGCTCAGTGCGTTCGGTACGCGCAATAGCGGCAGCGATACCCTGAGCGCCACCACCGGCTATGGCGCGGCGCGGCGTTGGGCTTACGGGAAATTTGAACAGTTCAGCGCCGCCAACGAAGGCCGGCTGGTCGTCTCCTACCTGCAATTTGACCAGGACATCTGCGGCATGGGCCGCCACGCCGACGTGATGGCCATCCTGCCCGGCGCCGATACCGCCAACCATGGCGTCATCCTCATCGAGGGGCACATGGACAGCCGTTGCGCGGTGCTTTGCGACGTGAGCTGCACGGCCGAAGGCGTAGAGGACAACGCCAGCGGCACGGCCCTCGTGCTCGAACTGGCCCGCGTGATGTCGCAATACACCTTCCAGAATACCATTGTTTTTTGTATCACCACGGCCGAAGAACAAGGTTTGCTGGGCGCGGAAGCATTCGCACAATATGTTCAGAATAAGGGCATTCCGCTCCGCGCCGTGCTGAACAACGACGTGATCGGAGGCGTCATCTGCGGCCAGACCTCCTCGCCGCCCTCCTGTCCGGGCCTGAATGACATCGACTCCACGAGCGTTCGGCTTTTCTCCGCCCTTTCCTTCAATTCGCCGCATAAACAACTGGCGCGCTACATCAAACTGGAGTACAAGGAAAACCTGCTGCCCACAGCCGCCGTGCCGATGAATGTGCGCATCATGGCTCCCGAAGACCGAACCGGGCGCGGCGGCGACCACATTCCTTTCCGCCAGAAAGGCTTCACGGCCATGCGTTTCACCGCCGCCAACGAACACGGCGACGCCTCCAACGGCCCCGGCTACACCGACCGGCAGCACACTTCCAGCGACGTGCTGGGCGTGGACACCGACGGCGACGGCGCTGTGGATTCCTTTTTCGTGCAATTCAATTACCTGGCCCGCAACGCCGTCATCAATGGCAACGCCGCGGCCATGATCGCCCGGGCAGTACCCACCCCGACTGCTTTTACGGCCATCCGGACGGGCAGTCAACTCACCGTGGACATCGCCGACCCGGCACTGCTGGGCAATTATCGGGTGGCATTGCGTACCACGTCGAACGATTGGGACACGGTCTATACCCTGAATTTTTCCAATGTAGGCACCTTCCCCTGCAACCCGGTCGGGGCCCTGATCGTCAGCGTGGCGCGCGTGGATGGAACAGGTGTCGAAAGCCTTTTTTCAGGAGAAAAACTCGTCACTACTGTAAGCGGAACCATCGACCCAGGCGCAGATCAGGAAGCCAATATCCGCCTGTTTCAAAACCGCCCGAACCCCTTCGATGAAGCCACCTGGATTTCTTTTTGGGTAAATGAAGTGCCGAAATACCGTCAGGCATCGATTCAAATCACTGATTTACAAGGCAAAACAATCGCCGCACTGCCGGTGCAACTGCAACCCGGTTTGAACGAAACCCTCTACACCCACGGCTATGGCGTGCGCGGCACCTTCGCCTATACGCTGCTGGTGGACGGCCGGGTGGTGGATACGCGGGAGATGGTTTTTGCGAATTAAGAGGAGTAAAAGCAGCGCAAAAATTCCCGCAGGAATCATGTTGTAAAATCTGCCCGATGCGTCGTTTTCAACACCTGATCCTTTTTGCCTGCCTCTTTCCACTGGTCGTCAGCGCTCAAATCCAACTGGCGGAACTGCCCAAAAACCAACCACGCCCCCCCTTCTCCTGCGGCGCAGACGCCGCGCACGAAGCCCTGTTTCAGCAAAATCCGGCGCTGGCCAGGCAGCAGGCGGAGACGGACGATCTGCTGTACCGCAAATTGGAACAAGCCGGAAAGGGCATCGCAAGCCCGAAAAATCCCCAGGTTACCCTGCCCGTCGTGTTTCACATCATCCACAACAACGGCGCGGAAAATATTGCGGACGACCAGATCGTGGCCGCCCTCGGGCACCTCAACGACGCATTCGCCCACACCGGCTATTTTTCCAACGAAGGCGAAGACAGCGGCATCCGGTTTTGCCTGGCCAAACGAACGCCCGAAGGCCTGGCCACCAGCGGCATTACCCGCACCGTGTCGCCGCTCACCGATATGGTCATGGAAAGCCAGGACCTCCTGATCAAAGACCTGATCCGCTGGGACCCAACGCGTTATATCAACATCTGGGTGGTGGCTTCGATCACCAGCGCCTCGCAGGGGCCGGGAGTGGCGGGCTACGCCTATTTGCCTTTTTCACACGGTGGACCGAAAGATGGCATGGTGTGCGAAGCCGGTTTCCTGGGCTTCGACCCGGCCTCGAATGCCGTGCTGATCCACGAAATGGGCCATTACCTCGGCTTGTACCACACTTTTGAAAGCGGCTGCCCGAACGGCGATTGCCTGCTCGACGGCGACCGGGTGTGCGACACGCCGCCCGACCAGGCCCAGCACAGCGTTTGTCCCTTCAATTCGTGCAGCACCGATACAGACGCTCCTGCGCCCAACCCCTTTTCGGCCGACGTGGACGACCAGACCTGGAATTTTATGGACTACTCCGATTTTGGCTGTTACGCCGGCTTTACGGCCGGCCAGGGTGACCGGATGCGGTACGTCGTCGAATTTGTCCGGTACAGCCTGCTCGAATCGGATGCCTGTCAGGACCCCTGCACGCAATTGATCGACGCCTCATTCGCCCTCGATCCGCCTTCGGCGCTGGCGGGCGGGACAGTTCAAATGCTGAATGCCACCACCGGAGCGAGCCAGTTCGAATGGTATGTCAACGGCGTTTTGATCAGCAGCGCCCCAGCGCCAGCCTACACTTTTAATGCACCGGGGGTATACAGCGTCCGGCTGCTGGCCTCGAATGCCGACGCCAATTGCACGGAAGAGTTTACGACCAACTGCGTCGTCAGTTGCCCGGTGACAGCAAGCATCAATGCCAGCCCAACCCAGATATTGCCGGGCGAGAGCGTCAGTTTTAACGACAATTCCGCGAACGCGACGAGCTGGCAATGGACGGTGAACGGGACGCCGGCCGGGACCTCCCAAAACCTGAATTATCAGTTCAATGCCCCCGGTATATACACCGTGGCGCTGCTGGCCGGCAACGGTTTTTGCAACGACCAGGCGGCCGTGGCCATTCAGGTGGAAGGGCCCTGCGGCGGCCTGGTGAAACTGGGACATTACCGCTCCGGCGACCCGTTTTTTCCCAGAATTTCGATGAATTCGACGCTGTTCACCACCACGGGCGACATATTTGGCGCAGGGTCCGAATTGAACGGCACGGGGAGTTCCAACGGCATTTTGGTCAAATGGAATTCCGCGGCGCAGCTGCAATGGGCGAAAAAAGCGGACGGGCGTTATTTTCACAAAGCCCGCGAAACGCCCGACGGCAACTGGGTGGTCTATTCGGTAGGCACGCCCTGCGTCACGGCCAAACTTACGCCCGACGGCGCCGTGCTCTGGGCCCGCTCGTTCAACGTGCCGGGCAGCCCACCCGCCTACCTCGGTCACGACCACCTGGCCGTGCTGCCCAACGGCGACGTCGCGCTGGTGATCAATGGCGGCAATTTCGAAAGCTTCCTTTTCCGGCTGGATGCCGACGGCAACCTGCTTTGGCAAAAAAAATTCAATGCCATTGTCTCGACGAACATCAGCCCGGCCGCCGATGGGAGCAATAACCTTTGGGTGTACGTCTCTTCTTCCTATTATTTCGTCATTTCACCCGACGGCCAGCAGATCCTGGAGATGAAGGAACTGAATACCCTCGGTAATCCTGGTCAGCAACTCGCCTCCATGATCCGGGGCAACCAGCACCCCGACGGCAGTTTCAGCCTCTGGGCTTCGGAACAGATCGTCGGGCCGCCCGAACAGGATGCCCTGGTGATCTTCCATTTCGACGCGGCAGGCAGTCTGTTGTGGAAAAAAAGTTTCTATTCGCAGGTGATCGTGCCGCATTTCGTCCGTTACTACCCCGGCGACGGCTGGCTGATCACCATGAACCTCAGCCTGAAACACCTGGCCCTGCGGCTCAATGACGACGGTTCGACGCGTTGGACCCGGGAATTTACCGGCGGAGGGCCGGCTTACGTGTTCACGGGATTTTCGGGCCTCGAAGAGGCGCCCGACGGCCGGATTGCCGGCATGAATACCTTCCCATACGACACGGCTTTTTACCTGCTGCTGTTCGATCCGAACAGTACCGACAACTGCGACCTGGTCGATTTTCCCCTGGGGCCCGGTTTCGAATTGCCCGTGGTGCTGCAACCGATCAATAAACCGGTGACCAACAGCAACATTCCGGTGGCCGATTTCCCCCTCGTCCTGACGGATGCCCCCCTGCCCTTCCAGGCCTTTTGCGACGACGAATTACCCTGTGTGGAAATTTGCGGCAACGGCTTCGACGACGATTACGACGGCTTGCCCGACTGTGCCGACCCCGACTGTCAATGTCAGGGCGACAACGTGTGTATTCCCGACGCCTCCGTTTCGGTCGATTCCATGCGCTGTCAAGGTGATAAACTATTGGTTCATCTGCGTTTGTGCAATACCGGCGGCGGCGTTTTGCCCGCCGGAACGCCCCTGCAATGGTATGGCGGCGACCCGACGGCAAGCACTGCAGCGCTCTTCGGTCCGACCCAAATGCTGCCCTTCAGCCTGCCTGCCGACTCCTGCGGCAGCTGGTCGCTGGAAATACCGTTGCCGCCCAGCGGCACGGTTTGGGGCGTTTTGAACGACGACGGCACGCTGTCCACGCCTTTCGACCTGGACGTCGATTTCCCGGTAACGGCCCAGCAGGAATGTGATTTTTCAAACAATCTTTTTTCGGTTCAATTTTCCTTCGCGCCACTCGATCTCGATCTCGGCCCCGATCAAACCTTTTGCAGCAGCAGCGTGGTGGTGCTGCATGGCGGACCCGGCTTTGCCCGCTACCGCTGGGCCAATGGCTCAGCCGACAGCACTTTCACGGCCTTCGGTCCAGGCGCCTACTGGCTGGATGCGTGGGATGAATGCGGTAATTTGTACACCGACACGTTGAAAATCAGCCTGCAAACCAGTTTGCCGCTCGATCTGGGCGCCGACCGAATCATTTGTCCGGGCGATTCGCTGGTTTTGTCGGTCGGCGGTTTTGATCAGGTAAAATGGTCGCCCGCTGCCGTTTTGCCCTGTACGGATTGTGCGGCGATGGTTTTTTACCCGGACACCGGGGTGACGCTGCGGGTGACCGGGCGCCTCGGCAACTGTTTCGTCAGCGACTCAATGCGCGTCAGCATTGCCGAAATCCCGCTGCTGGACGCCGTCGTAGCGCCTGCCGGGTGCACGGTGGCCAATGGGAGTATCGAACTCGCCGCTACCGGCGGTACAGCACCTTACCACTTTACATGGTCCGATGGCGCCACTGGACCCAGCCGGGCGGGGTTGCCCTCCGGCGAGTACATCGTCGCAGTCGCCGGCGCGGAGGGCTGTATTGGTACGGACACTTTTACGGTGCCGCAAACCAATGCGCTGACATTCACTGGAGCCCTGATAACCAATGCCTTGTGCAGCGGCGCATCCAACGGCAGCATCACCGCCACAGCTGCCGGGGGCACGCCGCCGTACAGCTTCGACTGGTCGGGCGGCAGCTCGGGGGCTACGCTCACGGGACTGGCTGCCGGCATCTATGAACTGACCCTGAGCGATGCGGCGGGATGCAGTGCCGTGCAGCAATACAATGTGGGTGAACCTGTGCCGTTGACGATTCAGGCCATTCTGGGCGCCGACAGCTGCAGTAGTCAAACGGGCAGCATCCAATTGGCTGCCGGCGGAGGCACGATGCCTTTGACATTCCTTTGGGAAGACGGTTTTACCGGTGCAATGCGCAGCGGGCTGGCAGCGGGCGATTATATCGTGAGTCTGAGCGACGCGCAAGGCTGCTCGCGGACTGATACGTTCACGGTTGCCGCCATTTTTACCCCTGAAATTGCCAATGCCCTGGTCGTCGACGCGGCTTGCAATGGCGAAAACACTGGCGCCATCAGCATCACTGTCGGCAGTGGCACACCGCCATACGTGTTCGACTGGTCCAACGGAGCTTCCGGAAACGCCTTGTCCGGCTTATCGGCCGGGCAGTATTCCGTGGTACTGAGCGACGCCAACGGTTGCAAGATTCAGGAGCAATTTATCGTGGGCCAGCCGGCGCCTCTGTCACTCCTGGCGGCAGTTGCAGCCGATACCTGCGGTCAGCAATCGGGCGCCATTTCGCTTGTTGCTGCGGGCGGTACGGCGCCTTTTGCCTTCAACTGGTCGGACGGCGCAACGGGGGCGCAGCGCAACGCTTTGTCGCCCGGAGCGTATGCCGTGCTGATCAGCGATGCCCAGGGCTGCGCTTTGAGCGACACTTTTACAGTACAGCAACTCAGCGCTGCGGCGATCACGGAAGCCGGGGTGAGCGACGTGGCCTGCTTCGGAGAAAACAGCGGTTCGATCAAACTGACTGCCGGCGGAGGCGTGGCGCCGTATTCGTTCGTGTGGTCGAATGGCGACGTGGGCGACTTGCTGGCCGGCCTGGCCGCCGGTGATTACGCCGTTACCCTGAGCGATGCGCTGGGCTGTACCGCCGCGGCGCAATACGCGGTCGGGACGCCGGCCGCGCTCGGCGTGTCAGTCCAAACCACCCGCGACACCTGCGGCCAGCAAACCGGCAGCATTGCGCTCAGCCCGGATGGTGGTGTGCCCCCTTACCAATTCCTGTGGTCGAACGGGGCCACTACCGAAGACCTCACCGGATTGCCGGACGGAACGTATTCGATCACTGTGACCGATGCGAACGCGTGCATTTTCACAACTTTCATTGCGGTGCAGCCGCAGGAAATTCCGCCCGTTTTTGCCCTTTCCGGTGAAAAAATCACTTGCGCACAGCCGTTTGCAGAGGCGGTCGCTTCGCCTGCAACTTATTTGTATCAATGGCAAACCCCCTTGGGTGAAATGCTGAACGGGGCGGTCCAAACCCTGAATGCTGTGGGCAATTACACCATCACGGCGACCAATTCCTTCGGCTGTACCGGTGCGCAAACACTCTCCGTCGAAGCCGATACCCTGGCACCGATAGCCCAAAGCGCCGCACAACAAGTGGTCATCCCCTGCGACCAATCCGCAGTACTGCTCGATGGCTCGCCTTCGGATACGGGTCCCGGCGTGGCCCTCAGCTGGTCCCGCTGGCTCAACGGCGGCTGGACGTCCGAAATGACCGGGGTGACCCTGAGCGCGGATGCGCCCGGCACGTACCGTTTGAAAGTAATGGATTTGGGCAATGGCTGCACGGCTTTCGACACCGTGCAGGTGCTGGCTGCGGAGGGTATCGATGCGCTTTGGCTCAGCGCCGATTCGGTGTCTTGTTACGGTTTTTCCGACGGCCGGGTCCGGGTCGACAGCGTTTCGGGAGGAGCGGCGCCTTTCGAATTTGCCCTGACGGGTCAGCATTTTTCCACGGAAAATATTTTTGAAGGATTGCCCGCAGGCGCATACGACGTGCAAGTGCGCGATGCGGCGGGTTGTACGGCTTCGGCTTCGGTCGTCATTCAACCACCGGCGGCAATTTCGCTGGAACTGAGCGCTTCGGCCGGACAGGTTACAGCGGGCGAACCCGTCGTGCTGCTGGCGGAAATTCAGCCGGCCGGTCAAGTTCTGGCGGGAATTCAATGGTTGCCTGCCGACTTGTTTCCGGATCAAAACCGCCTGGATCAATCGATTATTCTGAACGAAGACACCCGGATTCAGCTGAGCATCGAAACCGAAAAAGGCTGTACGGACACGGCTTCGCTGCGGATCGAAGTGCGGCAGAGAGGCGTTTACCTGCCCAATGCCTTTTCTCCGGGCCGGCCGGGCAACGACGGTTTCACGGCCTTTGGCGGCGCTGTTTTGAAGGAAATACGAGCGCTGCGTGTGTTTGACCGCTGGGGCGAACTCGTTTTTGAACGGCAACATTTCGCGCCGAATTTGCCGGAACTGGGCTGGGACGGGCGTTTCCGGGGCAAGGATTTGCCGCCGGGCGTGTACGTGTATCACCTCGAACTACTCTTTGCCAACGGCGAAACGCAGTCGTTCCAGGGGAGCGTGCTGCTGGTTCGGTGAAAAAGAAAAGGACAATTCAAACAGCTTCTTACCAGATCGATTCGTCTTTCAGGTAGCGCTGCACGTAGTCTTCGATGCCCTCTTCGAGCCCGAAGAATGGTTCGAGATAGCCCGCTGCGCGCAGTTTGTCCATGTTGGCTTCGGTGAAATACTGGTACGTTTCACGGATATCGGCCGGCGTGTCCACGAAGGAGATATTCGGCTCCAGCCCGAGCGCGTGGAAGGTTCCTTTGGCCAGGTCGAGAAAAGTGCGCGCTTTGCCCGTTCCGAGGTTGTAAATCGCGTTGGGCGGCCGTTTTTCCAGAAAAAACAGCAGCACGTCCGCCACGTCTTTGACGTAGATAAAATCGCGGCTCTGTTCCCCGTCACGGAAATCGGGCCGGTGCGAGCGGAACAGTTTCATACCGCCCGTGGCCTTGATCTGCCGGGCGGTGTGGAAGATCACGGAGGCCATGCGGCCCTTGTGGTACTCGTTGGGGCCGTACACGTTGAAAAATTTAAAGCCCGCCCAGGAAGGTGGCTGGCTGGTCGTGGGAGACGTACCCTTCACGGTTTCCAGCACCCACACGTCAAAATCCTGCTTGCTTTGCCCGTAGGGGTTGAGGGGTTTGAGCCGGGGGATGATCGTGTGATCGTCGGTGTAGCCCAGTTCGCCGAGGCCGTAGGTGGCGGCGCTGCTGGCGTAATAAAACGGGATTTGGAACCCCGCGCAGAGCATCCACAGGGCTTTGGAATATTCGAGGTTGAGCCGGTCGAAAATGGCCGTGTCCATTTCGGTGGTATCGGTGCGGGCGCCGAGGTGCAGTACCGCTTCGACCTCGCCGTGGTGGCGTTCGAGCCAGCGGAGGAAGTTGTCGCGGTGGATTTGTTCGCGAAAGGATTTTCCTTCGAGGTTGCGGTTTTTATCGGGGCGGCTGAAATCGTCGACGACGACCAGATCGGTATAGCCCGCGTCGTTGAGGCGGCGCACCATGCAGGAACCAATGAATCCGGCGGCGCCGGTGACAGCTATCATGGAGTGATGGAGTGATGGAGTGATGGAGTGATTTTGGTGCTTCCGGGAAGCAAAACGCCTGCAAAAGTAGGGCTTCGGGGCATGAAGTTGGGCGTTGAAACCGCGTGCGCACGGGAATCCATTACTTTTGTTTTGAATCAAACCCTTCTGACACTGTGAACAAAATATTCCCCGCAGCCTGCATTATCCTGTTTGCGTTCCTCGGAAGCCCGCTTTTCGGTCAAACTGACGACCTCACGAAAGACAAAGTTTTTTTCCTGCAACAAGCTGAATTGTATCAACGCTGGCTACAAAACGCCGGATTCTCGCCCTGGATTCGGGTCCGGACACTTGAAGTAGAGCCTCAGCAACTGGCGCTCTACCTGGAATTTCCTTCGGAAAATACCGATTCCGTGGCGGCCATCTGGGCCCGGCTCAAAGCCGATTACGCTGCGCTGAACACGGGGCTGAGCCTCGAACAGGCGCTGTTTTTCAAGATGTTGCACATGATGGAAGTGCGGCAATCGGTGGCCAACCTCCAACTGTACGACACCTACGACACCCGCCGGGAGCCTTGTTTCTACCGCGGCATTTACATCGCCGACGGGGCGCTTCGGGTGGATTCCTTGGGTTGCAAATCGCAGAAATCGATGGTCGGCATCGACCCGGCCAGTCTCCGGAACAACGAAAAGCCCGCCACGCTCGACTGTTCGCAGGACTTCCGGAAAGAAATCGTGTTCGCGCAGATTTACCAGTTTGCCGAAAAACGCTTCGCCCTGCGCGTCTGCGAGGGTCGCGCGCCGCAGCTCAGCCCGGCGCAGATCGACGGCAATACCCTGCGCTTCGAGGCGATCAACCTGTGTCCCGAAGTTTTAAAAGACGTGCCGCAGCGAGTGGTGTGCAAATTTCTCGACGAGCACGACAAACCCTGCGACTGGATCAAATCCGAAAAACTGGCTTTTACCTTCGTGTACCGGCCTTTGGAAAGTGGTTTCCGGCTGAAATGCCAGGTCGACGGCAAGGTCGGACCAGGGCGTTACGAAGAGGTGAGCCGTGGCGGTTACCTGGATTTGGAAATTGATTTCGATGCGTATTTGAAGGCTTATGCGGAGGGGTTTGTGGGGGAATTCAGGCGGGTGGTTTGCGGGAATTGAAGGTGTTGCCAGTGCAAGAGCATCAGAAAAACCTTATTTTTGTCAGAAATAAATCAGGACTCATGGCCACCTCATTCCCGCATATCGTCTCCGACCCCGACATCCTCGGGGGCAAGCCCTGTATTGCCGGCACACGGATCAGCGTGGAACTGATCATGGAATGGCTGGGCACCGGAGGTACCCCCGAGGCTATCGCGCAGAAACATCCTTTGCTGACGAAGGATCTGGTGCTGGAGGCTATCCGTTATGCTGCACGCTTTTCCCGAAATGAAATTGTGATCGAAGTACGTTCCGGTCGTTGAGCATGAATATCCGGGAAGTTCGTTTTTTGACCGATGAAAACATCGATGAAGAGCTCGTCGCTTATCTGCGTGCCCAGGGATTTGATGTTTTTGATATCAAGGAAGAGCGTTTATTCCGGCTTTCTGACAAATCCATTTTAGAACTATCTGCACTCCAGAATAGAGTGGTTATTTCCCAGGACAGCGATTTTGGAACACTTATTTTCAGAGATAACACAACCTATTTTGGCGTCAT
>JBGAJY010000221.1:0-8972 GCA_044224705.1 Saprospiraceae bacterium
GCCGGCGTGTGGGAACTGTCGCCCGTCTGCCGAAAAGTGAGAGCCGAGCAAAACATGACCAGCACGGAAGATCTCTGGTATCTTTTTTGGGCTAAAATGGGCAGTATTATGTCCAACCGCGGCCTGCAACTTTCGGGCTGGGAAGAAGTCGGAATGCGCCAAACCCGCCTCGACGACCAGCCCCGTTACATCCCCAACCCTGATTTCGTGGGCAATAAATACCGCCTTTACGTCTGGAACAACGTGATCGGCTGGGGCTCCGAAGACCTCGCCTATCGCATGGCCAACGCGGGCTACCCGGTCGTGCTGGGACCCGTCAGCAACCTTTATTTCGACATGGCTTACCAAAAGGATTTTGATGAGCCGGGCTACTATTGGGGCGCCTACACCGACGTGGAGCAGGCCTTTTCCTTCGCCCCCTACGATTATTTCAAAACCACCAAAACCGATCGCATGGGCAACCCGCTGGACCCGGCTATGTTCAAGGGCAAGGAGCGGCTGACCGACTACGGCAAAAGCAATATCCTCGGCATGGAAGGCTTGATCTGGTCGGAAACCCTCAACGGCCCCAACGATCTCGAATACATGGTGATCCCCAAACTGCTCGGACTGGCCGAACGCGCCTGGGCGCCCACGCCCGGCTGGGAAACGGCCCGCGATCCCAGGGACTTCGAACAACAGTACGCGCAGGCCTGGACAGAATTTGTCTATCACCTCGGACAAACGGAATTGCCGCGCCTCGACTATCTATCGGGCGGCTTTAATTACCGTATTCCCACGCCGGGAGCGGTTGTTCGCGATGGCAAAGCGCTGGCCAATATCCAGTTCCCGGGGTTGACCCTGCGCTACACTACCGACGGCCAGGAGCCCACGGTAAAAAGCGCCGAGTACAAAGGCCCTGTGAAAGCCGTCGGTACGGTGAAAATCAGGGCGTTCAACCGCAAAGGGCGAAGCAGCCGGACGGCTCAGGCAGGTTTGTAAATCAGGCGTTTGTCAACCCTTTTTACCACAGTTTTGGCAAAAAACGGGGCACTTTCCGCTGGTATTCCGCGTAAGCGGGATACTTGCCGGCCGAGATTTTTTCACTAAAATCCGAACTGCCCAAAAACAGCAGCATGAGCAGAATAGCGCCTGCCAGCGACCAGTTGAGCCAGCGCCCTGTGGCCGCCACGCTGAACAGGTAGAAGCAAAGCCAGATGGCCTGTTCCGAGGCGTAATTGGGGTGGCGCACCACCGACCACAGGCCCGTGCGACAAAAACCGGCCGCGTATTCGCCGTCGAGCGGTTCGCCGGCGGCGATGCGGCGGTATTTCTCCGTCTGGTAGTTGTACTGCTGCTGATCGGCGATGGTTTCGTACAACAAAAACGTCAGAAACAAACCCGCAACCACGCCGTCGAAAATGCCCAGGGGGCGTTCGCTGCCCTGCCAGGCCACGAGGGTGGGCAGGGTGAACAAGAGGATCAGGCTGTTCTGGTAAAGGGAAATAAAAAACAGGTTGAACAGTCCCCAGCGCAGGCGTCCCTTGAGCAGAGGATTCTGGCGCAATACGCTCCAGCGATAGTCTTCCTCGCCGCGCCAGGGGAGCCAGTCGTAGCCGCCGCGCCGCCAGAAATTGTAGGTGAGCCTGGCGGCCCAAAGCGTTGCCAGAACGGCCATCAGCACCAGTCGGGGCGAATAATCGGAAGCCAGGACGACCGTCCAGACGTACACGACGGGCACGACGCTCCACAGTTTGTCCACCTGGCTGCAATTGCCGGTGATTTCACTCACGACAAAACAGGTGAGCGCCACCCCCAGCATGATGTACACCAGGCGGTGCAAAGTGGCGGCGATCTCCGCCGATAGCGGTTGATCCCAGTAAATGGCGACGATGGGCAGGGCGATCAGGGTTGCGAGTAAAACGAGGATCGTACGAAGCATGACAGGGTAGTTCGGTCAGTTTTAAACTGTGAGGGAAAGTTGGTATAATTCGTTCATTGTCTTCCAGTTGCGGGTAGTGGCACGCACCTTGAGTTTGCTTTCAAAAAAAGCGTTGCTCAGTTTGGTGTTGCCGTAACCGCCCGGGCAATACAGATAAACCGCTCTGCCTTCGAGGCGGTAGCGGTCGGGTTCGTATTGGTATTGCATCAGTTTGTCAATGGCTTCCGGCCCGGGCTGGCAATCGAGCAGTGTGACGTGCAAAAAGGCCG
Source organism: Saprospiraceae bacterium (assembly GCA_044224705.1). Classification (GTDB taxonomy): domain Bacteria; phylum Bacteroidota; class Bacteroidia; order Chitinophagales; family Saprospiraceae; genus M3007. The sequence continues at coordinate 2,191 of JBGAJY010000221.1, forward strand.
GGTCGATGTCTTTTTCCGCTAAAAAAGGGTTGTTACGCAACACGAGGGCCCATTCCTCGCTCGTTCTGACCAAAACGGGAACGGCGAAGCCGAAACGGTCTGCAAGGGCTTTTTCAATCGAGGCGGCGAGTTGCGCCTCCACGGTTTCGGGGGCGGAAAAAACCACGTTTCCGCTTTGAATATAAGTCTGCACGGAGGCAAAACCCGCGTCGGCAAACAGGGCTTTGAGTTCCGGCATTTTGATCATGTTTTTGCCGCTGACATTGATGCCCCGAAGAATGGCGATAAAAGTGTTCATGCCGGATTTATCCGTTTGAGATGAGCGGCCAAAGATCATATTTTATTGTAAAATTGCCCCGGAAGCGGTTCTGGCGACACAATCGTTTCTTTTTTCGCAGAAAACATCAAAAAGCCGGTACTTTTAGAAGCCCTTACCACATATCCATGTCGAAGAATATACGCAACCTGTCGGCCCGCAAGGGTCTCGACGACAATCTTTTCGAGCAGCTGCCGGCCGACGGCGGCCCCGACGATCAGCGCTACCGCGAGGTAGCCGGCAAGTTTTTGATCGGCAATGCATCCACTTACGGGACGGCCTCTTTTTATGATTTTTTAAACCCCGAAAACAGCGGTAAAAAAGGTTTTTACTGCGCCGGGAGCGCCTGCCTGCTGGCAGGTACGCAGGATGCCGTTCGGCACGAGCTCGAAGCGCAATTTGGCGCCGAGGCGGTGGGGCCGGTGTACTGCCTGGGCCGTTGTTACGAAAATCGCGCTTTCCACGTCGACGGTCAGAACCATTCGGGCGCCGAAGCGGACGCCATTCCGGCGATTTGCCGCCACGAAACTGAAAGCCGCCCCGCCAAATACACCATCAAAAATCACGGGCGAGGCATTCTCACAGACAATGCCCTCAGCCTCGAAGAATGCCTGCGTTTGCTGCCGGTTTGGCTCGGCCGCGGCGCCGACACGTTGTTGGAAGCGTTGAAAATTTCGGGTTTGCGCGGTCGTGGCGGCGCAGGTTTTCCAATGGCCATCAAACTCGACACGGTCCGCAAGGAACAGGCCGACCAGAAATACATCGTCTGCAATGCCGACGAGGGCGACCCCGGGGCTTTCTCCGACCGCTACATCCTGGAAGAACAGCCCCATCTGCTCATGGCCGGCATGGCTTTGGCCGGCTACATTGCGGGCGCTACCGAGGGCGTGGTGTACATCCGCGCCGAGTACCCCGAATCGATCGCGATCGCGCGCCGGGTAGCGGAACAATTCAACAATCTTTTCCCGCTCGATACGCCCGAAGGGCAGCCTTTTCCCTTCCGCCTGAAAGTGGTCAAAGCCCAGGGCGCCTATATCTGCGGCGAAGAAACGGCCTTGCTCAACTCCATCGAAGGCAACCGACCCGAGGTGCGGACGCGGCCGCCGTTTCCGGCGCAATACGGCCTTTATGGCAAGCCGACGGCCGTCAACAACGTGGAAACGCTGGCCAATCTGCCTTTCATCGCGCAGGAAGGCGGCGAGGCGTTCAAATCGGTGGGCACAGCCAAATCGAGCGGCACCAAACTCCTGTCGCTCGACAGCCACTTCAAAAATCCCGGCCTGTACGAGGTGGACATGGGCACGCCCCTGTCGTTTGCCGTGTACGAGCTGGGCGGCGGCTTTAAAGAGCCGGTCAAGGCCCTGCACATCGGCGGTCCGCTGGGAGGACTGGTGCCGCTTTCCCGCGTGAACGACCTCACGATCGATTTCGAATCTTTTTCCGGAAACGGCTTTTTGCTCGGCCATGCCTCCATTTTGTCGGTTCCCGAGCGTTTCCCGCTGATCAAATACATCGAACACCTGTTCGCCTTTACCGCGCATGAGAGCTGCGGCAAATGTTTCCCTTGCCGAATCGGCTCCGTTCGGGGAAAAGAACTTTTTCAAAAAGCCTACACCTCCGATTACCGCATTGATCGCGATTTGCTCAACGACCTGCTCGATACGCTCGAAAAAGGCTCTTTGTGCGCGCTGGGGGGCGGTATTCCGCTCCCGGTCAAAAATGCGCTCCAGTATTTTGAACCTGAATTGAAGCCGTATTTTAAAAACTGAACTGATCCGCCATGTCTGACCTGACCACTGTTGCCTATATCAATGGCCAACCCTGTACGTTCGAGCCGGGCGAAACCATACTCCAGGTTGCCCGTCGCCATTTCGGCCGCGACAGCGTACCTACGCTCTGCGACGCCCCCAATCTCGAAGCATACGGCGCCTGCCGGGTGTGCAGCGTGGAAGTCGCGCTGCAAGCCAACGGGCCACGCCGCATGAAAGCCGCCTGCCACACCCAGATGGAGGCCGGCCAGTACGTGTTCACCGAGTCGCCCGAGGTGCAAAAACTTCGCAAAAACCTGATCGAACTGGTACTTACCGACCACCCGCTGGATTGCCTTACCTGCGAAGTGAACGGTAACTGCGAGTTGCAGGACACTGCCGCGCGCGTGGGTATCCGTTCGGTGCGTTACCCGGAGGGCAAAAATCACCTCGACCGGCAAAAAGACCTTAGCCACCCGTACATGACCTCCGACATGTCGAAGTGCATCATGTGCTACCGCTGCGTGCGGGCTTGCGACGAAGTACAGGGGCAATTTGTCCTCGGGGTGGAAGGCCGCGGCTTCGACAGCCGCATCATCAAAGGCATCGACCAGAGTTTTCTGGAGTCGGATTGCGTTTCCTGCGGCGCCTGTGCGCAGGCTTGCCCGACTTCGGCCATCTCCGACGTTTTTCAATCCAAATCGCTGGTCGGACAAGACAAGGTGCAAACCATTTGTACCTATTGCGGCGTGGGTTGCAACCTGAGCGTCAGCGTCAAAGACGGTAAAGTGCTCAGTATTCAGGCGCCCTGGGACGCAGAGGTCAACAAAGGCCACACCTGCCTCAAAGGCCGTTACGCCTTTTCCTTCTACGATCACCCGGATCGGCTGCGGCAGCCGCTGATCAGGAAAAACGGCGAATTTGTAGAAGCCAGCTGGGATGAAGTGTACGATCTTATTGCAGAAAAAATCACCTCGGCCCGCGCTCAATTCGGCCCCGATGCGATTGCCGGCATTTCGTCGTCGCGCTGTACCAATGAGGAGAACTACCTGATGCAGAAGTTTATCCGTGCCGTCGTTGGGACGAACAATATCGACGGTTGCGCGCGGGTTTGCCATTCGCCCACTGCCATCGGTATGCAGCGGACTTTCGGCACCGGCGCGGCCACCAACTCGATCGAGGACCTCAAATTCACCGATTGTATGATGGTGATCGGCGCCAATCCGACGGAAGGCCACCCGGTCACGGGCGCCAAAATCAAACAGCAGGCCATGAAGGGCAAAACCCTGATCGTGATCGATCCGAGGGAAACCGAAATCGCCCGCTACGCCCACTACCATTTGCAACTGCGTCCCGGCACCAATATCGCCGTGCTGAACATGATGTTGTATTACATTATTTCAGAAGGGCTTGAAGACAAGTCATTTATTGAAAACCGCACAGAGGGCTTTGACGAACTCAAGCAGAACGTCCTGGCCCTCAACATCGACGAACTGGAAGCCGTGTCCGGCGTGCCGCGTGAAAAAGTGCGCGCCGCTGCCCGTGCCTATGCCTCGGCCAATGCCGCCATGTCGTTCCACGGCCTGGGTGTGACGGAGCAGTATCAGGGCACCTACGCGGTGATCCAGATCGCCAACCTCGCCATGCTCACCGGCAACGTGGGCAAACGCGGCTGTGGCGTCAATCCTCTGCGCGGCCAAAACAACGTGCAGGGCATGGCCGATATGGGCGTGCAGCCCTACCAGGGCGCCGGTTATCTCGATTTGACCCAACCCGATATTATTGCCAAATACGAGGCCTTTTACGGCGGGGCAAAATTGCCCGACCACGTCGGTCTCAAAATACCGGAAATGTACGATGCCGCCCTTGCCGGCGACTTGAAGGTGCTTTGGGTCATGGGCGAAGATCTGGTGCAGTCCGACCCGAATACCAACAAGGTAGTAGCCGCTCTGAACGCGCTCGACCTGCTCATCGTTCAGGAGATTTTTATGACCGAAACCGCCAAACTGGCCGATATCGTACTCCCGGGGGCTTCTTTCCTTGAAAAAGAAGGAACTTTTACCAATGGCGAACGCCGTATTCAGCGGGTCAATCAGGTGGTGAAACCCGTCGGCAATGCCAAATCGGACGGGCAAATCATGGTGGACATCATGAACCGCATGGGCTATCCGCAGCCGCCGTATTCCGCCAAAACCATGCTCGAAGAAATCTCCCAGATCGTGCCGTTTTTCGCAGGCGTTCGCTGGGAAGAACTTGGCCGCCAGGGCAAACAATGGCCGGTGGCGCCCGATGGCAACGATACCAAAATCCTGCATACGGACTCCTTCAAGCGCGGCAAAGGCAGGTTCATTTTCAGAGAATTCGTGGAAACCCGCGAAATACTCGAATACGCAAAGGACTATCCTTACATCCTGACGACCAACCGCGTGCTGGAGCACTACAACGCCGGCACCATGACCCGCCGCACGCGCAACGTTCAAATCGTGACGGAAGACATGCTGCTCATCCACCCGGCCGATGCCGCCAACAACCAGATCGCGGAAGGCGATTGGGTTTGCGTCGAATCCGCCCGCGGCAAGGTCGATATCAAGGCGCGCATCACCGAGGAAGTGAAAGAGGGGTGCTGAGTACGACCTTCCATTTCCCCGAACTGATGGTCAATATCGTGACCTCCGACGTCAACGATTCGGAAGCGAAATGCCCGGAATACAAGGTCGTCGCCGTCCGTATCCGCAAGGCGCGCCGGGTCGCCGACCGCCATTCTATTGGGGTTGATAAAGGTTGATAAAGGTTGATAAAGGTTGATGAGGGTTTATAAGGGTTTATGCATACTCTACTGGACCTTTTTTTCCAGAGAAACACAGATGTAATACAGATTACGCAAATGTTTAAACGGTGTCGAAATGTGCGAAATCTGCGAAAAAAATCTGCGTTTGTCTGCGGGAAAAAAGATCCAGTAGCCTGGCTTTATCAATAACGTAAAAGTTTGTCCGGCTTTTTTATTTACGGATTTAGTCGATGATGCGCCGGAGCTCGCGGAAGACGAATTGCACCTCGGGTGAGTCGTCCAAAATGTCGAATTGAAGGCCGTCGAGTTTCGCGCCCCGATAGCCAAGTCCTTGATTTTCACGGATTTTACCCAGTTTCTGCCAATCCGGCACTGTCATTTCCGCGATAGCGGAAAGCCCTTCTCCTTGCACATTTACCCATAAATACGCTTCGCCCTGGCGCTCCGTGTAGCCTTCCACGTGGTAATCGAGCCGGTCGGCGCCGATGGCACGGATTTGTCGCGCCAGTTCGGCTTTGTAGAGTGGGCTGTCGGGAGTGTTCTGACTGAATACCGAATGGTTTTCCGGCGCTTGTTGTTGCCCGCAGGAACAGCACAACAGCAGCAACATGCTGCTCAGGGAGAAAAGGTGGAATGTGTTCATCAATCATGTTTTACTCGCGAAGAACGATGAGGCTTTGAGCGCGCCCGCGGATGAAAACCCAATACAAACCTGCCTGGGACGGGGCAGTCAGTACGAAAGAATTGCCTGAGCAAGGGGTTTCGCCGATCAGTTCGCCATTTGCGCCAATCAGGTAAACGGTTTCGTGGTTGAGTTCGCTGTCGGAGCTTACGCGAAAAGAAGCGCCTGCCGCGACCGGGTTGGGGGCAATATTAAACTGCCCTGCGGACTGGACGGGCGTCCAAACGCCAGTCGTCTGGCTGGTGTCGGCCCAGTAAACCCGTTCATCAAAATACTGGACCATGAATATTTTGCCAGACGACATCTCGGTAAAAATCTGCGCATTGTAAAAGCCCAAAACATCGAGCCCAAGGCCTTGCAACTGACGGTTCCAGTCCGCCGTTCCGCTTTTCCTGAAAAAACCGCCCCCGAAGCCGGTCGACCCGGCCACGGAGCCGTACGCATCGCCGTTTTGGGCGACAAACACCCCTGAAAGCGGTCGGTCGAGCCACCAACTCGCCCCGTTCCACACCTTGTTGATCTTCCAGAAACCGGGACTGGTGAGTTCCGACAAGTGCCGGCAAAGGTTTAGCCGAATTTCAGCCGAGCCCGTGACGCCCTCGACGCTCAGGTAAAGTGTGTCCTGATTCGAGACATTCAAGCCGTAAGTCGAGTGGATCAGCACCTCGTTTTCAATGACGTTCTGGCCGTCGATTTCGATGCTGACGGGCGTCCAATGAAGGGCATTGTCGTCGGAAATGAACAGGCCGCCTTCGCCGTTGGACCATTCATTGCGAACGGTCAGGTAAAGCCGCCCGTTCTGATCGATGTCGATCTGGTCGGTGCAGAGGTAATTGTTGAGGCCGTTGTTGCGAGGCGCCCAGGACTGGCCGTTGTCATTGGAAAAAAACACCCCGGCGCCGACAAAGCCCAGTTCGAGGTCGGAGTCGCAGGTGATGGCAAACAGGCCGCCCGTTTGATTGTGCGCAAAACGCACCACCGGGTAATTATGGCCGAGGTCGACGGAATCCCAGTGCATCCCCTGGTCGTCCGACACGAATATTTTGCCACGACCGCCGGCCAATAAAAGCCCTTCGGGAGTGGTATGCAGGGTGAAAATGAGGCCCGATTCCAAAACTTGCGTCCAGTCGTGCCCCTCGTTGGCGCTGCGCGAGACGCCGTGTGTGAGCCCGGTAAAAAGGGTGGAATCGTTCAGACTGGCGATGCTCGTTTTGGGCCCGCCCGGAAAGGAATAGGTCGTCAGCCAGA
>JBGAJY010000011.1:0-56121 GCA_044224705.1 Saprospiraceae bacterium
CAATTTTTCCTCCAAAACTTGTCAGTCAGGAAGAACCTGGTCACTACCATCCCCAGCACGCAGCCGAAGAGGAAAATTGAGATAAGGGCGTAGTTCATCGTAGTTATTTTGACAAAAATCCGCCGATCCGCCCTTTTGTTACCCGCCCGCCGCTTCTTTTATTCGCTTCTCAGCGACTTCACGGGGTCCGTCAGCGCGGCTTTCACCCCCTGAAAACTCACCGTCAGCACGGCCACCAGCAGCGCCGCGGCACCCGCCACGGCAAACATCACCCACGACATTTCAATCCGGTAATCGAAGCGCATCAGAAACTTCGACATCGCCCAGCCCCCCAAGGGCGCGGCGAGGACAAAAGCGGCCAGCACGGGGGTCAAAAAGTCTTTGGACAAGGCGAACCAGATGTTGCCCAGCGTGGCGCCAAGCACTTTGCGGATGCCGATCTCCTTTTTGCGCTGCTCGGCCACGTAAGCCGACAGGCCGAACAAGCCGAGGCAGGAAATGAAGATCGCCAGCGCGCCGAATACATTCGCCAGATCGCCCACCTGCGACAAGCGCTGAAACTGTTTCTGAAACTCGTCTTTCGTAAATTTAAACTCGAAAGGATAGGCTGCGTGGTGTTTCCTGAACACCTGCTCGATTTGTGAAAGGTTCGATTTCCAGTTGGCGTCGTTGTCAAAACGCACAAAAAAATGGCCGAACGCGTCCTTGTTCAGCATGATCGCCATAGGCGCCGGTTTGCCGAATGGATCGTTGAACACAAAATCCTGCACGACGCCCACGACCGTGCGGGTGGTGTCGTAGCTGATCACCGCACCGATCGGATGTTCCAGCCCCATGCGCCGCACGGCCGATTCGTTGAGCAGCACGCTCATGGTGTCGCCGCCGTATTCGGGATAAAAATCGCGGCCTTCCTTGATCGTCAGCCCGGCGGTGGACACGTAATCGGCGCCGACCCAGGCCGTGGTGACCAGAAAATTCTGGTCGTCGGTTTTGCCCGGCCAGGTAAATCCGGAACTGTTGCTGCCAAACATCAGCAGGTCGTCGTTGCCGTTGGAGACACTTTTTACAGCCGGCATCTGGAGTAAATCGTTTTTGAACGCCTGAAAATTGCGGCCCATATCGCCACGGGCGGGTATGTCGATCAGGTTGTCGGCTGCGTAGCCGAGCGGGCGGTTCTGGGTGTGTTTTACCTGCCAGTTGATGGCCAGCGTGCCGATAATAAGGAAAATAGAGATCACGAACTGAAACGTGACCAGGCATTTGCGCAGCAAACTGCCTTTTTTCCCGGTTCGGATCGTGCCTTTCAGGACCCGGACCGGCTGAAATCCGCTGAGAAAAAATGCCGGATAGCTCCCCGCCAGAATGCCCGTGAGCACACCACCGGCCAGAATGGCCGACCAGAGCGGCCAGTTGGAAAAACCCATCGTCAAAGTCTTGTCCGCAAAACGGTTGAAGGCCGGCAGGCTCAGCAACACCAATGCGACGGCCAGCACCAGCGCGATCAGCGTCAGCACCAGCGCCTCGCTCAAAAACTGCCCGATGATCAGGCTGCGCTGCGCCCCGACGACCTTCCGGACGCCCACTTCGCGCGCCCGTTTTTCGGAACGGGCGGTGGCGAGGTTCATAAAATTGACGCAGGCAATGAGCAGCAAAAAGATCCCTGTGGCCGTGAAGAGCCGCACCAGATCGATGCGGCCGCCGCTGGGCTTGCCCTCTTCGAATTCGCTCTCGAGCCGCCATTTGGCGTAGGGATAGGCGTGCAGCTGCGCCTCGGCTTCGGGGTTCTTACCCTGGATAAAATGGTACAATTTGGCGTTCAGGGCGTCCAGATCGACGCCGGGTTGCAATTCAGCCCACATGGGCATAGAATTACTGCTCCAGCCGGTGATCCAGTCGGCGTTGTTTTGTTCAAAAATGCGAAACGGCAGCAGCACATCGAAACGCAGCGAACTGTTGGCCGGCACGTCGCGGATGACGGCGCCTACTTTCAGGTCGCGCTGGTCGTTCTGGCGGATAACCTGCCCGATCGCTTCGCCGTCGCCGAAGAATTTTTTGGCCGTGCGCTCGGTGATGACACAGGAGCCCGCGTCCTGCAAGGCCGCCACCGGGTCGCCTTTCAGGGCAGGGAAAGTGAACATTTGCAAAAAAGACGGCTCTGCATAGAAACCCCGTTCGTACGTGGATTTTTCACCGGATTTCAGCAAAAAACGCCCTGGCCAGGAGGCCCGCGCCACGTTTTTGACCTCCGGAATTTCGCTCAGCAACGCAGTGTTCAGCGGCCCGGGCAAGGCCTCGAAGGTGTAGGTCTGGCCCTGCATGTGCTGGTCTTGCAGGAGCACGTGCAGCTGCGGCAGTTTTTCATGAAAACGGTCGTAGCGGTATTCGTCGGCCACCCACAGCAGGATCAGGATGCCCGAGGCGAGACCAACGGCCAGACCGGTCACGTTGATGAATGTGTACACCGGGTTTTTGCGCAGGTTGCGCAGGGCGATTTTGACGTAATTGCGGATCATAGCTTTGGATAAACAGGTTATGAATTCACGCGTTTCCCCCCACCATCAGCTTGCGCTGCCACACCCAATCTTCCTTTTTGACAAAAGTGATCGGGACGAATTGCTCGGTCGGCGCGCCGATGTAGTAAAGCATCCAGTCCTGGTCGTAGTCACTCAGCATGTGCCGGATGCATTCCGCCCGGTCGATGGTCGGAATGTCGCAATCGGCCCAGTGGAAAAGTTCGACCCGGTAATGGAGTTGCTGCCGCTGCCCGTTGATGGTCACTTCGATTTCGATGTCCTGTTTGCCGGGGAGCGAAGGGATGGGAATGGCGATGTGTGGCATGGTATGAAAAGTTTAATTCCTGCACCCCTGGCGGTAAAAAGATCGGACCGCCAAAGCACAGAAGTGTGGTCTACTCATTGCGAAGTGAATGCACCGGATTGCCCAGGGCGGCCCGGATGGTTTGCCAGCCCACGGTTGCAAGCGCCAGGGCAAGCAGCCCGATCGCGCAGCCGAGCAGAATACCTGCGTCCACGTCGATGCGGTAGGCGAAGGTTTGCAGCATTTGATCGGAAATAAAGAAGGCCAGCGGCAACGCGATCACAATAGCGATGCCCAGCAGGACGAGGTAATTGCGCGACAACTGCAGAGCCAACTCGGTCACCGAAGCGCCCACGACCTTGCGAATGCTGATCTCTTTGCCCCGCGTTTCGACGCTGAACGTCACGATGCCCAGCAGGCCCAGACAGGCGATGGAAATGGCCAGCAGGGCAAAAAAGAACAGCAGCCCGGCGGTTTTACGCATTTCATCGTAGCAGGCGGCCAGTTTCTGGTCGAGGAATGCATAAGACATCGGGTGGATCGGGTCAAATTTTTTCCAGATGCCTTCCATCGTGGCCAACGCGCCGCGGGGGTCGCCGGGCATCAGGCGTACGTTGACCTGGGTGAATTGAGGCGGCGAATACATCAGCGCCATGGGGCCGATGGCGTTGGTGAACGGGCGGAAATGGTAATCTTTCACCACCCCGCGCAGCACCAGACCGGTCGAGTCGTTGAGCCAGAGGGTTTTGCCCAGGGCTTCCTGCGGGGTGCCGAGTTCGAAAAATTCGAGGGCTTTTTCATTCAGCAGGACATACTGCTGATGCTCCGGACTGGCGTCGGCGGGGAAATTCTCACCTGCCAGGAGGGTGAGCCCGTGGTTGGGCAGGTAGTTTTGATCGACATAGAAATTGCGCAACGGCATGGGCTCGCCGTCGCGGGTTTTGCGCAGGTCCACAGCGCGGTCTTCCCAGGTGCCCAGGGTATGTGAAGAGGCCGAAACCCGCACCACGCGGTGATCACGGGCAATTTCGGCTGCAAGGCTGGGGTAATCCACGTTGCGCAGATCGATGTTGACAATGTTTTCCCGGTCAAAACCATAACTGGCGGTGGTGGCAAAATTCAGCTGTTTCCACATCGTCGTCACCACGATGAGGAAAACCAGGGAAATGGCAAATTGCGTGACGATCAACGCTTTGCGCAAATTCATCCGCGAAAACATCCGGATTTTCGACACGTCGCGCAGGGCGGCATCGGGGCGAAACCGCGAGAGGTACACAGCCGGCAGCAGTCCGGCGCCCAGCCCGACCACGAGGGTGAACACGCCGAAACTTGCGTATGTCTTCCAGTCTTCCAGCAAAGGGCTGTAAAGGTCCGAATCCGTGCCCGGCGCCAGGCCTTCGAGCAGGCGCATGAGCGGCAGTCGGAGCAGCCAGCCGAGGGCCAGCGCGAGCGCAGCCGTCAGCAGGGCTTCGGTCAAAAACTGCCGGATCAATTGTCCGCGTTTGGCGCCCATCACCTTGCGGATGCCGACCTCTTTGGCCCGCACCAGGGCGCGTGCGATGGTCAGGTTGGCGTAGTTGAGGCAGGGAAACAGCATGAGCAAAACCGCAAAACCGCTGAGCCCCCAGATGAGGAACATAGGCAGCCCCCCACCCGACGACTGGCTCAACAGCTCGTCGGCGGGGGTGATGTGGGCCAGGTTTTGTGCGTGAAATTGATACCCGGCGTCGCGGCTTTCGAGGGCCAGGCCTTTGTATCGGGTGGCGGCCAGTTCGCCCAGAACGGTTTCGAGATCGGCTTTGGTTTTGCCGGGGCGGAGCAGGGCGTAGGTGTAGGTCTGGTAATAATTGAGCCAGTTGTCGAGCACAGCAAAGTCCGCCTCTTCGGGTTTCAATTGCTTTTCCAGCGCCGCCATTGTCGCCGCCGAGGCGAGGGCTTCAAATTGCAGGTGGGTTTTTTGGGTTATTTTTTTCAACACGCCGCTCACCTTGAATTGTCCGTATCCTTTGATATCCAGCGTTTTATCCAAAGGGTTGGTATTGCCGAAAAACTTCACTGCCGCCTCCTGCGTCAGGATGATCGAAAACGGCGCCGCCAGGGCATCGGCCTCGTTGCCGGCATCGAGCTGAAACCCGAAAACTTTGAAAAACGCCGGATCGGCATAAAAACCCTCGATGGGCAAGGTGTTACCGCCCACCGTGGCATCGCCCCTGGGGCCGAAACAGAGGCTGGTGACCTGCTCCGTTACCGCGTAGTCGTTGCGCAGCGCCGTGGCCACCGGGAAAGGCGAAGAGGCGTATTTTTCGCTGCCGCCTTCCTTGCGCTGCGCCTCGGTAATGATCCGGTACGTACGCCCGGCCGCCGGATGAAATTCATCGTAACCGAACTGGTTGCGGATCACCGTGATGATCAGCAACGAGGCGCTCATGCTGAGCGCCAGCCCCAGCACGTTGAGCGCCGAGAAGAATTTGTATTTCCGCAGGTTACGGACGGCTATTTTCAGATTGTTCAACAGCATGGCTCAGGACATTTATTGAAACTGTTTTCAGCATTTCAGGGCAATGAGACAGGTTTTTTTTCTTTTTTGACAGGATCGACAGGATTTGCAGGATGGAAATTTTAACCTGCAAATCCTGTCGATCCTGTCAAAAAACAACAACCATCCCCAATCACTCGCTGCGCAGCGATTTCACGGGATTCAGCAAAGCCGCCCGCACGGCCTGCGAACTCACCGTCAAAAACGCCAGCACGATGGCCGCAAAGCCGACTACGGCGAAAGCCTGCCAGCCGATGTCGATCCGGTAGGCAAAATCGGCCAGCCAATGCCGCATGGCCCACCAGGCCACCGGCGAGGCCAGCACGAGCGCCAGCAGCACGAGTTGGAGGAAATCGCCGGCGAGCAGGCCCGCAATGCCCGCCACGCTGGCGCCCAGCACCTTGCGGATACCGATCTCTTTGGTCCGCTGGGCAGCGGCAAAGGTGGCCAGCCCGAACAAGCCCAGGCAGGAGATGAACAAAGCCAGTCCGGTAAACCAGCCCGTGAGCTGGCCGGCGCGATTTTCAGCCTTGTACAGGTCGTTGTACTGGTCGTCGAGGAAGGTGTAGTCGAACACCTTTTCGGGGAATATTTTTTGAAAAACCTGCTGCGTGGAAGCGATGGCCTGGGCGGTACTGGCGCCGGTGGTTTTGACGTAAATCACGTACAACCAATCGGATACCTGGCTGAAAATCATCGGCTCGATGGCCGTGTGCAGCGACTGAAAGTGAAAATCCTTCGCCACGCCGACGATGGTACCGCGCTTGCCGCCGTGTTCGATCCATTTGCCGAGGGGCTCCTGCAAGAGCATCATTTTTGCGGCGGATTCATTGATCACGAAAGAAAGGGAGTCCGCGTTGCCGGGATTGAACCAGCGCCCCGAGGCGAGTTGCAGCCCGAAAAACTGCGGAAAATCGCCGTCCACGTTGATCGTCCACAGGTCGGAAGCCTGGTCGGGCTGCTTGGTTTCCCAATCGTCGCCGCTCACCTGACTGCCGAGGTCCACAAAAGGGTTGTCGCTGGTGGTGACGCCCACGACGCCGGGCTGGTTCTGGAGCTCCGATTTCAGCAGCAGGGCTTTATCCCCGGGCACGAACACCATAAAGGTGTGCTCGCGGTCGTAACCCAGTTTGGCCTCCCGGACGTATTTCAACTGCTGCCACATCAGTAGCGCACAGATGCCCAGACCAATCGAAAACACAAATTGGACGGTCACGAGCGACTTGCGGAGCCAGGTTTTGCCGACCCCCTGCACCTCGCCCTTCATGGCCGTGACGGGCCGGAAACGTGTCAGTTGCAGGGCGGGCTGGATGCCGCTGAGCAGCCAGGCGACGAGAGCCGTGCAGCCCAATACAGCGGCGGTAGCGCCGCTGAATATCTGTTGAGGGGTAAATTCTTTCCCCGAAATATTTTCAAAAAAGGGCAGGCTAAGCCACGCCAGCGCTGCCGCCAGAAGCGTCGCCGCCGCCACCGTAAGCCCCGATTCGAGCATCGACTGGCCGAACAAATCGACTTTTCGCGCCCCGATCGTCTGTCGAATGCCTACGCTGCGCACCCGGCTGCCGGCGCGGGCCGTCGTCAGGTTCACGTAGTTGATACAGGCGATCAGCAGAATCAGCAGTCCGATGGCGCCCACAGTGCGCACCGTGCCCAGGTCGCCGAATTCGCCCCGCGAAATGAACGAGGAGTACAAATGGATGTCGCGGAGCGGCTGCAAAGCGTAGTAAAACGCCTCGTCGCCCGAGCGGTAGCGCCCCGAGATGTCGGACAACTGCGCCGCCACGGCAGCCGGGTCGGCATCGGGGCGCAGCAGGGCCCAGGTGCCGTAGTTGATCATGCCCCAATTGAGGGCGTTTTTGGGGTTGCGGGCAAATTTCTGGATGTTCGTTTCCCAGGGTAAAATGGCGTCGAAACGGATACTTGAGTTGGTAGGCAGGTCGCGGACCACCCCGCCGACCTGAAAATCGCCTTTATCGGCGTGCCGCAGCGATTCGCCCAAAGCGGGTATTTTCCCAAAAACCTTGCGCGCGGCCGACTCGGTGAGCACGATATTTTGCGGATTGGCGAGGGCGTTTTGCGGGCTCCCTACGATGAATTCGAAATCGAAAATGTCGAAAAAGCCGTTTTCGGCGAGGCTGACCTTTTCCAGGTCCGCGCGGTTGGCGCCCACCGAAAAGGTCTCGTTGCCCAGGTTCCAGGTGCGCAGGATTTTGTCCAGGCCGGGCACGCTGACGCGCGCTTCTTCGGCCAAAGGCGCGGGCGTGGTTTGTATCCACTCGCGGTTTTCGCCGAACTGCCAGTTGGTCACCACGCGGTAAGTCCGCTCGCCGTGGCGGTGGAAGCGATCGAAACTCCATTCGTCGCGCACCCAGAGAAACATGAGCACGGCGGCTGCCAGGCCGGTCGCCAGGCCCGTGAGGTTCAGCAGGCTGAAAAAACGGTCGCGCCAAAGCAGGCGCAGGGAGATTTTGAGCAGATTTCGGAACATGGTTGCGTTATTCAGCTTTTAAGGCGTCGGACAGGTTGGCTTTTAAAATCTGCCAGACTTTTACCCCCACAGTGGCGCCAACCACCAGGAGCACGGAAAATGCGGCAAAGGCCAGCACCTGAATTTGAACGCCGGCGTGTATTTTATAAATGCTGTTCAGCATGGCGAGAGCGAATACCCGCCCCAGCAGGCAGCCCACCACGGTGGCGCCGAGCAACACGTAGAAAAAATTGCGGTTGAGGTGATACGCGATGTTGGCCGCGGTGGCTCCGAGCACGCGCCGGAGCGCCAGTCCGCGAAACTGGCGGAGGGCATTGAGCGACACTATGGCAAAAAGGCCGCTGACCGTGAGCAACAGGATCACCAGGGCGAAAACCAGCATGGTGTTCGCGATATTGTCCGACACTTCGAGGGCTTCGGCCAGCACCTGGCTTTGGTAAAAACCCGAAAAAGGCTTGTACGGAAACAGGCGCTTCCACTCCGTCTCCATGGCGCCGTACACCGCCCGAAGGTCTTCCGGCTTGCCCTTGACGATGCAGAACCGCAGGTTGTTTTCCGCAGTCAGGTGCAAAACGGCCGGCTTCATGGGGTCGAACGGCGAGTCAGTCAGGAAATCCCTGACGACGCCGGCTACCCGGTAGGCGGCAGTATCGAACTGGATGGTCTGGCCAACGATGGCTGCCCCGCCGGCAATTTCGCGCACAAAGGTTTCATTTACAAGCACTTCTGCGCCTTCTCCACTACCAGTCTCTTCCGGAAATCCCTGCCCGTCCAATATTTTCATTTCCATCAAAGGCAGGTAGTCCTTGCCGACTTCAAACCACAAGGATTCCTGCTGATTGCCCTGGTATTTGAATTCCACCTGGCGGTAACTGAATCCGGTGTGGTGCCGGGTGCCCGCTGTCGCCTGCACTTGCGGATAGCGGCGAATAGCGTCCTCAAAAGTGCGCATCGAGGCGGCATCGGCGACCTCCACTCCCGCCAGGCTCTGGCGGGCATAGCCCAAATCGGCCCGGCGCTGCACCTGTGCGTTGCGCGCAAAACTGAAACCCACCACCACGGCGGCCAGTGAAATCGTCACCTGCGCGCCCATCATGAGTCTGGAAAACACGCTGGCGCCTCCGAAACGCAAGGTCCCCCGGAAAATGCTCGACGGATTGAAACGGCTGATGTAAAATGCCGGGTAGGCGCCCGCCAACAGGGTGGTCAGCACGGTGGCGCCCGCCAGAAAAGCGATCAAAGCGGGATTATCGGCATAGCTGATTTTTAATTCCAGGTGTTTCCAGGTCGCATTGTACCAATCGGCCAAAGGGTACACCAGCAGCATGCCGAATGCCATGGCGGCGAGGCACACGAAAAACGCCTCTCCGAGCAACTGACGCATCAACTGCCGCTGGCTGCCGCCCATCACTTTTCGCACGCCCATTTCGCGCAGGCGCCGGTTGCCGACGGCGATGGTCGTGTTGGCGAAATTGAGGCAGGCCGTGAGGAGCAGCATGAGGGCGACCGTGATATTGCCCCAAATGGCAGCCGGGGAAATACCGTTGGACAGGTTGTTCCAGCGGACATTGCGCGCGTTCAGCGCCATTTCCGGCAAGGCTTCCAGGCGGTAGCGTTCTACGGGCCAGTTGAGGTTGGCCTGGTTCTGCGGCGCACAATACGCCTGCAGGGCTTGTTCTACTGCCGGGGCATCGGCCGGGTTGCGCAGTCGGACGAATGCTGCGTCCACGAACCATTTCCAGGAGTCATAACGTACCGGCTTGTCGCCTTCCAGCTGGTTGTCCAGGTGCGTCAGCATCTGGAACTGGAGGCTCGAATTTTTGGGCAGATTTTTAAGCACTCCCGTGACCGTGAGCGCCTTGCGCTGCGGCAGGTCGGCATACAACAGGAGGGTCTGGCCCAGGGGGCTATCCGTACCGAAGAATTTTTGGGCCAAATCCTCCGTGATCAGCAAGGCATTGGGATCGTCGAGCCGGGCCTGTCCGGCCACGAGCGGAAAGTCAAAAACGCCGAGGAAATTTGGATCGACAAAATGGACCTGCTGGTTGAACACGTTGTCGCCGCGCTTGACGACCACCCCGCGCGAGTCGATACGCGTCGCTGTTTCTACGGCCGGAATATCGGCCGGCGCGGCCTCGGCCAGGGTGGCAGGGCAGGTGCCGTGCAGCAGGTGGTTGGTGGATTTGTACACTTCCACGCGGAAAATCCGCCCCTTGTCGCGGTGGCCCTGATCGAAGCTGTGGGCGAAGCGGAAGTGGGTGAAGGAGAGGATGCAAAACGCCAACGCGGCGCCCAGGCCCAGCACATTGATCAATGCATAGCGACCGTTGCGGCGCAGCTGGCGGAGCGCAATTTTGAAGTAACTTTCGATCATAGCTGGACAATTGTCGTTGTTGAAAGCTTTTGTCTCACACTTCGTGCCGAAATATTTTTTCTTTGATTGTCAATATTTTAGGTAAAAGAAAAGACGAAATACCGTTCGTTTTCGGACAAAAGGTGTGCGGGAATGAACTCTGCGCGTCAGACGGCGGCTTCACTCGTTGCGCAGGCTTTTCACCGGATTGGCCAGGGCCGCCTTGACGCTTTGAAAACTGACCGTCAAAAACGCCACCGCCACAGCCAGCGCGCCCGCCACCGCGAACATCCACCATTGAATATCGATGCGGTAGGCAAAGTCCTGCAGCCATTGGTTCATGACCCACCAGGCCAACGGCGATGCAATGGCAATGGCGATGCCGACCAGTTTCAGGAAATCGCCGGCCAGCAAACCCGTGATGGCCGGCACGCTGGCGCCCAGCACCCGGCGGATGCCGATTTCCTTCGTGCGTTGTTCGGCGGCAAAGGCCACGAGGCCGAACAGGCCGAGGCAGGAAATCAGAATCGACAGGATGGAGAAGACCAGGATGACCTTCGCGGTGCGCCGTTCCGTGCGGTACAACGCGTCGATCTGGTCGTCGAGAAACCTGAATTCGAAGGGCGACTGCGGCAAGGCGGACTTGAATACGCCTTCGATCTGCCGCATGGTTTGCGGCACGTCGGCAGTATTCATTTTGACCAGCAGAAAGCGGCGCGTTTCGCCCTCACCGTCGTGAAAGGCATAGGCTCCGATCGGCCTGTGCAGGTTTTCGGCGTGAAAATCGGCCATTACACCGCTGATCACGGCGTTGTCGCCCAGCTGGCAGGTTACTTTTTTGCCAATGGCTTCCTGCGGCGTGTAGCCGAGAAAATCGACGGCAGTTTTATTCAAAATAACGTGGGTAATGGTGTCACCGGGCAGTTTTTGCGGCAGCGGGGCGCCCGCCAGCAAGCGGATGCCCAGCACCTGATCGAACCCGGGAGTGACGCGGTTGGTGGCCAGGTCGAGGCTGTTGTCCTCATCGTCCGGCTTGGACAAACTGCGGCCGCTGGGCCGCCCGCCCGGAAAAGTCTGGGCGCGGCACACGGCTTTTACCGCCGCCAGGTTCTGACAACCCTGGATCAGGGCATCGATCTGTTCCATGTTTTCAGCGGCGGCGGTGGTGACGGCCACGACTTGTTCCGGTTCAAAACCGAGGTTTTTTTGTTGAATAAATTGCATTTGCCGGTAAAAAACGACGGTCCCGACCATCAGCGTCACCGCCACGGCAAATTGGGTCGTGACGAGGACGCGGCGGAACCGGCCCGCTCCGGAGTTTTTCCGGAAACTGGTTTGCAGCAGGCTTTTGGGCAAAAAAGCCGACAGAAAAAACGCCGGATAGGATCCCGCGAAGAAAACCACCAGGCCGCCGATGCCCAAAATCGCCCCCAGGGTGGCGGGCTCGAACAGGTCGCGGTAGCGCAACCGGGCATCGGCCAGTTCGTTAAAAAACGGGACGCCCGCCAGTAGCAATGCGAATGCCAGCAGCAGGGAAACGCCCACCAGCACCCCTGTTTCGGCATAAAACCGGCTTGTCATTTTACCCCGCGAAGCGCCCATGGTTTTATGAATGCCCACCTCGCGGAACCGCAATTGCGAGCGCGCCGTGGACAGATTCATGTAATTGAAACAGGCGATCAACAACACGGCCAGCGCCAGCGCCGCCAGTATGCCCACCTGTTTGGGATCGCCGACGCGGGTGGAGTAGTTGTTGTTGAAATTAGAGGAATACAGGTGCGCGTCGCGCAAGGGTTGCAGCCAAAGTGAAAAATATTGATCGGCTTTCGGGACGTTGCGATCCAGCACGGCGGCCATCTGCCGTTCCACCTGAAGGCGGTCGGCGCCGGGGCCCAGCAACAGCCAGGTCTCAAAACTGGCGTTGTTCCAGCTGAGCCGTGCATTGGCCCATTTGACGGATTGAAAGGAGCCGATCAGGTCGGCGTCCAGAGTGGAATTGGGTGGAAAATCCTGATAGACGGCCCGCACTTCCAGCGGTTCCATGCGGTCGACGCGCAGGGTTTGACCAACCGCGTCGGTCGTTCCAAAATAGCGCAGCGCTGCCGAGCGGCTGAGCGCAACCGCATTCGGGCGGCTTAAAGCCTCCCGCAAATTGCCTGCGAGCGCCTGAGCGTCAAATATGTCAAACAATTCAGGATCAGCCCAATACAGGTTTTCCTCCACCAGTTTTTTGTCGCCCGCGACGACGAAGGCGGGCGACCCGAACTCGTGTTTCAGCAAGCGGGCCGCTTTCGTTACCGCCGGAATATTTTGCTGCAAAGCAGGGCCCACGGCATTGGGCGCGTTGGCCAGCTGGCGCATTTCACCGTCCCTCGACCTGGAATCCAGGATTACGCGGTGTATCCGCTCGGAATTGGCGTGATACTGGTCAAATGACAGCTCCTGCCGCACGTGCAGAAACAACAGCAGCGACACACTCAACCCCAACGCCAGGCCCAGCACATTAAGCGCGGTGAACATCGGGCTTTTCAGCAGGGAGCGGAAGGCGAGTTTCAGGTAGTATTGGATCATGACGATTGATTCGATTTTTTTGTTCGAGCCCGCCGTCTGATGCGCAGCGTCTGCACGGCAAGGAAGAGCAGAGTCACGCTTTCCGTGCAGACGCCGCTGCGCGTCAGACGACGGGTTTATTCGCTGCGCAGGCTTTTCACCGGATTGGTCAAAGCTGCCTTGATGCTTTGAAAACTGACCGTCAAAAACGCCACCGCCACAGCCAGCAAACCTGCCACCGCGAACATCCACCATTGAATATCGATGCGGTAGGCAAAGTCCTGCAACCATTTGTTCATGGCCCACCAGGCCAACGGCGAAGCGATGACGATGGCGATCAGGACCAGTTTCAGGAAATCGCCGGCCAACAGTCCGGTGATGTTGCTCACGCTGGCGCCCAGCACTTTGCGGATGCCGATTTCCTTCGTGCGGCGTTCGGCGGCAAAGGCCGCGAGCCCGAACAGGCCCAGGCAGGAAATCAGAATGGCGATGCCGGTAAAACTGCCCACGAGGGCGGCCATTTGCCGGTCGGCTTTGTAGTTTTTCTGAAAATCCTGGTCGAGGAAAGAATATTCGAAAGGCTCGCCGGGCACGAGGCGTTGCCAGGTTTTTTCGATCGATGCGAGCAGCGCCTGTATATCGCCGGGGTTGGCGCGGGCGATCAGGTAATTGTACTGCGGAATGTTATTTAATTGAAAACCATAGGGTTGGATAGGCTGATGCAGGTCTTCGAAGTGAAAATCGCGCACCACGCCCAGGATATCGAAGCGGTAGTTTTTGTCCCTCCAGTTGAACTTGACCACCTGCCCGATAGCCTCCTGCGGCGAGGCGAAACCCAGTTTTTTGATCGCCATTTCATTCAGAATAACCTTGTTCGAGGTGTCGCTCGGAAACTCCGCCGAGAACAGGCGTCCGGCCACCGGCTGGATGCCCAGTGTGGGTAGCCCGCCGGGGTCCACCCAGTTCATATGGGTCAGCACGACCTGTTCGATGGCCTGTCCGTCGCGGATAAATCCCATGTCGGAGGGGTTCAGGATGCCCGGATAATACTGTGAGGCGCCCACCGAGGAGATGCGGCTGTCGCGGCTCAATTCGGCTCTCAAAGGCTCGTAAGCGGCCACCGAGGCCTGGCTCAGCAGCGGCAGGATAATCTGCTGGTCCTTGTAAAAACCGAGGTCGGCTGATTGCAGGAATTTCATCTGGCTCCCGATCACCAGGGAGGCGAGGATCAGCCCGGCTGAAATCACAAACTGAAACACCACCAGCCCTTTGCGCAAAAACGCAGCCGAGAGGCTGTTGGCAAATTTTCCTTTCAACACTTCCACCGGTCGAAACGACGAGAGGTAAAACGCCGGGTAAATGCCCGCCACGAAGCCCGTCAACAAGGCCAGCCCCAAAAAGCCGCCGAACAAGGCCGGCGATTCCGATACCGAAAACGACAACTGCCGCTCCGCCAGGCGGTTAAAAAACGGCAAGGCCAGCCAGGCCAGCCCCATAGCCAGCAGGAACGAAGCCATAGAAATCAGCATGGATTCACCCAAAAACTGCCCGATCAGGTTGGATTTTGTGGCGCCGACCGATTTGCGCACGCCCACTTCACTCGCCCGTTTGGCCGAGCGCGCAGTGGACAAATTCATAAAATTGACACAGGCGATCAGCAGGGTGAACAGGGCTATAGAACCCAAAATGTACAGGTAGGTGATGCTGCCGCCCGACTTTTCAACGCCCGATAAATGCACGTCGCTGAGCCGCGTGAGGAATTGTTTTTTGTTAAACCCGAGGGCTTTCAGCACGCTGCCCATGCGTTTGTCCACGAATGCCGGCATTTTGGCTTCCAGCGCTTTGGGATCGGCGCCAGGACGCAGCAGCAGGTAAGTATCGAACATGTTGTTCGTGGCCAGGTCGGTGGTTTTTTCGAGGTAGTCGCCCAGTCCGCCGGAGTAGATCGACATAAAAAACCGCCCGTCGAACTGGCTCGGGGCCGTTGGCTGACGGAACACGCCGCTGACGCGGAAATCCAGTTCGCCGGTTTCGAACCAGGAGTTGCTGATGCGCAGAGCCTTGCCGTAGGCAGGTTGGTTGCCGAAGAATTTGCGGGCAATGTCTTCTGAAATGACCACCGTGCCCGGCTCGCTCAGGGCTTTGGCCGGGTTGCCTTCGATGAATTCGTAGCGGAACAATTCGAAGTAGGTGGAATCGGCAAAATAGCCCTTCGGTTCGTTGAACGCCTTGATAATCTGGCCGTTGTCGAGCGAACGGATCAGCGTTTTTTCCCGGTCGAATACCGAATGCACCCGCACCGTTTTTTCAATTTCCGGAAAATCCTGCCTAAGCGCTTCGGCCAGCGGCGAAGCGGTATGGTAGGTTCGCATTTCGGGCTCATCGGCTGCGTCCTGCAGGCGCGCGAAAACGGTGCCCACCCGGTACAGGTCGGCCGCCCGGGGGTGCTGGCGGTCGTAGTGCGTTTCTTCGAAAATATGCAGCGCAATGAGCATGCAGCAAGCCAGCCCGACCGAGAGCCCGAAAATGTTGAGCCCGGAGAAAAACTTGTTTTTCTGCATTTTTCGCAGGGCGAGGGTGAGGTAGTTCCTGATCATAGCAAATGGATTCTTTTCATTGATTCGATTATTTCGATTGAGCGATTGATTCGATTGTACACGATCGAGTGTAATCGATTCAATCGCTCAATCGAACTAATCGAATCAATCGGTTTACTCGCTCCGCAGCGACCGCACCGGATTGGCCAGAGCGGCGCGCAGGCTTTGCACCCCTACGGTCAGCAGCGCCACCAGGCAGGTTGCCGAGAGCGCCACGAAGAATATTCCGGCGCCCATCGAAATCCGGTAGGCGTAGTCGCTCAGCCAGGCGTTCATGGCCCACCAGGCCAACGGCGCGGCCACCATAAAAGCCGCAGCAATGAGTCGGGCGTATTCCTTGCCGAACAGCCAGAGGATGCCCGCCACGCTGGCGCCCAGGGTTTTTCGGATGCCGATTTCCTTGGTTTTTCGGGTCACCATAAACGCCGCCAACCCGTACAAACCCAGGCAACCGACAAAAATGGCGATGCCGGCAAACAACCGGATCAGCTGCAAAATCATGCCTTCCTGTTCGTAAAACTCCGCGATGCGGGCATCCATAAAATCGTATTCGTAGTAGAATTCAGGGAAAATGCCCGTCCAGGTTTTTTCAATGGCGGCGAGCGCCGGCCGGGTATTTTGCAATCCGATCCGCACGGCGCACACGTCGTAATTGTGCATATCGCTGCCCATTACCATGGGTTCGATGCCTTCGTGGAAAGAGAGGTTGTGAAAATTTCTCACCACCCCCACCACTTCGTGCGGATCGCCGTCGACGATCAGGCGTTTGCCGATAATGTCCTGTGGCGAAGCGAGTCCGAGTCTTTTGACCACCTGTTCGTTCACGACGTATTCTCTGACGGTGTCGGAGGGCGAGAGGTTACGGCCCGCGAGCAGTTGGAGCCCGAAGGTTTCGATAAAGCGGTCGTCGACGAATTTGTAATTGATAAGCCAGGGCTCTTTTTCCGTCCGGCCTTCGAAGCGCAGTTGGGTCGTCCAGTTGTTGCCCGAAGCCGGCGGCTGCATGCAAAAACTGACGTTTTCCACACCTGTCAGGCTCCCCAATTGTTGTTTCAGGGTGGCATACTTGGCGTCGTCGCCTCCCGGCATCGGAAGCGTGACGATGCCTTCGCGGCGAAATCCGAGATCGGCGTTGCGGGCATATTCCATCTGCGCCGTCACCACCACAGCGCCGATGATCAGCGCCTGCGAAATAGCGAATTGCGTGCCCACCAGCAGCCTGCGCAGCGAAAAGCCGCCCACCTGTCGCGCATCCACGGCGCCACGGAGCGTCTGCGCGGGGCGGAAGCCCGACATTGCAAGACCGGGGTACGCCCCGGAGAAAAACACCACAACCAGCATCAGCACGGCCAGAAAGCCATATAGCGACCCGTCGCGGGCAAAGTCGAAATGCAGGTTGGTAGCGACCAGCCGGTTGAGGTAGGGCAAGCCGAGTTGCGCAAAAAACAAGCCGAGCCCGGTAGCCAGCAGCACGATCAATCCCGTTTCGGACATGAATTGCCAGAACAACTGGCCGCGTGTGCTGCCCATCGTTTTCCGGACGCCCACTTCGCGGGCCCGGTTGAGCGCCTGGGCGGTGGCCATGTTGACAAAATTGACGCAGGCCGTGAGCAGAAGAAACAGCCCGATGAGCCCCAGTGTCCAGATGTAGCGCATGCCTACGCCGCTGCCGTAGTCGGCGTCGAGGTGGGCGGTTTTGAGCGGAATGGCGTGGTAGTACCAGTTGCGGACTTCGGGGTGGAAATATTTTTCCCGAAAACTGAGGAAGGCTGTTTCCAGTTCGTCGGTCGTATGGCCTTCGCGGAACAAGGCGAAGCATTGCGTACCGCCCTGGATACCGCCCCAGCTGCGGGCCATTCGCGCTCCGCCCGAATCCGAGGTCATGGTGGCCCAGGAGCAGTAGATCTGGTATCGGAGGTCGGTATTTTCGGGGATGTCTTTCAGCACGCCCACGACCCGAAAATCGTAACGTGTGTTGAGTTTAAAGGTCTTGCCGATCACGTCGGTGGTGCCGTAGTATTTGCGGGCCATGCGCTCGGTCAGAAAAGCCGTGAACGGCTCGCGCAAACTCTTCAGATCGCCTTGCAGCAGCGGGAAATCGAAAATCTCGAACAGTTCGGGTTCTGCGATACAGCGGGCATCTTCTTCCTTGAATTTGGCCGGCGCCTGACCCGGCTGCTCGATGGTGATCAGCGAATTGCTGCGCGACGACACCATCGCCGCTTTTTCCAGAAACGCGTACTCCTGCCGAAGGGCGCCCGCCATCGGGTAAGGCGTCAGGTTCATTTTTTCGGCCGATTCGCGGCGCGACTCCGTGCTGATCATCGCGATACGATCCGCCTTGCTGTGAAAACGGTCGAAGCTGAGGTGATACCTCAACAACATGAAGATCAGGATGCAGCAGCCGATACTCAGGCCGAGGCCCAGGATGTTGGGCAGCGCGAAGGCGCGTTGTTTGCGGAGGTTCCGCAGGGCGAGGGAGAGGTAGTTTCTGATCATAGCGGTACCGCGGGCCGGCCGGCTCGCTGCCGATCTATACCACAGTCCGTGCCAGTTTGTTTTTTAATTGATTTTCAAGATGTTGTAAAATTTTGACGGGTTGAAAAATGTCCGGATTCGGACAGGAGGTGTGCGGGGCCGAACGCTGGCTTCGATTGACGAGTGATGATTACATGAGATCAGATTTTTGATGTGATTTGCAATGGTTGATGGCTCAATCAAAAATCTGATCTCATGTAATCATCACTCGTCAATCAAAATGACCACCCTTATCTTTGACCACCTGCCACCTTCACACAAATGTCCTTTCCCCGCCTCCTCCACCTCGTCCCCACGTACCGACACATCGCCTGACTGACCGTGAGCGGCGCCCTGCCCGAAGCCGAGATCGACGTCCTGTTTATCCTGTCTAAAAAATCTTTGTCGGTAGCATGCTGATGCAATTTGGAATGTTCAGTAATTGCTCCCCATACACCCCTCCTACCCAATTTTCCCTATCCTTGCCCCATGATTCGCCCACTCCTCCTCTTCGCTGCCACCGCCCTGCTCCCCCTCCTTTTCGTCCACTGCGACAAAGAACCCAAGGTCATCACGGAGATCGTGACCAAGACCGACACCCTCGTCGTCACCATCCAGGACACCGTGGTGCAACACGTCACAGATACGCTGATCCTCTCGGAATTGGTCCCCGACACCGCCACCACTTTTATCCTCCTGCGCCACGCCGAGACCAACGGCGCCGGCAGCGACCCGGCCCTGAGTGCCGCAGGTCAGCAAAGAGCCGCCGAACTGGTGCGGGTCCTGAAAAACGTACCGGTGCAGGCCGTCTACGCCACCAGCTACCTGCGCACGACCCAAACCGCCCAGCCCACAGCCACGGACAAAAGCCTGAACGTACAGACCTACGACCCTTTCGCCCCCGGTCCGCTGACCGACGCGGTGCTGAACGCCTACCAGGGTCAGGCCGTGCTCATCGTGGGGCATTCCAACACGATTCCGGCTTTGCTCAACGTACTGACGGGTACGAACGATTTTGCCCAAATACCCGATACGCAGTACGACAACCTGTTCATTGTCAGCGTTTTTGAAAAAGGAAGGGCCAAAGTGACACACCTGAAATACGGGAATCCCTGAACCCTTCGAGGGGGTCAAAGACTGAACATTACCCGGCAGTTCCCTCCCACCAGCGCTCCTTTGGAACCTCCGTCCCCAGCGCCAATACCTCCCCCATCCTCGGCGTGGCAACCGCCACACCGGCCTCGTTGGCGCGACTCAGCAAACGCTTGATCGGTTCGTCCCAGGCATGAAAAGCCAGCGCGAACTTCGCCCAATGCACCGGCAGCAGCAGCCGCGCCTGCAAATCCAGCGCAGCCTGCACGGCCTCTTCGGGAGAAGAATGGATCAACGGCCAGTCGGTGTTGTACTGCCCGATTTCCAGCAGCGCCAGGTCGAAAGGCCCGAAGCGTTGGCCGACTTCCTTAAAATGGGTGTCGTAGCCCGAGTCGCCGCCCAGGTAGATGCGGTGGGTGCCGGTATTCAACGCGAAAGCCGTCCAAAGAGCCTTGGCCCTGACGAAGCCCCGACCGGAAAAATGCCGCGCCGGGGTAGCCGTAAAATGCAGATCATCAATGGTATGCGCCTCCCACCAGTCGAGCTCCGTAATGTTCGCGGCGCCAAAACCCCAGTATTCCAGGTGCTCGCCCACACCGAGCGGACAAAGGATTTGTCCGACGCGGTTTTTTAACCGCAGCAAAGTGCGGTAGTCGAGGTGATCGTAGTGGTCGTGGGTCAGCACCAGTACGTCGGGGTCGGGAAAATCTTCGATGCGATATGCGTTGGAGCCCGGGAATGCTTTGACGTTGAAGGTAAACGGCGAGGCATTGCCGCTGAACACCGGATCGACGAGAACGGTCTTTCCCTTGATTTTCAGGAGGTAAGACGAATGCCCGAACCAGACCACCACCGGCGCTCCGTCGGGCAAGGCATGCAGGTCGGTGCGTATGAAAGGAAGCGGTCCCGGGGGCTCCGTGTTGCGCGGTTTGTTCAGCCACTTGCCCATGATGCGCAGTGTGGAGGATTCGGGGCTCATCACCTCGGTAGGACTCAGGTTGCGGAACACGCCGTCGCGGTAGTTCGGCGATTGTTCGATGCGGGCGCGGCGCGGACCGGAAGGCGTGCGGCCAAAGACTTTGAGCATGGGCAGGTCTTTCCCCACAGGACAAAAGAACCGGAAAAAGGTTCGGCTATTCCCGGATCAAAAACTCCACCCGCCGGTTGCGCACGTCATTGCCTTCCTTCACCACGGGCCGCGAGTCGCCGTAGCCTATAGCGGTGATTCGTTCGGCAGCCACGCCTTTTTTCACAAGGTAGCTGGCCACGGCGCGGGCGCGGTTTTCGGACAATTCCTGGTTTTTACCCGAGTCGCCCACTTTGTCGGTATGGCCTTCGATGCTGATCAGGAGTTTCGGATGGCGCAGCAAAAAACCGGCAAGACGATCCAGCTCGGGCGTCGACTCGGGCAGCATTTCTGCCTTGCTTTTGACGAAATGGATGTTTTTGGGGATGTATTTTTCCAAAGTGTCTTTGGACACGGGCGAGGCCTGAACGGGCGGCTGGGCGGCAGGTTTCGCCGCAGCCTGGGTGGCGGGTTTCGCCACCGGCTTCGCCACGGGTTTTGTGGAAGGCGTCGCAGTGCGGGCCGGAGCGGGCTTCACGGCCTCTGTTTGGGTGCGTTGCGGATCAGCCCCCTGGGCTTGGGCATTCATCACCGCCGCGGTTTTTTCGGGTTGGAAAAAATAGCGGCTGTCGATGATCTTGTCGTTGTAACCGAAGGTGCCGCCGAACAAGGGTTCGTCGCCGGGCAACTGCCAGAACAGCTGAATTTCCCCCTCGATCATGCCGTTGTAATACTCCACTTTCAGGTCATACAAACGGCCGGCTTCGAGGGTGATCTTGCCGGCAAAGGGCTCTGAATCATGCAAACCCCAGGCATCGATGACCTTTTGCCCGCCCACCCAAACGCGTATGCCGTCGTCGACATGGGCGCGGAACAGGTATTCGCCGGTTTTGGGGGCTTTGAGCTTGCCGGTCCAGCGGACGGAGAATTGGTTGGCGTTCATGCCCGGGGAAGGCGCCACGTTGTTCCAGACGAAATTGATCTGCGCGTCGGTACGGGTAAGTTTTTTCTCGTTGAAATTGACTCCGTTGAAATACTCCCCGACGAGCCCCTGCTGCGCCTGCACCAAATGGAACAGGCAGACGCCCAGAAGCATCAGGATGTGTGTTTTGTTCTTCATAGCTGAGACTTGTTGTGCGGGTTACTGCAACAAATCAATTCGCCGACGCTGCCCGGCACCGCATTTGTTCGATACAAGACAGCATTTTATAGATGGAGGTGGCTGATTGGGGTGAGTGGGATTTGATTTAAGAGATCAGATTACATGAGATTTGATCTCTTAAATCAAATTCCACTCACCCAAGGTCCCCTACGGCTGCATTTCTTCCGACCTCTCAAGCATGGTAGCCTCGTCGCCGAGGGCCGTGTGGCGGATGAGGTGCCACTGGTGGTCGTTGAGGCGGGTCCAGGTCATGGCATCGACGCCCTGCACGGCCGGGTCGAGGCGAATGTCTTTTTCGCCGATCCAGGTGAGCACCCACTGGCTGTTCGAACCGAAATAATAGCGGCCGTCTTCCCAGCGCAGCAGACTGGCCGTAGAACCGTTTTTACGGTCGAATTCGAAAATCTCCAGCGTGTTGTCGTCGTGGAACTGGAACACCATGCGCATGTTGCGGCCCGCTTCCCGAACCGTCCAGGCGCCGGCAAGCCATTCGATCTTGTGCAGATCGGCTTGTTTGTAGCCCACTTCAGGGAGTGTGGGAAGGCTCAGGTAGGCCTCTTCACGGAGTTGGGGGTTGGATCGGCAGGCCAGTAAAGCGAGCGCCAAAAAGCCGGACATCAGGAGGGAGAAAATTTTCATAGCGGATTGTTTTTCAATTGTTGCATTCAGATCGCCGCAATTCCATTGCCAAATTATTAAACGGCTTATTATCAGTGAATTAAAAAACCGGCTTTTCAAAAAAACGGACGAAAGCGGACGAAAGGTGTTCGTTTCCGAACACCGGGAGAAGGCCGCGAGTTCCCCCCAAGCCGGGTTATTTGCCCTGCAGGAAAAAGATGGAACGAATCGTGGCGATCCTGATAAAAACGCCCCTAGGCATTGAGCACTCCCTGCAGCGCCACGTCCTTGTTCCGCAAATCCAGGCCGCCTTCCAGCAGCGATTTCAAATTGGTCAGGTAAAACAGCCAGCCTTTGGAACAGCCGTGGTGAATTTTCACCCGCGAATTTTCATCGGTAGGGATGTTTTCCTGGGTCAGTTCGACGAGGCTGAGGGCGCCGTGCGGGGACACTTTGAGGGTCACGAAACAGTTGCCCGCGAAGGTGAAGCGCAGGGTATCCCGGCCGTTGTTGTCCAGCACTACGCCATGCTCCTGGGTCTCGTCGGGCCAGCCGTGCCAGCGCCACGCGTAGCGGTCATTGGCGGCGACGGGTTGTTCCGGCGCGTGCATTACGCCGTTTTCAGAAGTAAAAATGGCCTGGCGCAGGAACCAGCTTTCCAGTCCGGCGCGGGTCGACAAGTGTTGGAAAACCTCCGCAACGGGCCGGGCCACCGCAATGCGCAACGTAAAACGGCTCCAGTCGTAGTCCGAATCTCCGGGCGCGTTGCGGTCGTTGAGGATGTTCATGAATTGCAGCCAGGGGCCCACCTCGGTTTTGTACTGCTTGGCCATGATGCGCGCAATTTGCGCGAGGTGCGCCATGTCGTGCGTGACCCAGGTAGCCAGCAGGTTGCGCAGGGTGACGCTGCCGAGGCTGGGGTGACGGCCCCGCATATTAAGATGCTCATCGTTGAGATCGGCGTCGCGCAGAATTTGCAGACAGCGGGCGCGTTCGGCTTCGAATTCATCCAGCAACTGGCCGATGTTTTTGCCCCGGCTGAGTTCGCGCTGTGCGAAGCGGTCGAAAGGTTCGAAAGGGCGACTGTCACCGTAAGCGAGGATGAGCTGCATGCGCGGAATCCAGTCGGTCTTTTCGCCGTGGATCAGGTGCCCGACCACTTCAAGCGGGCTGAACGTGTCTTTTCCCTCGGTGGCCTGCAGCCAGTGAAGCGGCAGATCGGCGAGCCAAAGGCGCAGCAGGCCGGGCGTTTTGGAGAGGATGCGCAAGGCATCCGGTACGGAAAAATGTATCATAGCTCGAAAAATTTACTGCAAAAGAACGGTCCTAGCGGGTACATTTATGGGCATTTTATTCCTCCATCATTTAAAAACAATCGCCATGGCCTGGGACGACCAAGAAGACGACACCATCTACAAAGTCGTGATCAATCACGAAGAACAGTACAGCATCTGGCCGGCCGATCGCGAAAACGCCCTCGGCTGGAACGATGTGGGCAAATCGGGCTCCAAAAAAGAATGCCTGGATTACATCAAAGAAGTCTGGACTGACATGCGCCCCCTCTCCCTGCGGCAAAAAATGGAAGAAATGGAACGGGAAAGGCAAAACGACCCTCCGGAAGGATAATGCGCAACGCAGCCGCCTGAAATGAATATCATCGGCATCTCTGCCTTTTACCACGATTCGTCCTGCTGCCTCTTGCGCAACGGCGAACTGGTCGCGGCGGCGGCAGAAGAAAGATTTTCCAGGATCAAACACGACGCCGGGCTCCCGGTGCAGGCCTTTCGATTCTGCCTGGCCAGAGGCGGACTGGACATCACCGACCTCGATGCGCTGGCCTACTATGAAATGCCGGCCAAAAAATGGGAGCGGCAACAGTGGTCGGGCCTGACTTTCGCGCCTGATCGCGATCCTTTACACGTCGAACGCGCCCTGCGGGAAAGGCTGGGCTACGAAGGCCACATCCTTTATTTTGAACATCACCGGTCGCACGCTGCGAGCGCATTTTTTTATTCGGGTTTTGAAGAGTCGGCCATTTTGATCGCCGACGGCGTGGGTGAATGGGCCACGACGAGCTACGGACACGGACAAGGCGATGCCATCGACTTGTTTGAAGAAGTGCATTTTCCGCATTCGCTCGGCCTGCTGTACGCCACTTTAACCGCCTACCTCGGCTTCCGCGTCAACGACGGCGAGTACAAAATCATGGGGTTGGCGCCCTACGGGAAGCCCCGTTTTGTACGCGAAATCAGACGTTTGGTGGAACTGGGCGACGGCGGTCAATTCTGCCTGAACCTGCCGTATTTCGATTTTATTCAAGGGAAAACCATGTACTCGGAGCAGCTCTGCGCATTGCTGGGTGCACCGCCGCGGGCGCCCGAATCCCCGCTGACGGATTTTCACCGCGACGTGGCCAAAAGCATTCAGCTCGTCCTCGAAGAAATTGTACTGGAAAAAACGGCCTGGCTGGCCCGGCGGACCGGCTCGCCGAATCTTTGCCTCGCCGGCGGTGTGGCACTCAATGGGGTGGCCATGGGCCGCATCCGGCGTGAAAGCGCTTTTAAACAAATGTTCATCCCCCCTGCGGCGGGCGACGGAGGCGGCTGCCTGGGCGCGGCAGCGCTGGCGTACGTTCAATTGAGCGGCCGGCGACATTCCCGCGAGCCGCTGCAAACGACTTGCATCGGCCCGGCTTTTTCAGACGAGGAATTGCGTCACATTGTGGCGGCCACAGGGCTTGCGTTCCTGGATTTTGAGCAAAAAGAGGACGAACTGTATGAGGCCGTGGCCGGGCGACTGGCACAGCGTCGCGTCGTCGGATGGTTTCAGGGCGGCATGGAATTCGGGCCTCGGGCCCTGGGCGGACGCAGCATTTTGGCTAATCCTCTCGATCCGGACATCCGCGAGCGACTGAACCGTTTGGTCAAAAAAAGGGAGTCATTCCGGCCCTTCGCGCCGAGCGTGCTGGCGGAGCATGCGGCGGAGCATTTTTTGCTCCGGCACCCTACCCCGTTCATGCTGGAAACCTGCCCCGTGGTGTCGCCGCTCGATTTGCCGGGCATCACCCACGTGGACGGTTCGGCCCGGCCTCAGACCGTGGACACGCGTCAAAATCCACGTTTTGCTGCCTTGCTGGCGGCTTTTTATCGCCAAACCGGCTGCCCGATTTTGGTCAATACCTCCTTTAACGTGCGGGACGAACCGATCGTTTGCACACCCACGGACGCACTGTTTTGCATGATCCGGTCGGGGCTCGACACTTTGGTGCTGGGCAATTTTCTGATCGACCGGGAATCGCTGCCGCCAGACTTGATTGAATTGGCCCACGGCTGGCAAAACGCGCCGCGCCAGGCTTTTCAGAACGCCCGAAGTCCACTCGGCGAAAACCTCTATTCCTTCGTATGACGCCCGAGCCCCGCCCCATCAGCATTTGGGAACCGCGCCGGGTGGATGGCCGGGTCGCCTTTGTGCGCCCCGATCCCTACCCTTTGGGCGACCACTACGCCGACCGGAAAGTTATTTTTCGCGAAAAACGGCCCGGCAATAGAAGGTGTGTTTTTTTCCGGAGAATCGGTGGCAGCCGGTTACCTCTATGCGCCGTTTCTCACGCCCGCGAAGGTGCTGGAGCAGCAGTTGAACACCATTTGCGGAGCGTCCGATTTTGAAATCGTCGACCTGGCCAGAACGAATGAAACCATTGGCGGACTCACCGACACGCTCGAAAGCGCCCTGCAATTGAACCCGGATGCGCTGGTCATTTTTTCCGGCAACAACTGGACGATGCTGGAAACGCCCGGTTTTTCACCCTACGCACCTGCCGAATCGAAGGCGATTTTTGGCGGCTTGCTTCGCGAGGCAGGTTTGTACGGAGCAGCCGGTCAGGCCTCGCTGACCGTTTTTCAAAAAGCCGGCGCGGCATACGCCCGCATCGATCAGGCGGCCCGTGCGGCAGGCATTCCGGTCATCCTCATTACCCCCGAGAGCAACCTGTCCGACTGGGAAAACCGCCAGCCTCCGCCCTGGCTGCCCGGCGACCGCACGGCGCGCTGGTATGTTTTGTATGAAAAAGCGCTGCAACAATTGCAGCGGGCAGACTGGGCGGGCGCCGAATCCAGCGCCTGGCAAATGGAAGAGATCGACGGCACGCTTTGTCCCGCAACCTACCGCATTCTGGCCAAATCGCTGATCGGCCAGGGCGCCGAAGCCAAGGCGCGATTGGCCTGTCAGGCAGAAGTGGATGCCAACAGCTACGCCGGCCTTTGCTTTTTGGGCGCGCCCCAAATCCAGTCGAGCGGCAGAACGCTGCAACAAAGAGCCGCTGAGCATCACGGATTTACACGCGTCGACCTCGCGGAGGTTTTTTCAAAACACACTGGTTCGCAGCTCCCCGGCCGCCGGATGTTCCTCGATTATTGCCACTTCACGGTGGAAGGCATGAAAGTGGCGATGGCGGCCGTGGCGGCAGGTATTTTACAGCAAACGAAGCACCCCAAACGGGGCGCTCCCTGGGAAACCCTCGTCCGACAACTCCCCGACCCCGAAATCTCCGCCGAAGCCGATGCCACGGCCAAATTCGGCGCCGCTATTCACACGGCGCACCGGCAACTCTGCATCGGCGATGAACAGGAGATGCCGGAATTCTGGTGCCGCGAAGCCCTGCGCGCTTCGCCCGGCATCCGGGAAGCCATGGCCGATTTTGCGAAGGCCCGTTTGGCGCCCCTTCCCGCAGTGCTCACGGCGGCTCAACATCAAAATTACGCGTCGCCGTACCAGCTGACGATGCAGCACGGATGGAAGTATGATTTCGTTGATGCGCCCATGTTGAGGGCCATCGAGGCGACTGCTGGGCAGGATATGAGCCCCTTGACTGTTCGTTTCGCGAAAAAACTCACGGACCTTGTGCATCCGCCTTTTTTGCTGTGGAACCCGGTCGAGCGGTTTTATCCCGAGGTGATGGGTTTCCGGGACGTACCGGGCCGGGCTTTTTTTCGGGCGGCCTGGCCGATCAGTCGTTTTGCCCTGCCGGGTTGGTCTTTGCGCCCTTTGCGCCTTTGCGTGACGCTGCGTTTGCCCCACATACCGGGTTGGGAAGGGAAAAGAGCAGGTCCGGTTTTTTTTAAAATCAACGGCTACCCTGCAGGGACAGTGACAGCAGGCGAGCAATGGTCGAAGCACCTCCTGCTCGTCCCGGCAGCATTTTTGACCCAATCGATCAACCAATTGAGCATCTGCTGGCCGCCTCTGCCGCCTTGTGGGGATGCGGCGTGGGAGAATGCCGTCAGCCGCCTGGAACAGGGTTTGGAAGCGGATGTACACCCGGTTTTTGGGGAAATCTTTTATTTTTGTTCACTCAATATCACCAACGAAAACACTCCCACACCGACTTATGAAACAAGCTAATCTTTTTGAACTGCACAACGCCGCCCTTCAAATTACCTATTCCACCAGCAGCCTCGATGGCAAACCCCAACTCAGCTACAAAAAAGGCGCTACGAGCCTGAATTTTCGCGGGAGCCAGCTGCGCCGGAAGGAAACGGAAATCGGCACGCTCATCACCGTCTCGCTTAAAGTCGTGCCCGATTCGAGCACCACGGTTTTCAGCCTGTTGCTGCCCCGCGTGAACGTCCCCGACAAGCAGCAGCACGTCCAGATCAAAGTCAAAGCCATCGAAACCATGATCCGGACCAGCATCGGCGGTCCGGGTTTGGTGAACGGGCAAGTGGAGACGTACAAAGTGTATCCGCTGAAAGGGAAAGCGAGTAGTGTCTTGTTTTGAAGGGTACCGCACGTTTACGAAACCTTGAAGGTTTCGTAAACGTAAGTTCAACTCCCGCAATTTGCCTACTGCTTGATCTCCCCCAACTCCTTCAAATACTTCTCCGAATTGGCCCGCACATTGTCCGGCGGGTTCAGGCTCAGCGACTTTTTGAAATTTTTGATCGCGTTGGGTTTGTCGCCTTTGATCGCATAGGCCTCGCCCAGGCTGTCCCAGGCGTTTGCGCTTTCCGGGTGGCGCTCCGTGTTGAGGGCGAGCATTTTAATGGCTTCGTCCTGCTTGCCCGCATTGAGCAACTGGTAGCCGTAGGTGTTGAGTTCGGCTTCCGAGGCCACAGCGATGGCATCTTTCTGGATTTGGTCGGCCTCGGCGGTTTTGCCCGTTTGCCGGAGCGTTTCCGCTTTGGTGTTCAGGGTAGCGAAGTTTTTGTTTTGGGCAATGGCCTGGTCGATCCAGACCAGCGCCTGGGCCTGGTTGATTTTGTTCTGCACCGCATAATTGGCGGCGCTGGCAAACCCCTGCCAATCCGAAGCCGACGGGGCCTTTCAGTTCCTGCGCCGCGTTGGCCATCACGATGTCGTCCACGGCAAATTCAATCCGGACGGGGAATTGCTTCTTTCCCAATTGAGTACCACCGGCCGAGTTTTTGGTGAAATTGATAAATCGTAAGTGAGCAATTCCGTGAGCGGGATGGTCCGCAGTTGAATTTTGGCGCGCAATTGGTCCTGCGCCGGATCGTACCAGAAACTGCCCCAGGAGCGGGAGTCTTTCGATAAAATCACTTCCCGCTGTCGTCTTTGTTGATCACAAAAAACAACCCGTAGCGGCCTCGCGGCACATCCTGACCTCCACTTTTACGGGGTGCGAGAACGGGATCACGGTGTTTTCATTGGCGCCTGCGCGCCAGGGGCTTCCTTGCCAGCCCCGAAAGCCTGCACATTCCAGCCGTAAGGGACGAGCCTGGCCCCAGATTTCCCGGCCCTTCACTGAAGGCCGCGAGTAGTCCACTGCAACAGTTGAAATGCCGATGGTTTGGGTGACCTTGGCGGCGGGACTGTGTCCGTGGCGTCGTGACGTTTTGCGTCCAGGCAGAGGCGGAGTACAGCAACAGGAACAGCGCGGCTACTCCTACGGAGGTCGAAATCTTTTTCATAGCGTCGATTTTTGTTTACGGTTACTTAACCAAATGTGTAAAAACCACGCTGTTTCACCACCTTTTATCGATGAAAACGGCTCTTAGAGGGGGCAACTGCGTATAGCGCAGACGTTTCTATAGTGAAGTCCGCTTTTTATTTCGCGATGTCCGCAGATTTTTTCCGCAGACGTTACGCAGAATGTTTGCGCAAGTTTTTCTGCGTAACGTCTGCGGAAAAATCTGCGGACATCTGCGCGAAACAACCATCACTCGCTCCGCAGCGACTTCACCGGATCCGCCAGCGCCGCTTTCACGCTCTGAAAGCTCACGGTCAAAAACGCCACGGCCACGGCCACCGCCCCTGCCGCCAAAAACATCCACCAGGCTATGTCCACCCGGTAGGCAAAATCGGCCAGCCAGTTCCGCATGAAATACCAGGCCACCGGCGTTGCGATGAGTACCCCAATGCCCACGAGCTTCAAAAAATCACCGGCCAGCAGCCGCGTGATACCGGCCACCGAAGCGCCCAGCACCTTGCGGATGCCGATCTCTTTGGTGCGTTGCTCGGTGGTGAAGGCCGCCAGGCCGAACAGGCCCAGGCAGGACACAAAAACCGACAACAAGGCAAACAACAGCGCCAGCCGGCCAATGCGCTGCTCCGATCCGTACATCCGGTTCAACGCCTCGTCCATAAATCGGTAGCGCGGCGCCTGGTCGGGCGTGAAACCGGCCCAGGTTTGCTGCAAGGCCGAAAGCACCGGCGCGGCATCTGCGCCGCTGATGCGGAGTGATAAGGCGCCATTTTGCGGCCTGAATTGCAGAAAAACGCCGCCGATGGCGTCGTGCAGGCTTTCAAAATGAAAGTCGCGCACGACCCCGATCACGGTCAGTTCCTCGAAATCGCCGGGCTGGGACTCCACGGCTTTGCTGCGCGAAGTGTAGAATTTTTGACCGACCGGATCGGCCAGACCCAGTTCGCGCGCCGCCGTTTCGTTCAGGATGATGGCCGAGCTGTCGGCCACGCGCGCCGGGTCAAAGTCGCGGCCTTTCAGCAGGGTCATGCCGAGGGTCCGGATGTAGTCGCCGTCCACCCGCCAGCGCTGGAGCACCTTGTCGGCCGGACCATTGGCGCGACCGGGCGAGAGCATGCAATTTTCACGATCGCCTCCGGGCAAGGGCAGGTAGTTTGTGACGGTGGCGGCTTCCACCCGCGCATTTTTCATCATTTCGGTTTTCAGGGCGCCCAGGCGGTCGCCCAGTGCGCGGGCGTTGTCGATCACCAGCACCTGGCTTTTGTCGAAGCCCAGATTTTTATTTTGCATAAAACGCAACTGGCTGTACACCAGTACCGTCGAGAGGATCAACACGGTGGATATGGCGAACTGGAACACCACCAGTCCGTTGCGCAGCGAGAGGCCTTTGCCGCCGTTGTTCTGACTCACGGCGCCTTTCAATACCCGGGCCGACTGGAAGGCTGACAGGAATAACGCCGGATAACTCCCGGCCAGCAAACCGACGCCCAATGCGCCGCCTGCCAGAGCCGCCCAAAAGACAGGACTGCTCCAGGGCATAAACAACTCTCGGCCCGCGAGCTCGCGAAAGGCCGGCATCGCCAGCGCCGCCAGTCCGGTTGCCAACAGCACGGCCAGACTGGACAGGGCCACGGATTCGGTCAGAAACTGCCCCGCCAGCGCCGTGCGCGTGCTGCCCAAAGCCTTGCGAACCCCTACCTCGCGCGCCCGGCCGGCGGAACGCGCTGTGGAGAGATTCATAAAATTGATGCAGGCAATCAGCAGGATAAAAAAGGCAATGGCGCTGAAGATCCACACGTAGCGGACATTGCCGTTGGCGTCGAGTTCGGATTGCAGGGCGGAATGCAGGTGAATGTCGGTCAGGTTTTGCAGCCCGAAGCGCGCGTGCTGACCGGCTTTTTCAAAATCGGCGGTTGTGGTGGCAAACAAATCGTGCACCAGCAGGCTGATCTTGTCATTGGCCAGCGCGGCAAATTTTTTGGCAAAAACGGCCTTGTCGCTGTCTTTGCGCAGGAGAAAATAGGTGAAAAAATTATTGGTATAGCCCCAGTATTGCGCCGCGTTTTTGATTTCCTCGTTGTCGGCCAGCGGAAAAAGCATGTCGGTGTGGAAATGGGTTCGGTCGGGCACATCTTCAAAAACAGCGGTGATTTGCCGGTGCTCGTCCACCCTCCCCATCACCAGCGTTTGCCCCAAGGCCTTTTCCGGAGACGAAAAATAAAACGCTGCGGTGCTGCGCGAAATGGCCACCACGCCGGGCTGACTGAGGCAACGCCTTGCATCGCCGGCGATTACTTTCAGCGGAAAAACCTCGAAAAAACTGCTGTCCACCGCCAGCACCCTTTGCTCCCGGCCGTTCTGTTCAGCTTCGCCTTCGCGGCGGGTATCCCAGGTGCCGAAATGCCGGATACGGCACCAGGCCTGCACTTCCGGCAAGGCTGCGGCGGCTTCCGGCCCCACCAAAGGATCCACCGCGCCGTGCCGCTCTTCAAAACCGTTGATCTTGATGTCGTACGTCGGGCGAACGATGCGCTCCGCCACCGGATTCCAGGCATCATAGCTCGACTCGTGCGCGACGAACAGCAATATGAGCAGGCAAGCTGCTACGCCAATCGCCAATCCGCTGATGTTGAGCGCGGAGTAAAGCTTGTTTTTGAGCAGGTTGCGAAAGGCGATGGTGAGGTAGTTTCGGAACATGTTATTTCGAGTTAGTCGTTTTGTTGTTTCTGTTGTGCGGAGATTCTATTTCACGCGGACGTTCGCAGACCTTTCCGCAGATGTCGGCAGAAATAACATCGCGTAATTTTTTTCTGCGGAAAGGTCTGCGAACATCCGCGCGAAATATCAAAGACCAGCGCGGCTTCAATTTATTCGCTTCGCAGCGACTTCACCGGATCGTTCAGCGCCGCTTTAATACTTTGATAACTCACCGTCAGGAACGCCACCGCCACCGCTGCCACGCCTGTCGCGGCAAACATCCACCATTGCAGTTCAATGCGGTAAGCAAAATCGCTCAGCCAGTTGTTCATCACCCACCAGGCCACCGGCGATGCGAGTACAATCGCGATCACGACGAGGCGCAAAAAGTCTTTTGCCAACAGTGCCGTGATCCCGGCAACCGTTGCGCCCAGTACTTTCCGGATGCCGATTTCCTTGGTGCGCTGCTCGGCAGTGAACGCGGCGAGGGCAAAAAGCCCCAGGCAACCGATGAATAAGGCCAGGCCCGTAAACACGCCCAATACCGACCCCATTTTTGCCTCCGATCGATAGAGGCGGGCAAATGACGCATCCAGAAAATCGTATTCAAAAGGCGCACCGGGCACCGTGGCTGCCCATAAAGCCGAGGCCTTTTCAATGGCGTTTTTTTCCGCCCCGGGCTGTACGCGAAGGGCAAAATAAGAGGACCAGGTTTGGTAGGTTTTGGACGATTCATGGAAAATGGCCACCGGCTCGATCGCCATTTTCACCGAAGCAATGTGAAAATCGCGCACCACGCCGACCACTTGAAAACGTTGGTTCTCATTGCCCGGGTAGCGCATCCACTTGCCAACGGGATTGTCCCAGCCGATGGCTTTTACCGCTGCTTCGTTCAGGATCACGGAGCAGGAATCGTTGCCCTCGGAGGGAGGCAGGAAATTGCGGCCGGCGAGCAGTTCCAGTTCCAGGGTCGGAACGAAATCGGCATCGGTGAGGTAGGAGGACAACGGCAGGTTCTGCACCACGGGGTGCGGCTGGTCGCCTTGTTCCGGCTCGTAAAAATCGCCGAAACTGCCCAGCGAAGGCAGGTAGGTCGAATGGGTCACCCCCTTCGCCTCGGGCATTTGCAGCAGCCGCTGCCGGAAGGCTTCCCGGGCCGCCGGTTCCTGCAGATGCTGCGCACTGGGGATGATCAGCAGGTTTTCCCGCCGCAACCCGGGCGATTGTTTTTGGGCAAATTGCAGTTGGCGGTACACTACGAACGAGCCCAGCATCAGCACCATGGAAACAGCGAACTGAAACACCACCAGCCCGCTCCGGACGCCTGCCTGGCCGCCTTTCGCCGAACCGGAACGGGTTTTGAAGATCTCCGCCGCTTTGAATTTTGACAAATAAAAAGCCGGGTACAAACCGCCGAGCACACCGGTAAGTACAGGCAAGACTGCCATCAACCCGGCAACCTTGACTGAAAAGAGATCGGCAACCGACCAATCTACCTCCGTCAGCCGGCTGAAATACGGGAGAGCGGCGCCGGCCAAAATTGCCGACAGCGACAACGCGGCCAGGCTGACCAAAAGCGATTCGGCCAAAAACTGGGCGACCAGGGCGCTTCGCTGCGAACCGAGGGCTTTGCGCACGCCGACCTCCCGAGCCCGTTTCAGGGATCGGGCAGTGGACAGGTTCATAAAATTGACGCAAGCCAGGAGCAAAATCAAGGCGCCGACGATGCCGAAAATGCGCACCTGATCCCCGTCGCCGAGGGTTGTCAGGCGCGATGAAAGGGTTGGGTCGCCGAGGTGCAGCGTTTTTAAAGGCAACAGGCGGATATCGAGGCGGTCGCCTTTCCGGAGTTGCTGTTCAAAATTCTGCCCGATGCGCTCGTACGCGGCCGGGGCATAGGCACGCACCATGGCGGGAAATTTTGTTTCCAAAGCCGCCAGATTTTCGGCCGTAGCAGGCTGCCGCAGCCGCGCCCAGGTGTCGACCTGCAGCCAAATCCAACTCCAGGAAAAGCGCTCCACCACTTTGAAATCGGCCATAGGCAGCAGAAAATCAAACTGAACGGTCGAGTTGGAAGGCAGGTTTCGGGCCACCCCGGTCACCGTGAACAAACGGTCGTTTATCAAAAGCGACTGCCCCAGGGCGGAGGTGCGGCCGAAATATTTGCCGGCAATTTTTTCTGTCAGCACCAGGCTGCCCGGCCGGTCGAGCGCCGTCGCCGCGTCGCCTTCCAGCATCGGGAAGCCGAACAGTTCCAAAAACCCCGTGTCGGCAGCCATCGCCGCTTCCTCATTAAAAAGCAGGGGCGCGTGGCCCGGCCACTCGCGCCGTACGACCACGCTGCGCAGGGGAAAAGAACGCGCCGTCATTTCGATTTCCGGAAAATCGGCCGCCAGGCGCGGCCCTACCGGCGGCGGCGTATTGGTCGTGCGGCCTTCCTGATCGCCCATTTTCAGGTCGAGTGCAACGGCGCAAATGCGGTCGGAATTGGGTAAAAAGCGATCAAAACTATGTTCGTGAAAAACATACAGCGCAATCAGCCAGCAGGCCGCCAGGCCTACTGCCAGTCCGGCTACGTTGACTGCCGAAAAAAATGCCTGCCGGCGAAAGTTGCGCAACGCGATGGTGAGGTAGTTACGGAACATCGGGTGTGGTTTGGATTGGATTTTACGATTGATTCGATTGTCCGATTGATTCGATTGATTCGATTGATTCGATTGATTCGATTGAACACGATCATAAATAATCGAATCAATCGGTCAATCGGATCAATTACCCTACTCGCTTCGCAACGACTTCACCGGATCGGCCAGCGCCGCTTTCACGCTTTGAAAACTGACGGTCAAAAACGCCACAGCGACCGACACCGCCCCTCCCAAGACAAATACCCACCACGAAAGATCGATCCGGTAGGCAAAATCGGAGAGCCATTGTTGCATAAAATACCAGGCCACCGGCGTGGCGATCAGGATGGCGATCACTACGAGTTTCATAAAATCACCTGCCAGCAGGCCCGTGATGCCGGCCACCGAAGCGCCCAGCACCTTGCGGATGCCGATCTCTTTGGTGCGCTGTTCGGTGGTGAAGGCCGCCAGCCCGAACAAACCCAGGCACGACACCAGCACCGACAAAATGCCGAAAATGCCGGCGATTTTACCCACCCGCTGCTCCGCCTCGTACATCCGGGCAAAAGCGTCGTCCATGAAGCGGTAGCTGAACGGCTGGCCGGGCGACAGGCTTTTCCACTCTTTTTCCAGAGCGGCAATAACCGGGGCAGCCTCAGCGCCTTTGAACCGGAAGCACGCCAGTCCTTCCGATTTGCCCAGCTGAAAACACAGCGCGCCGATGTTGTCACGCAGGCTTTCGAAATGAAAGTCTTTGACAACGCCGATAATGGTCAGTTCGGTAAATTTATCGGGACTCAGTTCGGCAGGATTAAATCCGGCTTCGATAGTGTAGATCTTTTGCCCGAGGGGGTCCGCAAAACCGAAACGTTTGGCGGCGGTTTCGTTGATGATGACGCCCGTGCTGTCGGTCACGCGGGTCGGGTCGAAGGAACGGCCTTGCGTGATCTCCATATCGAGGGTTTTCAGGTAATCATTGTCCACCCGCCAGCGCTGCATGCTCACCGTGTTGTCTCTATCCAGGGCGCGTACTTTGGAAAAACCCTGATCGCTGCGGTACGACGGCACCGGCAAATAACCCGATACCGTAGCGCTTTCAATGGCCGGATGGCGCAGCATTTCCTCCTTGAGGGTGTAAATTTTGTCACCCAGGGCGTAGGCATCGTTGAGAATGATGACCTGGTTTTTTTCAAAACCGAGTTTTTTGTTCTGGATAAAATTCAACTGCCGGAACACCAGCATCGTCGCAATAATCAACACCACCGAAACCGAAAACTGAAACACCACGAGGGCGCTGCGAAAGGTGCGGCCGCCTTTGGCGCGGTTACTGATCTGGCCTTTCAAAACTTTGACGGTATTGAATGCCGACAAAAAAAATGCCGGGTAACTGCCCGCCAGCAAACTCACGAGGATGGTGCCGCCGCCCACGGCTGCCCAAAACGGCAACTGCCCCCAGGGCATGGCCAGTTCACGGCCTGTCAGGTCGCGGTACCAGGGCATGGCCAGGGCAGCCGAAAAAATGGCCAGTACGACGGCGACCACCGTAACGACCAGCGATTCGCTTAAAAACTGCCCCACCAGCGCTGCGCGGCGCCCGCCCAGCGCCTTGCGCACCCCGATTTCCCTGGCGCGGCCGGCCGAACGGGCGGTGGCGAGGTTCATAAAATTGATGCAGGCGATGAGTAAAATAAAGGAAGCAATGGCACTGAAAATCCATACGTACCGGATGCTGCCGTTGGGCGCCAGCTCGGCGGTAAGGTCGGAATGCAGGTGAATGTCGAGTAAGGGCTGTAGGTAATATCGGGCGTACTGGCCGGTTTTTTCCAGTTCCGAAATTGTCGTACCGAGCATTTTCTGGGCCGTCAGCGCTATTTTATGCGCCGCGAGGTCTTCAAATTTTTTCCGGAACTGGTCCTGATTTACGCCTTTGTGCAGCAGGAAATAAGTCTGGAAATTATTGTTCGAAGCCCAGAGCGTCGGGTCGCTTTTTACCTCCTCGTTTCCGTTCATGGAGAGCAGCAGGTCGGCATGGAAATGGCTGTTGGCAGGAATGTCGTCATACACCGCCGTGACCAGCCAGTGCTCCCTGTTTTCCAAAACGAGGGTGCGGCCGAGGGCCAGTTGAGGGGAAGTAAAATATTTCTCCGCGCGGCTTTTTGAAATGGCTACCGTGTTGGGCCGGGTAAGACAGCGGGCGGCATCGCCTTCGATCACTTTCACGG
The DNA here is from genome assembly GCA_044224705.1 of Saprospiraceae bacterium. Taxonomy (GTDB): domain Bacteria; phylum Bacteroidota; class Bacteroidia; order Chitinophagales; family Saprospiraceae; genus M3007. The sequence continues at coordinate 36,283 of JBGAJY010000011.1, forward strand.
GGAATACCTCGAAAAAACTGCTGTCCACCGTGAGCACATCTTCTTCCCTGATATTTTGCTGGGCCTCGCCCTCGCGCCGCACCAGGTAGCTGCCGTAGCTGCGAAACCGGCACCAGGCCTGGATGTCGGGCAATTCCTGCGCGGCCTGCGGCGCCATGGCCGAAGACACCACGGCCAGCTGAAAGTGGTTTCCGGCAAAATTGATGTCTGCAGCGGGCCGCACAATGCGTTCGGCGTTCGGGTTCCAGCGGTCATAGCTCAATTCGTGCGCGACGTAAAGCGCGATGAGCAGCGAAGCTCCGAGGCCGACACTCAACCCGACGACGTTCAGGAAAGAATACAGGCGGTTGTTGCGTAGACTGCGAAGGGCAACGATCAGATAATTTTGAAACATGGCTTGGCGGCAGATTTATCCAAACGTGAATAACAGTACTGCTTGCACACGTTCAAGGGATGTGCCAGTTATTAACCAACTGAAAATCAATACACTATTCCACTTTTTGGAAATAAAAAACGTCCGTGTTCGGACAGAGGTGTTCGATATCGGACAGAGGTTCTATCCACGCCAGTGGTCTTTCCACCCCCCGCCCCCGCTGGCGGGGGCGGGGGGTGGGAAAGCAAGGCAGAACCATTTTTACCCCTGAATCGAATGAAATACATTTCAATCAATTTTTCGGTAATCCTGCGCTGCCTGGCGAGGCCGATCTCACTCGTTCCGCAGCGAGTTCGCCGGATTGGCCAGCGCGGCTTTTATGCTCTGAAAACCCACCGTCAGCAGCGTAATAACGACTACCAAAGTGCCCGCTGCTGCGAACACCGGCCAGCCGATGTCGATGCGGTACGAGAAATCCGCCAGCCATTGATGCATCACCCACCACCCCAAAGGTGCAGCAACAAGGAAGGCCAGGACGATCAGTTTGGCGTATTCTTTTCCAAACAACCAGAGAATGCCCGGCAGGGAAGCGCCCATGATTTTCCGGATGCCGATTTCCTTCGTTTTTCGCACGATCATGAACGCCGTCAGCCCGAACAACCCGATGCTGCTGATCAAAATGGCAATACCTGCGAAGAGGTTTACCAACTGCATCATCATGTTTTCATCCGAATAGAACCCGGCGATCTGCTCGTCGAGGAAGCGGTATTCGTAAAATCCTGTCGGGAAAAGGCTGTTCCAGGTCGATTCAACATTTTTCAGGGCAGCCTTCGGGTTGCCCGGTTCGAGGCGGAGCGCGCAAATCGAATAACTTTTCGGGTCTTTCTGGATCAGGACGGGCGGGATGTCTTCCCGAAACGAGACCATGTGAAAATCGCGCACGACGCCCGCGATAAGGATGGGGTTGTTCCCGATCCGAATGTGCGTGCCCACCACCCGCTCCGGTGGGCCGAGGTTCAGTTTTTTTACAAATGTTTCATTGACAAAACATTGCATCAGGGAATCGTTCGCATCGAAATTGCGGCCGGCAGCCAGTTGCAGGCCGAAAGTGGCGAGGTAATTGTCGTCGGCCCAAAGGAAATGAACCGCCCATTTTTCCGGCTCGCTGCGGTCTTCATACTTGAACAAGGTCTGGTTGCCGCTGGCCGAAGCCGGCGGGGCGGAACAAAAGCTCATGTTTTGAATTCCGGGAACCTCATCCAGCCGTTGTTTCAGGACGGCGGTTTTGGACGCATCCGGCAGCGGGACGGTTACGATGGATTCGCGTTGAAACCCCCAATCGGAATCCTGCGCGTAGTGCATTTGAAGCCCAACCACCACTGCGCCGATGATCAACAGTTGCGAAATCGCAAATTGCGTGGCGACCAGGCCTCTCCTCAGGGAGAAACCGCCGCCGGAAATTTCCCCTTTCAACGACTGCGCCGCTTGAAAACGCGCCAGCACCATGCCCGGGTAAGCGCCTGCAAGCCAGGTCAGCAGCAGCCCGAGCAATAACAGAAAAAAAAGCGCCCCCGGTTCCGCCAACGCGCCCAACTCCAGATGCTGGCGGGTCCAATCATTCAAATAAGGAAGGATCAACCCACTCATGCCTCCCCCGATAAGCAGCGAAAACAGAACCAACAGACTGGTTTCCAGCATAAATTGTCCGAACAGATGCGCTCTGGTGCTGCCCATCGCCTTGCGCACGCCCACCTCTCGCGCCCGCGTCAGCGACTGCGCCGTGGCCATATTGACAAAATTCACGCAAGCCGTGATCAGTAAAAACAACCCGATGAAGCCCAGCGCCCAGAGGTAGCGTTTTTCAAAACTGCCGCCGTAGCGCGTATCGAAATGCAGTTCGGACAAGGGGTAAGCCCGGTAGGCGAACAATTCTTTCCGCACGGGATGCGGAAATTTTTGGCTGAAAGCCGGCAAAGCAGCCGCCAGTTCGCCCATAGAATGCCCTTCGGCCAATAAAATATAACAGCGCGTATTGCCCCTTATGCTGCCCCAGGAGCTGATTTCTTTTTGTTCCGGGCCCGATTTGAGCGTTGCCCAGGAGCAAAAAACCTCCCTGCCGCAGTCCGTGTTGGACGGCATATCGCGCAGGATGCCGACTATCCGGAACGTCTTTTTATCATCGAAAGCCCGAAAGCTGCGGCCGAGTGCGTCGGTCGTGCCAAAGTATTTTCGGGCGGTTTTTTCCGTGACCAAGGCTGTATTAGGCTCCGAAAACGCGGCCAAATTGCCTTTCATCAAAGGAAAGCGGAGGATGTCAAAAATCTCCGGCTCGGCATAAGCCAACTGGTTTTCTTCCTTAAATTTGGCAACAGGCGCCCCTTTGTCGCCGGGCACTTCCACCACGACTTCGTTGTATCCGTCCACCGTGGCCGCTTTTTGGATAAAGGCGAATTCACCGCGGAGCGCGGCGGCCATAGGGTACGGCACGCCGCTGCTGTATCGCACATTTTCCATCTGCAGCTCCGTCACCACGCGACCGATCTGCCCGCTTTTCAGGTGAAACGAGTCAAAACTCAATTGGTGCCGAACCAGCAGAAAAATGAGCAGGCAGCAAGCGACCGTCAGTCCCAGCCCCAGACTGTTGAGCAGGGTGTAATCGCGGTGTTTGGCGAGCCGGCGCAGGGCGATCAGGAGATAGTTGCGGAACATGACAAGTCGAATTAGCGGGTTTTTGTTGGTTCTATTTCACACAGATGTTTTTTCTCGCAGATGTTCGCAGATGTTTCTCGCAGATGTTCGCAGACCCTTCCGCAGACGTCCGCAGAAATAACACGAGAAGATTCGCAGACGTCCGCAGAAATAACACGAGAAGATTTTCTGCGGACGTCTGCGGAAGGGTCTGCGAACATCTGCGAGAAACATCTGCGAACATCTGCGAGAAACATCTGTGAACATCTGCGAGAAACATCTGCGAACATCTGCGAGAAACATCTGTGAACATCTGCGCGAAACATCTGCGAACATCTGCGAGAAACATCTGTGAACATCTGCGCGAAACATCTGTGAACATCTGCGCGAAACATCTGCGAACATCTGCGCGAAACATCTGCGAACATCTGCGCGAAACATCTGTGAACATCTGCGCGAAACAAAACTCACTCGCTCCGCAGGCTTTTCACCGGATTCGCCAAAGCCGTTTTTACGCTGTGGAAACTCACCGTGATCAAAGCGATCAGCAGCGCTGCTCCACCCGCAGCCGCGAACATCCAAAATTGAATATCAATGCGGTACGCAAAATCGGCGAGCCAGCGGTGCATGCAGTACCAGGCCAGCGGCGAGGCGATCACGATAGCGATCAGGACGAGTTGTAAAAAATCGCCGGCCAGCAATCGCAGCACGCTGGCAACGCCCGCGCCCAGTACTTTCCGGATGCCGATTTCCTTGGTGCGTTTCAACGCCGCCAGCGCCACGAGCCCGAACAGACCCAGACCCGCGAGGGCCACGGCCAGCATGCCCGCGTAGCCGATAATGGCACTCCAGCGCGCTTCGGCCACGTAAAAACGCGCCAGGTTGTCGTCCAGGAATTTGTACCGGAACGGCAGGTTCGACTCCACATCCGTCCAGGCTTTTTGGGCGGCGGCGATGCCTTCCGGGATTTGACCGGGGCGCAGCCGCACGAAAAACTGGAAAGGTTGGTAGCCATTGAACATGTGGAACATCATCGGCTTCACTTCCTTGTGTAGGGAAAGAAAATTGAAATCGCGCACGACGCCGATGACAACGGGATTTTTGAGGCCCGATTCGTCATAACCCGTGAGCGGCTGACCGAGCGCGTTGTCCATCGTCCAGCCGAAATCGCGCATCAGGGTTTCGTTGATGACCACTGAAGTCACTGTATCGGCCGTCACGGAGCGGTCAAAATTGCGGCCGGCGAGCAGTTCCATGCCCAGAACGGACATATATTCCGGGTCCACGAAATACTCGAACACCTGTTTGTGCTGACCCTTGTAATCAAAACCACTGCGGCTCCAGCCCGATTCAGCGCCGAGCGCCAGTTCAGCCGAAGCGATGCCCGCGACCTGGGGCCGACCGCTGAGCGCCGACTTAAACAGTGGAAAAATGCGTTTCGTATCCGCATCCGAAGCATTGACGATCAGTACATTGTCTTTATTGAAGCCAGGGTTTTTTTGTTGTAAAAAATGCAGCTGCCGCAGCATGATCAGTGTGCAGGCTATAAGGCCGACCGACAACACGAACTGAAAAGTGACCAGGCTTTTGGTAAAAAAATTGGATCCGGCTACTTTGAACTTGCTTTTCAAAGCTTCCACCGGTTTGAAACCCGACAACACCAGCGCCGGGTAGGCGCCCGCCAGCAAGCCGGTGAGCAAGGTAAGCCCCGCCAGCATCCAGCCCAGTTCGGGGTAGAGCCCGAGGTCGAAGCGTAGTTTCTTACCCGTCAGTTCGTTCAGCGCGGGCAAAAAAGCGTAGGCCAGCCCCACGGCCAGCACCATCGAAACGGCGCTCAGCAGCAGTGATTCGGCCAGAAATTGTCCCACCAGTTGCCGCCGCTGCGCGCCCACCACCTTTCGCACCCCGATCTCCCGCGACCGGCCGGCCGAGCGGCCGATGGACAAAGTGGTAAAATTGATGCAGGCGATCAGCAGCACCAGCGAGCCGAGCCCCATCAGTATCCAGCCGTATTTCGGGTTCATGGTGGCCACGGTTCCGCCGTCCAGTTCCGTGTCCGTATGCCAGTTGCGCAAGGCTTGCAGCCGGTACGACACGGGTTCTGCCGTTCCGGCCACTTGGCTTTTGCTGTGCGCTTCATCGGGGTCGCCGGGGTGGTATTTGTTGTAAAACTGCTGCATCCGGGCGCTGTCCCGCGCCAATCCGGCCCCTGATTTCAATTCCACCAGGGTGAAGTATCCGGAGCGGTTCCAGTTGTCGACGCTGCGTTGACCGAATTTGGATGCCGCGTGTTTGGCGAAACTGGCCAGAATGTCGAAGCGGATGCTCGAATTGGGCGGCAGGTTTTGGGCCACGGCCGTGACCACGAAGGGCTCGAATTCGTCGGCCACTTTGATGTCCAGGACCTTTCCCGTGGGATTTTTTTCTCCGAAAAAATCCATCGCCGCCTTTTCAGTCAGCACCACGCTGTTGATCTCCGCCAGCGCCGTTTTCGGGTCGCCATACAACAGCGGGAAGCTCAACATTTCGAAAATCTGCGGGTCGGCGTACAGTACCGGCGCGGCGCTGAGCAGTTTGGGCGAACGCACAAATTGATCGCCCCAGTCGCAGAACCGCACAAAATTGACCACATCGGGAAAATCCGCTTTCATGGCCGGCCCCAGCGGCATGGGCAGGAAAGGGTCGGAGGATTCGGGTTCGCCATTGGAGGGCTGCACATGCCGGTACACCCTGAAAATCCGGTCTTTTTTGGCGTGAAAACGGTCGAACGAAAATTCGTCGTTGACGTGCAGCAGGAGCAGCGCAAAACAAGCCAGCCCAAGGGACAAGCCCACGACGTTGATCCCCGAAATGACCCTGTTTTTCAAGAGGTTGCGCAGGGCGATGGTGAGGTAGTTTTTGATCATGGCTTGATGATTGATTCGATTGATTTCGATTGACCGATTGATTCGATTGTACGCGATCGAGTGTAATCGAATCAATCAAATAATCGCATCACTCAGTTTACTCGCTCCGCAAGGCCTTCACCGGATTGGCCATCGCCGCCCGGATGCTCTGGTAACTCACGGTCAGCCCCGCAATAAAAACGGCCAGCACGCCCGCCAAAACGAAGATCCACCAGGCCAGCTCGGTGCGATAGGCAAAATCCTCGAGCCAGCGGTGCATGGCGTACCAGGCCACCGGAACGGCAATGATGATCGCGATCAGCACCAGTTTAAGGAAATCGCCGGCCAGTAATGCGGTGATATGTCCCACGCCGGCGCCGAGCACCTTGCGAATGCCGATCTCCTTGACCCGCTGCCGGGTGACGAAGGATGCCAGCCCGAACAAACCCATGCAGGCTACCAGAATGGCGATCAATGCAAAGCCGATGAATACCCGGCCCTGGCGCTGTTCAGTCTCGTACAGTTGGCCGTATTGTTCGTCCAGAAAATGGTAATCGCAGGGAAAATCCGGCAAAAAACTCTGCCACACGGAGCGAATATGGGCCAAGGCTTCCGTCGGGTGGCCGCCGTCGATTTTGATCGAAAGGAAGTTGAAAAACGTACTGTCGCGGGGGATGAAAAAGATCATCGGCAGGATGTCCTGGTGCAGCGATTCAAAATTGAAATCCTTCACCACGCCGACCACCTGGGCGTCGCGGCCGCCGTATTTGATGCGTTTGCCGATCACCGCGTCAGGGGAAGGAATACCGAGGTGGCGGATAGCGCTTTCGTTGAGGATAAAGGAGGAGAACCGGTCGGCGCCCTGGTCTTCCCGGTAATTCCGGCCGGCGGCCATGCCGATGTCGTACAGCGGAAAAAAGCGGTGGTCGATGGTGACCATTTTCAGGTCTACCTGGGTGGGTTGCAAGGTGTCGGAGCCGTATTGCAGATTGGCGGAACCGTAACTGTCGAGCAGGCGGCCAGAGGGCAGGCGCGAGCTGCGGGTCACGTTTTTGACCAGCGGTTTGGACAGCAATTCGTTGCGGAAAGCGTCGTAATGCGCTGCCAGCGGGCCGTAATAATTGAGCGTCACCACCTGGTCCTTGTCGAGCCCCAGGCTTTTGTTTTGCATAAAATTCAATTGCCGGTACACTGTGATCGTCGCGATGATCAGTACAGCCGAGATGGCAAATTGCGTGACAACCAGCGCCTTGCGCAGCCCTGTTCCGCCTGAACGGGTAGCCGTCGAGCTGCCCTGCATCGTTTTCAACGGCTCCATGCCCGACAGGTAAAACGCCGGATACGCCCCGGCCATCAGGCCCGCTACGAGCGCCAAACCGCCCGTTGCTGCGAGGATGGCGGCTACCGGTGTTTGCTGCAGACTGAGTTCTTGCCCGAGCAATTTGTTGACGGCCGGCAAAGCCAGCAGCGCCAAAACCGTCGCCAGCGCTGTGGAAAAAAGCGCCAGCAACACCGCTTCGATCAGGAACTGACTGATCAACTCGCGCCGGAAAGCCCCCGCGACCTTGCGGATGCCGATCTCTTTGGCGCGCGCCGAGGCACTGGCCGTGGTCAGGTTAATGTAATTGACGCAGGCGATGAGCAGCACGAACAACGCGATGGCGGCAAAAATGTACACCCGGCTGATGTCGCCGTTGGCTTCGATTTCAGAATCGAGGTGCGATTTCAGGTGGATATCGGTGAGGCGCTGGAGGTGCAGGTTGGTAAAAGTGGAAGGCATGGCCATGCCGCTGCCCAAGGCCTCGGGGCCCATAACTTTATCCAGAAAAGCCGGAAACTGACTTTCCAGCTGTTCCGGCCGGAAGTCTTTGGGCAGGAGCAAAAAGGTGGAAAAGGAGTTGTTGCCCCAATTGGTTTCGAGCTGTTTTTCGCCGTAAATCGTCGTGTCGCGCATGGTGGCGAACGAAGCGAGAAAGTCGGGATGGAAGTGCGAATTGTAGGGAAAATCGCGGAAAACCCCCGCCACTTTGAACTGCGTCCGGCTGTCGAGGCGCAGGATCTGGTTCAGGGGGTCCTGACTGCCGAAGATTTTTCGGGCCGATTTTTCATTCAGCAAAATAGTAAAAGGCTCTTCCAAGGCCGAGGAACTGCCCGACACCATCGGGATGTCGAACATCCGGAACAGGCTCGGTTCGGCGAAAAAAAACTGCTCTTCCAGGTACACCTGTTCGCCGTAGCGCAGCGTAGCCGTGTTCTGGAACAGCCGCGCAGACTCTTCCACCACCGAAAATTCATTTTTCAGCAACGGCCCGAAGGGCGGCGCCACATGCCCCAGGTGCAGCTGCATGGTACCGTCGGGATTGAAAAACTCGCGCGACACCCGCCAGATGCGGTCGGCCCTGGCGTGGTACCGGTCGAAACTCAGCTCGTTGGCGATGTAAATCCCGATCAGCAGGCAGCAGCCCAGACCCACACTGAGCCCCAGCAGGTTGATCGCCGTAAACCGCTTGTATTTCAAGAGGTTGCGAAATGCGAGTTTGAAGTAGATGCTCAACATGGTCGGGTAGATTGATTCGATTGATTCGATTGATTCGATTGGTTCGATTGGTTCGATTACACTCGATCGCGTACAATCGAATCAATCGAACCAATCGAATCAATCGAATCAATCAGTTTATTCGCTCCGCAGCGACTTCACCGGATTGGCGAAAGCCGCACGCAGGCTTTGATAACTCACCGTCAAAAAGGCGACCGCCACGGCCGCTGCGCCCACCGCAGCCACCATCCAGCCGCTCATTTCAACGCGATAGGCAAAACTCTGCAGCCATTTGTTCATCAGCCACCAGGCCACGGGGGTGGCCAGCACGAGGGCGAGCAGCACGAGTTTCAGAAAATCCTTGCTCAGCAGGGCGATAACCGAGGCTACCGATGCGCCCAGCACTTTCCGGACGCCCACTTCTTTCGTACGCTGGAAGGCCGTGAGCGTCGCCAGTCCGAACAAACCGAGGCAGCTGATCAGGATGGCCACGGCCATGATGAGGTTGATCATGCGACCCATGAGCAGTTCGCTTTCGTACAATTTGGCCAGGGTCTCGTCGTAGAATTCTGGTTTGAACGTCTCCTCGGGATAAATTTTCGACCATACGGCGCCCATGGCCGCGATGGCGTCCTGCCAATCGGAGGGCCGGTTGCCCGCCAGGCGGATGTTGAAATCGTACATCGATTCCTTTTCGCTGAGCAGCACGACGGGCTGAATTTGTTCGCTGAATGTCCGGGTGTGAAAATCATTCACAACACCCACAATCGGTGAAGGAGGCGGGCCGTCGGGGCCTTCCGAGAGCAAATGTCCGAGCGCTTCGGCGGGCTGCTGAAAACCCAGCGCCCGGGCGCAGGTGGCGTTGATCAAATATTCACGGACGGTGTCGCAGGGGTACAAATTTCGGCCGGCCAATAATTTGAGGTCGTACAGCGCGGCGTACGTCGTGTCCACGTGTTTTCGGTAAATCAGGAGTTCGGCCGGGGCGGCCACGTCGGTCAGGTGGTAAAAATTGGCGGAATAGTTGCCGGAAATCGGCGGTTCGCCAAGGCTCACCGAGGCAACGCCGGGCAGGCGGAGCAGTTCGTTGCGCAGTGTAAAACGCCGCTCGTTGTCGTTGTCCTTCATTTGAACTTTCAAGGGCACGCCGGCGGTCAGCACGGCGTCGCGGTGGAAGCCCAGGTCGTGGTGCAGGGCATACCGGAGTTGCGAGCCAACCACCAGCGCCGCCATCATAAACAATTGAGCGGCAGTAAATTGAAACACGATCAAGCCTTTGCGCAGGGTAATCCGCTGCTTGCCGACGGCCACCACGGGCTGTCCGCGCAGGATGCGCACGGGCTGCACTTTCGTGGCGAGCCAGGCGGGGTACAGCCCTGCCAGGAGGCTCACCACGGCCAGCAAACCGAGCAAAAAAGCCACGGTTTGCAGCCAATGCGGATAGGCCTGGATGCCCTCGGGGAGGAATTCTTCATAATTGTTCAGGAACAGGCGCACCAGCCCGAACGCCAATCCGAGAGAGAGCAGTCCGGTCGTAAATGTCTCGGCCAGGAATTGCGCAATCAGGGCCCGGCTGCCCGAGCCGAGGGTTTTTCGGATGCCCAGTTCCTTGGCCCGCTGCGGCAGCTGCGCGGTGGCGAGGTTGATAAAATTGATACAGGCCAGCAGCAGCAAAAACACCGCCACGCCCATTACGCTCACCAGGATAGTCATATTGGCTTTGCGGTGGTTGTCGGCGTATTCGCCTTCGAAGTGCATCGCCGGCAGGGGTTGCAGGAGGTGCCAGCGGTGGTCGCCGGCGCCCCAATGTTTCACGGCCTCTGCGCTGCGTTCGCTGCTGATGCGGTTGATGGTGGCAGCCATGGAGGCGATGTCGGCGCCGGGTGCTGTTTTGATAAAAATCTGTTTGTCCGAGTTCACGCTGCCCCAGGCGCGCGGGTTTTTGTAATTCAGGGGCACAAAGGTGCCCAAAGACACAAAATCCAGCCCGTCAAAATCGCTGGGATACGGCAGCGGCGCCACCACGCCGGCCACGGTGACCAACAGCGTGTCGTTGTAGGCTAAGGAGCGCCCGAGCACCTGATCGGGTGTGTAATTGGGGAAATAACTGGCCGCGCGGGTGGTCGTGAGCACCACTTTTCCAGGCGAGTCGAAATCAGCGGGGCTGCCGGCGAGCCATTGATAAGCGATCAGTTGAAAATACTGACTGGTCGTGCTCACCACATTTTTCTGCATTTCAAACACCATCGGCGGCAGGTCCTGGCCCACGGGGATCGTTACTTTTTGCACAAAATTGCCCTGCACCGGCACGGTCATTTCCACACCCGGCACTTCGCTGCGCAGGACATCCACCATGGGCGTGGGCGCTCCTGCGTTGCCGCTTTCTTCTCCGTCAAAAACAAAACGGCTCACCACGTGGTAGATCCGGTCCTTGTCGGCAATGCCTTTTTCAAAACCGAACTCGTGCCGCACGATCAGGTACACGATCCAGCAGGCGCTGATGCCCACAGCCAGACCCACGATGTTGAGGGCGGTGAATAGCCGTTGGCGCCAAAGGTGGCGCAGGGAGAGTTTGAAAAAATTGGCAAGCATGGCAGAGATGGTTTTGATTGATTCGATTGGTTCACTCGCTCCGCAGGCTCTTCACCGGATTCGCTCTTGCCGCCTTCCAGGTTTGCGTACCCACTGTCAGCAGGGCCACGACCCCTGAAATCAGCACAGTGGCGATAAAAAACCATGCTGAAAGCGGCGTGCGGTACACGAAATCCTGCAACCAGCGGCTCATGGCCCACCAGGCCAGCGGCACCGAAGCTACGGTGGCCAGGAGCACCAGCAGCAAAAAGTCTTTGCTCAGCAGGCCGACGACGCTCGCCACCGAGGCGCCGAGCACCTTGCGCACGCCGACTTCCTTGGTTTTTTGCACCACCAGTAGGGACGCAAGGCCGTACAATCCAAGGCAGGAGATCAGGATAGCCAGTAGTGCGAAGCCTTTACAAAGCGCCGAAAGCCGTTCTTCGTCACGGTAATAGGCCGCGATTTTTTCGTCAAAAAATCCGCCGTCGAATACCTGCTCGGGGAAAGTAGTCTCGAACAAGCGCCGGATTTGGGCGGTCGTGCCCGAAATATTTTCAGGCCGTATTTTGATGCCGGCTGTGCTGTAAAATGATTTTCGGGAAAAAATGGCCACCGGCTTCATCTCGTCCCTTGCTGAATTGAGTTGAAAATCCTCCACGACACCCACGACGGGCATCCGGCGTCGCGAGCCGAGTTTGAATTCCTGGCCCAGCACCGATTGCGGATCGGCAATGCCTAGTTTCCGCAGCAGCGTGCGGTTCACGACGACTTCGCGGATGGTGTCGCTGGGTTCCAGCGCCCGACCTGCGATGAGGCGAAGACCGTAGGTTTTGAAATAATCGGCATCGACGAATTTCATAAAAACGCTGAACGGCGCGTCCTCGGCGCCGCGTCCGAAGGCAAAATTGCTGTCCCAGTTGTTGTTCGACGAAGGCATGTCGCTGGCCAGGCTCACCGCCTCCACCGCCGGGATCTGCTGCAATTGATTTTTAAATCCTTCAAACCGCGCTGCGCTGGCACTGTCCGAACTGATACCGTTGATGACGTACACCAGATCGGACCTGAAACCCATATCCATCGTGCGCAAATAATTCATCTGGCTCAACGTCACGAGCGTGCCGATGATGAGCGCCTGGGCGATGACAAATTGCATGACCACCAGCACTTTACGCAGCGAAACACCGCCCACCGTGCGGGCAGTGATATTGTTTTTCAACGCATTCACAGGGTTGAACCCCGAAAGCACCAGGGAGGGGTAAAAACCAGATAATACGCTCACCACCAGCGTAGTAGCCAGCAAAAAAGCGAGTACCGAAGGCTGCGTCAGGAAAGGCTCCGCGTGGGGCACGTCGGACACGTGTTTCAACAGGGGCGCCAGCAGGGCGGCCAATCCCGTTCCCAGCACCACGGCAAACAACACGATTACCGTCGTCTCGCCCATGAACTGTCCGAGCAACTGTGACCGACTGCCGCCCAGCGACTTGCGCACGCCCACCTCGCGGGAGCGGCTCGCGGCCTGGGCGGTAGCGAGGTTGATGAAGTTGAAACAGGCCATCGCCAGTACCAGCAACCCGATCAGCGACAGAACGCCCAGGCTGTTTTTTGAAGTCACGTGCGTGCCGAAATTGCTGCCGAAGCGGTCGTCGAAATGCAGTTCAGCGAGCGGCTGTAGGCTGTGCTGATTGCTGCTGCCGCCGTTTTTGGCGTATTCTTCTTGGCCCACGCCCGCCAGTACGGTGTTCGCGGCGGCCAACTGGCCGGGGTCGCGGAGCAAGGCGTAGGCCTGGTCGTTGCTGCTGATGTTGCCCCAGTCGGGGTGGTAACCGTAGAGGTCGGGGTTTTTCAACATCGTCGCATAGGAGGCGACCAGATTGAACTGAAAATCGGAATTGTAGGGTGGGTCGGCGAGGATTCCGCGCACCGTGAACAGGATGGAATTGTCCATGACGACGGTTTGACCCACGGCGGCCTGCCAGCTGCCGAAGCATTTTTCGGCCATTTTTTGGGTCAAAGCCAGGGCGTTGGGCTCCTTCAATACCGTCTCGGGATCGCCCGACACCCAGTTCCATCGAATGATTTTGAAAAACGACGGCTCCGTGAAAATGGCCACTTCGTGGTTGCCGTCGGTCGCAAATTTCCGCCCCGACAAACTGCCCGGCGCATCGGGAACAGTGATCGTCGGCCACACGGAATGGGTTCGGGCAAATTGCTCCAACTGCGTGACGGAGTTCTGCATCACATCCATGGCGGGGATCGGAATACCCGAAGTAAAGTTTTCTTCCCCGGCCTGGTTGCGCTCCTTCGTCACGACGCGACAAATGCGCGAATAGTCGGGCTGGTTCTTGTCAAAACTCAATTCATATTGCACCAGCCTGAAAATGAGCAGGCAGGCCGCGATGCCCACCGCCAGTCCGAGGATGTTGATGGCGGCATACGTGCGGTTTTTCAGCAAATGCCGGAGTGCCAGGTGAAAGTAATTGCGGATCATAGCGGAGAGTTGTTGGTGGCGGTGGCAGTGGCAGTGGCAGTAGCAGTAGCAGTCTACGCGAATTGTGGTTAACATTATGTTGGCCACTACTCGCGTAGACTGCTACTGCCACTGCTACTACGAACTGCCCACTTTTTCATCCCGCTCCACTTTACCGTCCTGCAAATGCAGGATGCGGGTGCCGAAGCGGGCGTTGGCGTCCGAATGGGTTACCTGGATGATGGTGACGCCGTCCTCCCGGTTGAGTTGCCGGAATATGTCCATGATTTCACGCGCCTGCGGGCTTTGCAGGTTGCCGGTGGGTTCGTCGGCCAGGATCAGTTTCGGGCGGCCGATGAGGGCCCGGGCGATGCCGACGAGCTGTTGCTGACCGCCCGAGAGCTGGCTGGGGAACAGGTCTTTTTTGGCCACCATGTTGAAGCGGTCGAGCAGGTCGGCGATGCGGCTTTTGCGTTCGCCGGAGGGCACTTTTTTATAAAGCAGGGGCGTTTCGAGGTTTTCGTAGACGGTCAGGTCGTCGATGAGGTGGTAGGCCTGGAACACGAAGCCGATGTATTGCTGGTAGAGTTCTGTCCGGCGGCGTTCGTTGAATTTGTGGACCGGTTCGCCGAGGAACCAGTATTCGCCGGCCGTGGGTTCGTCGAGCATACCCAGGATGTGCAACAGCGTGCTTTTCCCGGCGCCCGAAGGGCCCATGATGCTCACGAATTCGCCTTCGCCGATGCGGGCGTTCACGTAGCGGAGCACGTAGGTTTTGACTGCGCCGGTGTCGTAATAGCGTTCAATGTCTTTGAGTTCGAGCATGTGGTCGATTGATTCGATTGATTCGATTGGTTCGATTGATTCGATTGGTTCGATTGATTCGATTATGCGATGGATCGGATTATCCAAAATCGCGTGTCATTCTGAGCGCAGCGAAGAAACTGGCTATGAGCAGGGCACTGTACCGCTTTCCGGGCCGGGTCAGATGCTTCGCTGCGCTCAGCAGGACATCCGGGTTGGAGGGTGTTTGCGAAATTATTTATACAGCAGCCTGTCCGCAGGTACGTTGCGTGAAATTATAGCCCGACCCTCGGTTGAATCAACCAACCCCACAGCATTAGCAGGAAAAGGAAAAGCATCTGAGACAGCATGGCGTTGTTGTTTTTATAGCTGAAAAATTCATTGTCGCCCAGGTCAAATCACTCATTCACTCATTCACTCATTCACTCATTCACTCATTCACTCATTCACTCATTAAAAAAACGGCGGCCCGCTTTCGGGCCGCCGTCCGGTATGATCTGACCGGTAAGAAAAAAGAGGTGTTTCCGTTTTACAGTTTCGTGAATTTCAAGGTCTGCATCTGGTCCGCCGAGCGAAGTTGCAGGAGGTACAAACCGGGTTTGAATTCACTCACCGGCACGCGCAGCGCGTTGGCGCCAGCGTTGACTTCGCGGTTTTGATGCAGCAGTTCGCGGCCGGAGAGGTCGCTTACCACCAGGTCGAAGCGCCCCGACACGCGGCTGTCGAAGCTCAGTGCGATGTCGTTCACCGTCGGGTTCGGGAAGAGGCGCGCGCTGTCGAACACCGGCGCTTCCGTTGTTTCGGTGGCGCCGGCAGCCACACCCATCACGCCGCCGGTTCCGGTAAAGCGGAAGAACGGATTGTTCGTATCCAGTTCGAAAGAAATCATGCTGCTGCACGAATCCCCTTCGATCGTCAGGGTGACGGTGTAAACACCCGGCTGATTATAGGCATGGAACGGATTCTGTTCGTCGCTCGTGGTATTGTCGCCAAAATCCCAGTGCCACGACTGGATCGAATCGGGCGTAATGGACAGGTCGAGGAAATAGAAACCATTGCCCGTACTATCGGGTATCGGGATAAACATGGCCTGGCAGTCGTATTCCGACCAGGGGTAGTAGTCACCGACATAGACCTGCATGGCGATATCGCTCTCGCAGCCGTCGATCGTTTCGATGTGCAGGGTGACGGTATACAGACCGGCTTCGGCGTAGGTGTGTACCGGATTGGACTCCGTGCTGGTGGAGCCGTCGCCGAAATCCCAGGCCCAGGATTGCACCGCGCCGAACGAGAGGTCGAAAAAGCTCAGTTCGTACGGATTGGCCCCGGCCGGATTGCCCGGATCGAGCCCCCAGCCCACGCCGAACATGGCCTGGCAGCCGTAATAAAACGTATCGATCACGCCGCCGCCCAAAGTGCACACTACGTCGCAGGCATAAGCTACGCAGCCCGTGGCCGTGGTGATTGTGAGGGTGACGGTGTACACGCCATCCTGGCCGTAGGTATGGCTGGGGCTGGCTTCGGTACTCGTGGCGCCGTCGCCAAAATCCCAGGCATAGGTCGCGATCACGTCGGCCGGATCGGCCGTAAACACCTGAGCCTGAAATTGGTAGGTCAGCCCGCTGGTGTTGTTGTTCGTGTAGTAAAAGTAAACCTGACAACCCGGCGGCGGCGGGAAGGAATCGGGACAAATCTGGAAATTGGCCGTGGCGCCTCCGTTGACAATCGGCGCAAACTCCACCAGAATACCCGAACAAACGTCGAACGTCTGCACGAACACCGTAGTAGCCGTGTCGGGCACATCCACGATCATCTCATAGTTGCCGTTAGCGTCCGTAAAAGCGTCGTACGACTGGAACGGGTTGGCGCCGTTGGCCTGAACCCACCAACCCGCCGCGGGAGCGCCGCTGGTGGTGTAAGTCACCTGGCCGCTCACGGTCACCTCGACGGTCGGGCCGGTATAAAACCCTGGCACTGTGACAATTGCCCAGGCCGTGGAATTACATTCCGGAGAAGAGACGTTTAAAGTCACCGTATAAGTACCTGCCTCGGCATAGGTGTGCGTCACCTCCTGGCCGGTCGCCGTGGTATTGTCGCCGAAATCCCAGGTATAGGTAAAACCGGTGCCGCCGAAGGCTTCTCCATAAAAACTTACACTCAGCGGATCCGCCGGATTGGGCCAGTAATTGACATACGCCACGCAAGAGGTATCGGGCGGAGGCATGTCGCCGCAAATCGAAAAATCGGCCGTCGCGCTGCCATTGGTGACGGTTGCATTGACCAGCAGGACGCCGCTGCAGTTGTCAAAAGTTTGCACCTGCACTTCCGAGGTCCCGTCGGGAAGGTCAACGGTGACGGAATAAAAACCATTGGCGTCGGTAAAAGCATAGGCCCCTGTGTTGCCGGCAGGGTCAAAACCGTTGATAAACACCATCCAGTCCGGAACGGCGCTATCATCTGTGTTCAGGGTGACATACCCCGTTATCGTCACCGGGGCAGCAGCCAGCCGCAGACCCGCCAACAACAGAAAAAGCGGGAGGATAAACCAGGCTTTTTTCATGATGTAAAATTTTTGTGTTTGTATGAATGGTTAAAAATCAGTGCGATGCGCGCGCAATTCATTAATGCTCGATAGCTATTTTTTCAAAATAAATGCCCCGGTCGGTCTGTACCTGAAGGAAATACAGGCCCCTTGGCACAGCCGGTAAAGGGCAGTAAAACCTTCGCTGGCCGGGTTGCAAATGCATTACCGCGCGCCCAGAAGCGTCCAGCAGGATCATTTCCCGCATTATTTCCGGCGCTTCAACGGCGATGCCGTCGGAAGCCGGATTGGGCTGTACGCTCAACATGGAAGCGCGGGTGGAAGCGGGCGCCTCGCTGCTCGCGGTGGGGTCGGCCGATACCGTGACCAGCAGGGTGTCGCCCGCCACGGCGATCTGGTTGCCGAACCGGTCGGTGACCCGGATGGAATCGATGCGCAGCATAAACTGCTGCTGCACGCCGACCACGTCGTCGATGACGATAAACGAAGCTTCGCCGATGGGGCCGTAACCGCTCTTTTCGTTGTGGTCGATGCGCACCCAGCCCACGTCGAGCCGCTCCGAAGTGACGCGGTTGACGCTGAAAATGCGGTCGTTGTCGGGGTTGGCCCAGGAAGCCTGGCTGAAGTTCAGGTTCACCTGATCCACATCCACAAAATCGCGGTCGACCATAATAGAAAAGGCAATGCCGTAAAAATCCTCCACAGGCAGCGCAGCGTTGCCCAGCACGAGCGGCAGGGTAATTTGCTGTCCGCCAAACACTTGCGCCGGCAAGGCGCTGTCGTCGAATTGAAAGGAGGGGTCCACGCCGGGGGTCCCGGGCACGAACACGTCGGGCGTCACCAGGCCGTGCGTTTTGCCGTAATGGACGTAAATCGGGAAGGCATCGTAGAAATAATTGACGATGCCGTCGCCGTTGCAGTCGGCATAGGCGTAGTTGACACCGTTGGCAAACTGTCCTGCCCAGGGGTTCGCCTGCTGCGGCAGCCAGCTGGAATTGACCGAATCGCGGGCCGGGCCGATGTAATTGTAGGCCAGCCCGAGCTGCAAAAAGTCGATGTTGTTCACCACACCGTTGTTCGTCACGTCGCCCGGCCACACCGTGAGCGGCTGACTGATCGCCGAAACGGCCGTGAAAAAGGCCGCAAGTAGGATAAGCAATAGATGTTTCATGTTCATTCCAATCGGGCGCCGCGGGATAAGGCGGCTGTCTATTTAAGACGGTACAAAAGTGCAGGAGGCGAGGAGGGCCGGCAAGCACATTTTGAGTGGAAAATCAGGATAAAAAAAGCCTTTTTCTCGCAATTTTATTTTCATTTTTATTTGCCAAATACTTGATTTTCAACTTTTTGATTAATTAAATAGATAGTGTTAATTTTTTTAAAAATCAAATTTTAATTGGAAATCTGATTTTTTCCTCGAATGGCAACAGCCTACATTTGCTACAAGGCGACAGGAACCCAATTTTAACCCCTGATTCGCATGGCCCGTCCCAAATTTTAGGCGAAATCGAAATACCCGCACCCCATGGAAAAAAGCAAGCTCCTCGACCTCCTCCGCAGCTTCACGCCCAGGGAATGGAGGTCCTTCGCGGCCTTCCTGGCTTCGCCTTATTTCAACCGCAATGAAGACCTCATACGTTTGGGCGACTGGTGGGCTGCCCAGGCCCCCGCATTCCTCCAAACAAACAGAGATACGGTTTGGCAAGCCTTGTTTCCCGGTACGCCCCGCGACGACCGCCGGCTGAACCACCTGGCCTCGCAACTCCTGGAACTGGCCGAACAGTTTGTCGGATACGAGCACTTCCGCCACAAGGGCGCCGGCACGGCTTTTCATGTGCTCGAAGGGCTTTCCGTCCGCGGTCTGCACAAACACTACCGCTTCAATGCCGACCTGCTGGCACGCGAAATACAGGCCTCGCCCCTGCGCGACGCAGAACATTTTTACAACTTGTACCGCCTGTACGACCTCGAACGCGCCCATTTTGACCGGCAAGGACTACGCCGTCTGCACGAAAGCGCCCAAACGGCGGCCGACAGTCTCGACCATTTTTACCTGACCGAAAAACTCAAATACACCTGCGCCATGCTCAACAGCCAGGCCGTGGTGACCACTCCCTTCGACCTGCACTGGCTGGAGGAAATCCGGCAGGCGTTTGAAAACAAGCCCTTTCCCGTCGAAGCGCCGGGCATCGAGGTATATTTCCGCATTCTGAGGCTCCTCACCCGCGACCGGGCCGACGAGGATTTTCAGCAATTGAAGCAATTATTGGATCGAAATGCCGCACGTTTCGAAGGGCCGGAGATGGCGACTTTATACGAATACGCCCTGAATTATTGCATCCGGCAAATCCGCAAAGTGCGGGAGGAATACGTGGAAGAAGCCTTGCTGCTGTACCAGCAGGGCGTGGATTCGGGCATTTTGCTGCGGAACGGCAAATTATCGCCCTGGCATTTCAAAAACATCATCAAACTGTCCTTGCGGTTGCGGCGCTTCGACTGGACCGAGCGGTTTATCCGAGAAAAAAACGCCCTGCTCGACGACGATTTCAAAACCGATGCGCTGCACTACAACCTGGCCGAGTTGTTTTTTTACACGGGCCGGTACGACGAAGCGCTGGTCCACTTGAACAAAGTGGAATTTACCGACGTGCACTACAACCTGGGCGCCAAGGTGATGCTGGCCAAAATTTACCATGAAACCGATGCGGCCGATGCCCTGGAAAGCCTGCTGCATGCCTTCAAAGTGTATTTGCGGCGCAACAAGATCATTTCGGAGGACGTGCGGCGGACTTACCTCAATTTCATTCAACTGCTGCGGCAAATCATCCAGGCCACGCCTGATCGTTTCCCCGCGTTGCGGCAAAAAGTGGAGCAAACAGCGCTTTTGACGGAAAAAAACTGGCTCCTGGGGCAATTGGGTTAACCACGTAAAAAAACCTTGAAGCGGTTTTCCCGTTAAGCAGGCCCCAC
>JBGAJY010000222.1:0-8902 GCA_044224705.1 Saprospiraceae bacterium
AGGGCTTCCTGGTACGACCAGGCGGCCACGGGCGAGGGCGTGAGCAGCAGACGTTTGCGCCAGCGGAGCAGCTGGGCGGCTTCGGCGTTGAAGGCGGGACGGCGGGTGTCGTAGGGATTGAACAGTCCATGGCCGTCGCCGAGCAGCACGAGCTGGTGGTCGGCGTACTGCTGTGCGAGGTGGTTCAGCGACACGCCGGCGGGGTGTTCTGGGTTCCAGAAATGGCGGAACTGCCCGTCGTGAAAAAAGACGCTGACGGGGGCGTCCTGGCTTTTCAGGAAGCTGGTGAGGCGTTCGAAAAGGCGGCCCTGCTGGTCCTGCTCCGTGCGGCGGGTCACGAGGAAAAGGTAGTCGGGTGGAGAGGTTTGTGCGCGCTCGCGCCAGCTGGGAAAGCCGCCGCCATCGATGGTCGCCTGGATGGAAGCCTGTGGGTCAAAAGCCCGGCGCTCGTCTTCCTCGCGGCGAGAGAGCACTTCGGCCATGCGGAAAAAGGCCGCGAGGGCGCCGATTTTGTGGTTTTGGGGGCGATAAGGGATGAAGTACGGACCGCTGTCGTGGATGGGATATTCGGCGGCGAGTTCTTCGGCGGTCTTTTCGGCGGGTTGGGCGTGGCGTTTTTTCCACCAATGGCGGAAGAGCCAGGCGACGGCCAGGAGTGGGAGGAGCAGGAGCAGCCAGACCCAGGGGGCGAGTCGACGGAGGATGCGGGGTTCGTCGTAGTGGAGTTCGGCGAGTTGGAGGAAGGGTTTGTCGGAGCCGACGCTGAGGTTTTTTTCCAGCTTTTCGTAGCAATCGGCTTCCTGGCCTTGGCGGGCCACCAGGCAAGTCACTTTCGGCTGGCCATCTTCTTTGAAAGTGTAATCCACGCTCGCACCAGCGAGGGTGTCTTTATCGTCGAACACCCATCGGATCAGGGCGCCGCGCTCGGCTTTTACGGCAAAGCGGTATTTTTTGTTTTGTATCAATGGCGTTTCAGGCCAGAGAATGGTATCGATTTTGGGCGGATTAGGGCAGTGGATGTGAATTATTTCGGAAGCAACACCATTCCATTCGGAGGCCCGCAATACAACTCGCTTGTCCCGCCCATAATCTTTGGCAATCCAGGTCAATACCTGGCCTGTATCGGCGGACTCAATTTGGCCACTTTTCACATCGATGATCTCCCACCGCAAAGTATCCAGGCCATCGCCAGTGGTAGTATTTTTCAGCAACACGGTATCTCCTTCCCGTACAACATCGTCTGACAAATCTGATCGGTCGTAGGAAAGGGAATGATAAGTTTTGGGTCCTTCATAAGTGGTTTTCCACCATAAATAGGCCATTCCCAGGCCTAACAAGCCGACAATCCAAGCCCATTCCATCCATACAGAACCGCGGATCGGTTCCTTTTTTATTTCCGGGGTTGAGGTAATGAGTTGTTCCTCTTTACATCCCTCCAAAAACCCTTCCCACAACTTATAAAACCGCTCCTGCTCCGCCCCGTTTGTCGCTGCCAGCGGCGCCAGCAGGTATTTCAAGTCGTCCATCCGGCCCACATATTCCACTCCCCGGTCGTGCAGGGCACGCCACATCCGCAGTTTCCGGCGGGTGTCCATGCGGAAACCGGCGGCCTGCAGTTGCGCGAACAGTTGTTCGAGCGGGAGAGGTGTGGGTGGATTTGATGGCATTTTTATTTTGGGTAGTTGATTGGAATGTGGTATTAGTCTGTTTGAAATGTGGTAATTGATGGCAACGCGGACAACGCGGACTGACGCGGACTTTTCGACCCGCTGCGCGGGTCTTGTCAAACCCCTTAACAACTTCCTGCGGTAGGGTTCGCGAAGCGAACTTTTGTCCGAGTCAGTCCGCGTCGTCCGTGTCGTCCGCGTTCCAATCAACCACCTCGATGCTTTTTATTTTGGTTTGAAAATACCCTTCTGCAAAACTCCGGTTCCGGGCCAAAATTCAGCACAAAACCGAGTTCAACGGAGGTTGCTTTGAGGTAGTTCACCAGCTGGATTTCATGCTCCTCCGCAATGGTTTCGCAAGCTTTTAATTCGAGAATAATGACATCGTTGACGAGAATGTCCGAAAAATAATCACCTACCGCCTTGCCTTTGTAGTACACCGTGCATTGCCGCTGCGCTTCCACTTCGATGCCCCTGATTTTCAATTCATGGTACAGCGCGTTTTGGTACACCCGCTCCAAAAAACCATGACCCAATTCATGGTACACTTCATAAAAAGCAGCCAAAATCTGGTCGGATAATTCTTTGTGCAACAGCATGTTGTTTCATTTTGTATGATTGGAATGTGGTATTGGTCTGTTTGAAATGTGGTAATTGATGGCAACACGGACGACGCGGACAACGCGGGCTGACGCGGACTTTTCGACCCGCTGCGCGGGTCTTGTCAAACCCCTTAAAAAATTCCTGCGGTAGGGTTCGCGAAGGGAACTTTTGTCGGTGTCAGTCCGCGTCGTCCGTGTCGTCCGCGTTCCAATCAATCCTCCTCGATCACCCGAATAAGCTTCGTACAGCCTCCAGATCGTCCTTCGTTTTGACCAAAAAGGGCAGGTTGTCCCGCAGCATTTCCCGTCGCCGCGCCTCATCGTTTTCCTGCCAGTAGCCGCCCAGGCCGAGGATGTTGAGCCAGGCGATGAGTTCGGCGGTTGCCGGTTTTTTGCGCACCGATTTGGCGCGGGCGTCTTCGAAAAAGGCGATCAGTTCGTCGTAGCGCGTCTGCCGGTCGGCGGAAATCGCGCCCAGGTGCGTTTCCACGATTTGGCGGAGCCGCTCGCCTTTGGGGAATTCGAGGTGAAAGAATGCGCAGCGGCGCAGGAACGCATCGGGCAGGTTTTTCTCCGAGTTGGAGGTCAGGATAACGACGATGTTGGCCTGGTCGCCTTTCTGGGCCTGAAAACCGGGCAGTTCCTTGATGGCGAAGCGGAAGTTTTCCATCTCGTCGAGCAGGTCGTTGGTGAAATCGCGGGGGGCTTTGTCCACCTCGTCGATCAGCACGACGGTGCTCAGCGGTTTGTCGGAGAGTTGCAGGCGGAATTTTTCCGTGAATTCGGGCCTCGGATCGGAAAAGGCGATGGCCTTGCCGAAAGGCTGCAGTTCGATGAATTCTTCGGTGCGCGCCGCGCGTTCGCCGCGCAGGTTGGCCGCCTGGAAATGCGAGAGCGCGTCGTAGATGTAGAACAGGTCCGTGGCCTTCGAAGTGGTTTTCGTGTTGAATTTCAGCACCTGGGGCCAGTAAGCGCCTTCGTTTTTTGCGCCGAGGTATTCGAGGGCCCAGCGCGCCATTTCGGTTTTACCGGTGCCGGGTTCGCCGGTGAGCAGGAGGGGCTGACGGAGTTGGATGGCGGCGTTGAGGGCGTGTTCCTGACCGGGGGCGGGGATGTAATTTGCCATGACTTATCGCAGGTTTTCGGCCCGGATGACGAGGCCTTTGTTGTGCAATTCGATGATTTTGAGGAGCATACTTTGGATATCGATCATATCCAGGTGTTCGGCTTCGCCGAAAAGTTCGCGGCGCATGTCGTCGGCCGTTTTGCCTGGCGGTACGATAGCGCTGCGGTATCTGCTGAACCATTCCGTGATATCGACAGCGGCCACAGGTTCGAGCGCGGGCAAGGCTTCACCGCCGTATTTGCGGTTGGCAATCGCTTCGTGAATCTCCGCTTTTTTATCCTGCTGGTTTTTCTCGTATTCGACGCCGAAGAAGAAGAAAAAGGTGGGGGCCGACGTGTGCAATTCGACGGTGAGGAATTTTTGGATAAATGTTTCCATCATGGCGGGCACCAGTTCCCGGTTCCAGTTGGCGGCGTCCATGGTCAGGAGGATAAACACCATGTCGCCCCCGCCGAGTCCGTGAAGCTCGGAGCCTTCGCCGAGCAGGTCGCTCAGGGTGCGGTTTTGCAGCGGGGCTTTGTCGTCGAGGCGGGGGAAAAATTTGGCGAACAGCGCCTTGATCACGTTGATCTGGTAGAGCATCGGATGGCGGTGCACCTCGGGTTTCAGTTTGCAAAACTTGACTTTGGTGCCGGGGTTATACTCGCCGTTTTCCCAATTTGCCAAAAAGCCGCCGAGATCGAGTCCGAAACGTTCGAATAGGCTGGTCTGTTCCTGCCTGGCGTCGCCATAGAGATAAAACAGGTGGAGTTTTTTGCTTTCAGCGGTGTAATAAGTCAGTTGGAACTGATCGTTCTGATCGAATCGGTCGCAGGTATAAGCGTGCCGTTCGGACAGGGCTACGTGTGCGGCGCTTTTCTGGCGGAGGCGATCACAGAGGTCGCCCACTTCGATGCGGTCGATGAGCCAGGTAAGGGCGTGGCTGACGTTGGCGAAATTGATCCCGCGCTCTTTGAAATCGATCAGGTTGAGGTTGCCGGCGCGTTGCGCTTCGCTGTGGCGGCTCTCCACGACGATGCAGTCGTTGTACAGTTCGCAATCCGAGCGCAGGGTATTCTCCCGCAGGTACCGAAACGCCTCCTCGTACCGGGCCTGGCCGATGAGTTCTTTCAAATTGCGTTTCAGGGTGTCGAGCATGGTTCGGAAGGCCGGGGCGATTCAGACAGGCAAAAAACGACATTTTTTTGCAATTTGATCTGCTGGAGTCTATATCACGCGTGTCCCGTTCCTTCTTCCACATCGGGCAAATCGGGTATATTGTCCACGATTTTTTCCCGTCCGCTGATAATCTCCACGAGGCGGCGGATGGCGCGGCGGCGGATGGCGCGTTCGAGTTCCTTGTTGGGTTCCTTGAGGATATACTGGAATTTCAGCGCCACATTGTCTTTGCGCACCTCGGCTACTCGGAGGTAGTAACTATCTTCCTTGATGAGTTCATGAAAGGGTTTGAGTGCTTCCACGAGGTTGCTTTCCAGTTCCTCGACGGTGTGCAGGTATTTGAGATTGATCTCGAAATCGATGCTGGTGCGCTTGATGGCGCGTTTGGTGTAGTTGACGACTTCCGAATTGAGCACCACGTTGTTGGGGATGTAGATCACGTCGTCGTCGTCGTTCAGCAGGTGGATGTTTTGCAGGGTAATGTCGATGATCTTGCCGCGGTGCAACCCGATGCTCACGTTGTCGCCGATACTCAGCTGGCCGGAAAACGTGATGATCATGCCATTGATCATATTGGAAATGTAATCTTTCGTCAGGATGGCCAAACCGGCAAAAATGATGGACAGCGTAGTGAATACCTCCCGTACTTCCAGCCGGAACAGCGACATGACCCCGATCACCATGCCAATGACGAGCACCAGCGAGTAGATATGGCCTACGCCGATGACGAAGTTGTCTTCCCCCCGCACCTTGTGCCGTTTGCGGTAAAACCATACGGCAAAAAACTGTACAAAATCCAGTGCGATTAGGAAAATAGCGATGCTGGCGATAGCCGTCACGTAGTATTCCAGCGCCTCGCGATAACGTGAACGGCGATACAATGGCGAGAGGTCCCATTCGCCCAGCCGGATCATGATCAGTGAAGTGAGCAGCCCGGCTTTGAACAGCAGAACGAGTATTTTATTCAACATAGGATCAGCAAGGTATTAACCTGTTTGCCAAACGAAGGTTTTCGGGTTTTTAACACTTTTCGGCTTCAAAAAAACAAAAAGGCTGTGCCGCGGGGGTGCGGTACAGCCTTTTTATCGGAAGATCAATGCCTTACATCACCTCGTCCACCTTGTGCAGCGGCAGGCCGAACGCTTCTGCGACCCCGGCGTACACGATCTTGCCGCCTACGACATTGAGTCCGAGCAGCAGTTCGTGGTTTTCGCGGCAAGCCTTCTGCCAGCCTTTGTTGGCCAGTTGGATGGCGTAAGGCAAGGTGGCGTTGGTGAGCGCAACGGTGGAAGTGAAGGGCACGGCGCCGGGCATGTTGGCCACGCAATAATGCACTACGTCGTCGATGATATAGGTCGGGTCGGCGTGTGTAGTGGCTTTTGTCGTCTCAAAACAGCCGCCCTGGTCCACTGCCACATCCACCAGCACCGTACCGGCGTGCATGGTTTTGAGCATGTCGCGGGTGATGAGTTTCGGGGCTTTGGCGCCCGGGATGAGCACCGCGCCAACGATCAGGTCCTGGTCTTTAATGAGTTTGCGGATGGTGTATTCGTTGGAGAACATCGTTGTGACGTTGGCCGGCATGATGTCGCTGAGGTAACGCAGGCGGGCCAGGTTGGTGTCGAGCAGGGTGACCTGTGCCCCGAGGCCCGCGGCCATTTTAGCCGCTTGTGTGCCGACGATGCCGCCGCCGAGCACGAGTACCTTGCCGGGAGGCACGCCCGGAACGCCGCCGAGCAGCACGCCGCGACCTTTGACGGGTTTTTCCAAATATTTGGCGCCTTCCTGAATGGCCATACGGCCGGCCACTTCCGACATCGGAATGAGGAGGGGCAACTGGCGGTCTTTGGTTTCCACGGTTTCATAAGCGAGGCACACCGCGCCGCTTTTGATCATGGCGTGGGTCAGTTCTTCGCTGGAAGCAAAATGGAAGTAGGTGAAAATCAATTGGTCCTTGCGGCAGCGGCCGTATTCCTCTGCAATGGGCTCTTTCACTTTCATGATCATCTCGCCGATCGCCCACACTTCGTCGGCTGTGGCCAGGATTTTTGCGCCGGCAGATACGTACTCTTCGTCTTCGAAGCCGCTGCCTTCACCGGCCGAGCTTTGTACATAAACGGTGTGGTTGCGGCGGGTCAGTTCAAGTGCGCCGGCGGGGGTGAGCGCCACGCGATTTTCGTTGCTCTTGATTTCTTTTGGTACGCCAATGATCATGGTTTTGAAAATTTGATTTTAGTGAAAAAAGGCCTGCAAAGCGGTGGCAGGGCGGTTTGGTCGGGCTTTAAGAGCATGTTCGGGATTTTGGATCGGGCTGCAAACGACCAATTTTGCTGCATTGAGCGTTAAAATTTTCGCCGTAGGCATCCGACTACGGTTGCAAATTTTGCCTCCAATGAGGCAAAATTTGCTCGCTTTCGCTTCGAACCAAAATCCCGAATATGCTTTTAGCGGAAAAATCGGGCAAATGTAGGCAAAGTGTTCTGAGTTGGCAGCAAACCCGACCTCTCCGCCGGGCATAAAAAAAGCGCGTGACTTTTCACGCGCCGAGAATTTTTCAATTCTAAAACAAAAACTTACACACTTGCCGGCCTCGTTCCGAAAACCGTGCCAGAAGCGCCGGCAAAAGTCATTTGACGAAAAAATTTTCATTGTACTCCGGAATAATGCCTTTTTCCCTCGCCAGCCGGAACATTTGCTGCACGGCATCGCGCCCTTCCGGACCCAGATCTTCGGTAAAAGACGTCACATAAAGGTCAATATGCGCCTGCATCACAGCATCGTCCATGGCTTGGGAATGGGCGCGCACGAACGCCATCGTATCCTCCGGATGCGCAAAAGCATAGGCCACACTCCGGCGCATGACCCGGTTCATTTTCTCCTGTATGTCCTGCGGCAAATCACGCCGGATCACGATGCCGCCGAGCGGGATGGGCAGGCCCGTCGTGGATTCCCAGTATTCTCCGAGATCGCAGAGCTTCACCAAACCTTTATCCTGGTAGGTAAAACGGTTCTCATGGATGATCAGTCCGGCGTCGGCACGGCCTTCCAGCACAGCATCTTCGATATCGGAAAAAAGACACTCAAACTTGTCCTGCGCAGCCGGGTAAGCCAGGCTCAGCAAAAAATTGGCGGTGGTCATTTTACCGGGAATGGCAATCCGGGCGGCGTGGATGGCGGCATCGCTCATCGGCTGCCGGGCCACGAGCAATGGGCCGCAGTTGTTGCCCAGGGCGCTGCCGGCATCCAGCAGGTGATACGTTCCGGCGAGGTATGCGAAGGCATGATAGCTCAGTTTCGTCACGTCGATCCTGCCGGAAAAAGCGCGGCGGTTGAGGGCCTCTACGTCCTCCATGATCACTTCAAATTCAAGTCCTTCGGTGTCGATTCTGCCATGCAGCATGGCATAAAAAATAAAGGTGTCGTTGGGGCAGGGCGAAAAGCCCAATGTGAGTTTTGTCATCGCTTTGCGCAGTCATTGATGGTCATTGACGACCTTTGCGGGGTGAATCCAACTATTATTTTTGAAGACAACCACCTGCTGGCTATAAACAAGCCGGCCGGCTGGCTGGTTCAGGGTGATCGCACGGGCGATCCGACCCTGACGGATTGGGGCAAGTCTTACCTGAAAGACAAGTATGCCAAACCTGGCGCGGTTTTTCTGCATCCTGTGCACCGCCTGGACCGGCCGGTGAGCGGCGCGGTGCTCTTCGCCCGCACCGACAAGGCGCTGGGGCGGCTGACGACCATGTTCCGCGACCGCAAGGTCGAAAAAATTTACCTGGCCCAGGTGCTTGCCCGGCCGGGTCAGGCCAGCGGCGAGTTGCATCATTGGCTGTGGAAGGACGAACAACGCAATGTGGTTCAGGCTTTTGCATCGAAACCTGCCCGGTATCCGGATGCCAAGGAGGCGTCATTGCAATATGAGTTGCTGGACCAAATCGGCGAGCGGTTTTTGCTGCGGGTCTTGCCGCTGACCGGGCGTTCACATCAGATCAGGTCACAATTGGCGGCCATCGGTTGTCCTATCCTCGGTGATGTGAAATATGGCGCGCCCTCTCCCCTACCCGACGCGTCGATTGCTTTGCACAGTCTGGGGATGTCGTTTATGCATCCGGTACGGCAGGAATATGTAAAGATTGAGGCGCCGGTGCCGGAGAAGGATTGGTGGCTGTAGCGCCAACCTCCAGGTTGGCGCATGTCACGGCGGGCTTTTAACATGCTCCAGCACCGAGCGCCAACCTCCAGGTTGGCGCATGTCACGGCGGGCTTTTAACATGCTCCAGCACCGAGCACCAACCTCCAGTTTGGCGCATGTCACGGCGGGCTTTTAACATGCTCCAGCACTAAGT
>JBGAJY010000223.1:0-8848 GCA_044224705.1 Saprospiraceae bacterium
ATCGCCGTCTGGGAAGGCCACAAATACACCAAGGAAGAGGCCCGCGCCGCCTCGGGCATTGAAAAAGTGCTGTTTCTCGACGAAGCCGAACAGGTGCTCAACGAACTCATCCTGCTCTCCGAAGGCATTTACCTGAACATCAACGAGAACGACCGGTACCTCTCGGAGGTCGAAACCCGCGACCTGCGCTACGCCAAATACCTGCGCAACCGCTACCCGGCCCACGCGCTTTACCGCGCCCAGCCGATGATGAAAAAACTGCAGATGGTGAAAAGCCAGTTCGAGGTGGACGTGATACAGCACAGCGTAGACATCACTGGGAAAGCCTTCCGTCGCGTGCTCGAATTCGTCAAACCGGGTGTTTGGGAATACGAAGTGGAAGCAGAAATCACCCACGAATTCCTGCGCAACCGCTGCGAAGGCCATGCCTATACGCCCATCATCGCTTCGGGTAAAAACGCCTGCGTACTGCACTACGTGGAAAACAACCGTCAGTGCCAGAACGGCGACGTGCTGCTCATGGACTTCGGCAGCGAATACGCCAACTACGCCGCCGACCTGACCCGCTCCATCCCGGTCAACGGCCAATTCACCGACCGGCAGCGCGCCGTGTACAACGCCGTCCTGCGCGTTCTGAAGGAAGCTCGGGCCATGCTCGTGCCCGGCAACATCCTCGAAGAATACCACAAGGAAGTCGGCAAAGTGATGGAAAGCGAGCTCATCGGCCTGGGCCTCATCAGCCGCGAAGAAGTTGCCCGGCAGGACCCGGACAAACCGGCCTACAAAAAATATTTCATGCACGGCACCAGCCACCACCTCGGCCTCGACGTGCACGACCTTTGCCTGCGCTACGAACCGTTCCGCGCCGGCATGATGTTCACCTGCGAACCGGGCATTTACATCCCCGAGGAAAACCTCGGCATCCGCCTGGAAAACGATATCCTCATCACCGACGACGGCCCGATCGACCTGTTCCGCAGTATCCCGATCGAAGCGGAAGAGATCGAGGAACTGATGAACGCAGGAGTCCTGAATTGAAAAGGTTGGATTGATGAGGGTTGATAAAGTTTATAAGGTTTATAAAAGGCTATGGCTTGACTGAGAGCATAATTTACCCTTTTATAAACCCTATAAACTTTATCAACCCTCATCTACCTTTTTTAAAAATGCCACACTTCCACCCCGGAGTGTGGCGTTTTGCATTTTTCCGAATCCAGTCAAACGATTTTCCGCCTTTTTTAACGATGAAAATGTTGTTCCGCTTCGCAGTTGTCCTCTTTGCCCTGACCAGCCTCTCCCCCACCCTTTCCGCCCAAACTTCCCGAAAAATCAAGCTCAATCCCGTAGCGCTCGGCTTCGACCTGCCGCAGTCGTACAAGGAGCGGACCTTCATCAAGGGTCTCGCGGGTTTTACTAATAACATCGACCAGCTCGTCGGCTCAATGATCCTGATCGACGGCGCCAAGACCTCCGTGCTCACCCGATTTGTCAAGGACGGCAAGCCGCCCATCGTGGCCACTTCCACTTCAGACGTGATTTACAGTTCGAAAATTGACCAGAAATTCAAGTTCAACGGGGCCTACTGCATCGCTTCCACCAAGGTGGGCACCGATGCGATTTACGAGATCGTGATCACCGATATCGCCACGGCATTCTTGCCGGAAGACTACGTGCCGTACTTCGAAATCTGCAAAGCCTCGACCAACGTGCCGCCCGACACGCGGAAAAAAACCTATTACATCCGCTCGGCCAAGCTCACCACGGTGTATACCCGCGCCTACCAGAAAGTGACCGGCGAAGCCGCCGTCAGCGGGGTGGCATTCAGCGCCAACGGCGAAGTGTACAGCAGCACTGACCAGTTTAAGGTCGATTACATCGTGTCGGTCGACATTGTCAGTCTCGAAAAACTGCTGTCGTTGCAGAATTGCGAGACGCTCATCACGAGCGAAGAAATCGCCCGACGCGAAAAAGCAGAGCGCGCCCGCCTCGACGCGGCCAAGGCTGAAGAGGACAAAAAAACGCGGGAGAATGAACTCGCTGCCGCCCGCGCGCAGGTGGAAGAACTGCGCCGCCTGCTCGGAGAAAGTGTGGAGAAAAACTCGGGCCTCCAAAAACAACTCTGGGAAGCCCAGCAGAAAGAGCAGCAGGCCGGGGCCCAGCTCGCCGCTGCCCGCCAACAGGCCGAGACGCTGCAACAACAGGCCCTGGCCGAGCAGCAGAACGTCGAAAACCGCGAAACGACCATCGTCACCTTCAAAAACAAGGAAGGCAAAGTGCTCGAAATCGCCAGTCTGGAAGAACTCAGCCCGGAAAAACTGAAAGAACTCGGCTTCGACGTAGAGATCCTGAAAGAAAAACGCTGAGCCTCGCCCCCCGACAATTTCCCAGGCTTTCTATCTTGCGTGGCTAAATCTTCATAAAAACGAACGAAACCATGCTGCGCAAACTCGCTTCTCACTGGTGGGTCCTGGTATTCCGGGGTCTTGTCTCCATTGCATTTGCCGTTCTGGCATTTACGCTGCCGGGTGTCACTTTTGGGGCACTGGTGATGCTGTTGGGCTTTTTGTTTCTCATAGACGGGGCTTTTGCCACCCTGCTGGGCTGGCGCATGCGCGAGGACGACGAGGATTGGTGGGTGGTGCTCATCGAGGGTTTGCTGGGCGTTGTTTTTGGGGTCGTGACTTTTGTTTACCCGGCTTTTACCGCCAATTTGCTCTTGTTGCTGATCTCCGTCTGGTGCCTCATGACGGGTGTTTTCGAGATCGCCACGGCCGTGCGTTTGCGGAAAGAAATCAACAATGAATGGCTGCTGGCTGCCGCGGGTTTGATTTCCATTGCCCTGGGCGTGCTGGTGCTGGTTAACCCGACGGCAGGGGCCATTTCCATCACCTGGTGGATCGGGGCTTACGCGATGTTGTTCGGGGTGCTGCTGGTTAGTCTGGGCTGGCGGGTCAGAGGGGTGTGGAAACGGATGCAAAATTCTGACAATTGATCTATTTTTGCATGACAAGTATTTAGATGACACCCCAATCACAGCATCGGCCAGTCAGCATTTTCATCGCTTATTCGCGAAAGGACAAGTCTTTTCAGGAAAGTCTTTGCAAGCACCTGAGACCGCTTGAGCGCAATCAGAAAATACAGGTATGGAGCGACAGCAACATCGAGCCCGGCCAAACTTGGGATGCTGAAATAAAAGATGCTCTTCTGCAGGCTGATATTATCATAATGCTGGTAAGTGCTGACAGCATTGATTCCGAATATTTTCACGAAGAAGAAGCGCGGATTTCCCTGGAACGGCATTACAGGGGTGAGGCCCGTGTTGTTCCATTGATCCTGCGGCCTTGCGACTGGGAAGAAACGCCCTTGGGCAATATTCAGGCGCTCCCTAAAAATGGCAAACCTATAGTCGCCTGGGAAATTCAAGACGACGGATGGAATGATGCAGTCAGCTCCATCAAACAAATGGTGGGAAAAGCTCGACTGATGCAGTTTCAAAAGAATGATACCGAACCCCAGGTGATGCCAGCACGGTCGGTGCATTTTGTTGAATTGCCCCACGAGTCGGCTATTCAAACATCTCCTCCAAAAATACCGGGCCGTCAGGCGTTGATTCGAAAACGGTTTTCGTCGCCACAGGTGCTATCAGCAAGCATGGTGATAGTCTTCCTTGCTTTTTTATTTTTTGTGATGTTCACAAACAGTGGAAATTTCACCGAGGCTTTTCCCAATGATAATTCATACAAGAGTAAGTCGGAAAAAAATAATTCCACTGACAGGACAACTGTAAGTCGGCCCACGCAAAGGGCGAAAATAAATCCCGACGGAGAACAGAGTGAACCTTCAAATTCGGAGAAAAAAGGTACTAGTTTATACCCCTCTGATAAGTTCACGCCCAAAGGCACAGTGGAAGATGCTCAGCAGACCGAATCTAAGCGCATTGCCAAAGAAAAAGCCCGTCAGTTAGAAGAAGCTCGCCGAAACAAGATAAAAAGCGATGCTGCTAGCGCTTTCGGTAAAAAAAAGAGCAATGTCAAAACGGGTATTTTTCGCAGCAGCGATTTCAGCAATAGGAAAGTAATCAGTCAGCCCAAAATGGTCAATGACCAGAAGGAAACAGGCAAGGTGGGAATTGAAGTATGTATTGACGGCTCTGGCAGGGTCATCAGTGCGGAATTTACGCTCCTTGGCTCCTCTACTTACGATACTGACCTGCAAACGAAGGCGATTGCGTGGGCGAAACAATTCAAATTTACCGCTTCTAATAACCTGAAAGAATGCGGTACCATCATCTTTAATTTCCAACACAATTGAATTGTTATGCCTAATGTCCTGCACATAAAGTGTTAACTATTTTCCTACCTATAAAGAAGGGGGCTGCCGGTTTAAACGGGCAGCCCCCTTCTTTTGATTGGTTCGATTGTCCTCTGGAAATTTACTTCACCTGGAAATTAAACGCGATCGTTCCACATTCCTTTGCATTATTGGAAGCCGCGAACTTGTGCTGTTTGGCCCAGGAAATGGCTTTCGCGCGCAGTTCGCTGTCATTGGTGGTAGAGCCCGTCAGGGTATAATCGGCACTGATGACGTTGCCGGACCCGTCGACGCAAACCTGTACGACTACCTTGCCGGTCTTCTGGGTATTGTCGACCATTTTGGGACGTCCGACGAGTTTGCGACCGCTGAGGCCGCCGCCGATGGAGACGCCGGTGCCCGTACCGCTGCCACCGCCGGAGCCCCCGCCGTCGCCGGCGCTTTTGCCGAAGGGATTGTTGCCCGTGCCGTCAGGTGCGCCGCCATTGCCGGGGTTGCCCCCGCCGCCGGCGCCCTGGCCGTTGCTGTTCTTTTTACCGAATGCACTGCCGGCGTCGTTTTTCACCTTGTTGCGGCGGGCCTCTTCGGCCTGGCGGGCTTGTTCGGCAGCAATGCGCTGGCGCTCGGCTTCGGCCTGGCGGGCCGCTTCCTGTCGCGCTTGCTCGTCCCGCTGGCGTTGTTCTTCGGCCTGTTTCTGGCGAAGTGCGGCCACATTCGGGTCGGTGGTGGTGGGCGACGGCGTAGAAGTTGCTTTGGGCGCTTCGGCCTTGGGAGCGGGCGTGGGCGTTGCGGCAGGGCTGGGCGTGGCGGTCATGTCTTCACCCGGAGGGGTGTAATCACTGTTCATGCCTTTATCGGGCTCACCGGCAGCCGCATTGTCGCCGCCGCCGCCCCATTCGCTCATTTCGAGGGGTACGACGATCATCGGCGCTTCCTCCGGTGTTTCCGAAGCGCTGAAACGCCACAGGATAATAATGGCGATCAGAACGGCGTGAAACAAAAAACTAACCACTACCGCCCTGGTACGATCTTCTTCTCGACTGATTACGACACTCATAATTCTTGCATTTTATTGATTTCAAAATTGTCCTGTCAAGGATGCCGCCAGGTCAATTTTTACACAATATTGGGTCATTTTGTGGAAGGTTCCGCTTTCGGATCGGTGGCCAGAATGGTTTTAACCTTTAAACGATTGGCGATGTCGAGCACGTATACCACATTCTCGATCGGTACGCCTTTTTCCGCAACAACGGTAATGGTAATGTCTTTTGCCTCCTTGTTCATTGCTTTCATACGGGCGGCGATGGCGTTTTCGAGGTTGTTTTCGGGCGTTTTGGTGCGATCGAGGTAGAATGAACCGCCTTTGTCGATCGACACGGCAAAATTGGGCGAAGCCATTGTCGTGGCTGTGCTCGAAGGCAGCGACAGGTTGAGGGCGTTGGGGGTGACAAACTTGGAAGTCAGCATAAAAAACATCAGCAGCAGGAAGATCACGTCGATCATGGCCGCCAGGCTGAATTCAGGTTCCACCCGTTGTCTTCTTTTCAGACTCATATTGTTGGAGTGATGAGTGATGAGTGTTAAGCGATGAGCGATGAGTTCGGCGAGTGCTGAGATGATTGGAGTGCCTAAACACTCATCACTCATCACTCATAGCTCATCACTATTAACGGGAGGGTTCCTGGAGCAGGTCCATGAACTGCATGGCTGTGTTTTCCATTTTAAAAATCACCTTGTCGAGATTCGTCACCAGCAGGTTGAAACCGGCCATGGCGATGATCGACACGAAAAGGCCAAAGGCCGTTGCGGTGAGGGCGTGATAGATACCGTTGGACAACACCTGCGGGGTAATAGTGGTGGCCGAGGTCATGTCCTGGAACGAGATGATGAGACCGATCACGGTGCCCAGCAGACCGATCATCGGGGCGATGCCCGAAATGGAAGCCAGGGTGGAAAGGTTCTTTTCGAGTTTCAGCAGTTCGAGGTTGCCGACGTTTTCGATGGATTTATTGATGTCGTCGAGCGGTTTTCCGATGCGGTCGAGGCCTTTTTCCACCATTCGGGCCATGGGCGCGTCGACGCTTTGGCAGAGGGCTTTGGCGGCTTGGAGGTTGCCGCTTTCGACCGAAGCGCGGATGCTGTTCATGAAGTTGTGGTCCACCTGGCCGGCGCGTTTGAGCGTGAAGTAGCGCTCGAAAATGATGTACACGGCCACGATGGACAAGATGAGCAGCACCGTGATGACGACGAGGCCGGAGGTGCTGCTTCCGATGATGATTTCAAAGAGACTTTCGGGTTTTTTCGTACCCTCGGCGGCCGGGGTGTTTCCGACCATTTGCAGGAAAAAGAAGGACGACAGGAAGGCGTTGAGCATCATAAAAGGGTGCTGTTAGAAAATAAAACTGATTGTTTTCGAAGGTGCGCGTAGCGAACGCCAAAAGTAGGTCATTTTGTATTGGAGCAATGAAAATGCCTTAACATTTTGCGCTTTCTTTGATGGTTTGTTAGGGAAATCCTAAATTTCAGTCCCTGAAAATGAGAACATTGCAAAAAAACATCCCGCACTGCGCAGCCAAACCCCGCGTAAAATAAACGGTTTGAAAAACGTTTTCCGCAGGGAAGTTCTCCGAACTTTGGCGCCCGACAAACGCCGTTTTTCCAACAATCATGCCATGCAAAACCATCCGATGAAAATCAGCACGCCGTTCCTCTTCGCGTTTCTTTTCGCAGCCTCCTGCGGCAACGATTCATCCAAACCCGCCGGCGCCAATCAACCAGCCCCGGACACCGCTATTTCGGCGCAATCTGCCGATTCCTTGTCCGGCGGCATTTTTCTAGACGGTCTGTACGCCACCTCCACCGCGCCCGGTCAGGATGCGATCCGGCTGTTCGACGACGACCCCAAAACCGGCTGGCAGACCCGCCCCGGCGCCGGGCCCGACGAAGGCTTGATGCTCTATTTCAGCAATGCCACCGACGTGCGCATCAAATATGTTGAAACCCAGGCCTTCCCCGGCAGTTCATTCGAAAAGGAAGCCCTGATCCAGCTGTATGTCAATGGTCAACCGATAAAAGCAGGCGCGCCCGGCGAACGGATCACCGTCGAGGACAAAGATGGCAAGGGGCTCAAAGTCAATTCGCTTTTTCTGCGATTTGCCGAGACCGGCGTCGAGGAAGTGACCCAACGAAGCATCCCCACACAAGACCAGGACATTCAAATCAGCGCTTTCCCTGCCGACGGATTTGTCGGTCTCCAAACGTTAACCTTGTTCAATGATAAAGGCGAAGCCCTGCATATCATCCCGCCGAAGCGGGTGCCGGGGCAAGTGACGGCCTCTTCGACCCTGGCGCCGGAAAGCGCTTACGGCCCCGACAATCTTTTCGACAGTCGCAAGGAATTTGCCTGGGCCGAAGGCAACCCGGCCACCGACGGCGTGAATGAAACGCTCCAATTTACATTCGAGCAGCCGGTGCGAATTACCGCCGTACAAATCTGGAACGGCTACCAGCGCTCCCCCGAACACTACAAGGCCAATGCGCGGGTGCGCGATTTTCAAATCAGCGGCGGCAGCGCAGCGCCCCAAACCTTTACCCTGCGCGACGACCAGGCTGGGCAAAAAATCGAATTTCCAAGCGCCATCGAAGGCAAAAACTTCGAGCTCAAAATCGCGAGTGTTTATCCCGGAAAAAAATACAAAGACCTGGCTATCAGCGACATGGTGTTCTACAACGGCGCCCAGCCTTTTGTGCTGAGCTCCGGCCAGTCCGCGCAGCGCCAACAATTATTTCGTTCAAAGGCAGCCAGTTCGCCCCTGGCCAGCTTGCTTGATCGCAGGTTGCACAACCTGGTCGAGAGCCCCTTTGATGCCACGGCTCAATCGCTGGTGCTGCGCTCGGACGGCACATTCGTGCTGTACCTCGAAACGACAACGACGGATGAATCCGAAAAGGTCATCTCTACGACGGGTGAAACGATTGCCGACGGCAACTGGGAACTGCTCGAAAGCACCGGCGGCGTAGCCAAAGTCAAGGTGTTTGGCAAATGGTTCGACTACTCCGAGGTGATGGAATGGTACAAAGGCCCGACCAATCGCGAGGTGACCAAAATTTTCAACGACGTACTGACCATCGACAACAACACGGTGAAAGGCTCGAAGATGATCGGCACGTTTTATCGAAAATAGAAATTGGAAATTGGAACCTGGAAAACATGGGCCATTGGAACGGGCCTGGCGGTGACTGCCGTCCTCTTGCGTTGGCAGGCCTTTGCACAAACGCCTTTTGCGAACGGCTGGGACAGTTATTTCTACCTCATACAGATCAAATCCTGGGCAGAAACCGGCCGGATGCATTCGCCGGAGGCTTCGTTGATCTATCCGGTGATGTGGTGGTTTTGCCGGGTTTCAGGGGATTATGTGAGTGGGTTTAAATGGTGTGCGGCGGTGCTGGCGGGGGTGTGGGTGGGAATGGCGGGGATGAAGTATGTGTCCATCCCGGTATTGAGCTCCCCTCCGACGCAGGCCCCACCCCCAACCCC
>JBGAJY010000224.1:0-8754 GCA_044224705.1 Saprospiraceae bacterium
AAAAATTGCACTGGCCAGTGCGTCCGGCCCGCAACTTTTTTTCAAAAATGCCAGTTCATATCTGCGGGTGTTTCGCGGAAAACGCCGTTTTTCGCCGCCTGGCTTTTTTAAAAATAGAAACGGGTCTTTCCAGCCTGCGTAGGCCCCACCCCCGACCCCTCCCCCTCCGGGGAGGGGTCGGGGGTGGGGCCTACGCAGGCTGGAAAGACCCGTTTCTATTTTTAAAAAAGCCAGGCGGCGAAAAACGGCGTTTTCCGCGAAACACCAGTAGCTATGAACTGGCATTTTTGAAAAAAAGTTGCGGGCCGGACGCACTGGCCGGTGCAATTTTTTCCCTCCGGAACTACCTTCGCTGTCCACAAAAGCCCTGAGGCCCAATATGAAACACACCCGCTGGCAAGCGCTGCCCACCGACGAAAATGCCGTGCAACAACTGCGCGAGAACCTCCCGGTGCCGCCGGTGTTTTGCCGCCTCCTGGTGCAACGGGGCATCCGGACTTATGAAGAAGCGCGCCTGTTTTTCCGCCCCAGCCTCGATCAGCTCCACGATCCTTTCCTGATGCGCGATATGGACGTAGCCGTTCACAGGCTCGACCGGGCCGTGCAAAACGGCGAGCGTATTCTGCTCTACGGCGACTACGACGTGGACGGTACCACCAGCGTCGCACTGATGTACGCTTTCCTCTCGGGTTTTTACCGCAACCTCGATTACTACCTGCCCGACCGCGACAAAGAAGGCTACGGCGTGAGCCTGGCCGGCGTAGAGTATGCAAAAAAGGAGGGTTGTTCGCTCATTGTCGCCATGGATTGTGGCATCAAGGCCCACGCGGCAGTGTCAAAGGCGAAGGAATACGGCATCGATTTTATCGTGTGCGACCACCATTTGCCCGAAGAAACATTGCCCGGTGCGGTAGCCAACCTCGATCCCAAACGCCCCGATTGCCCCTATCCCTACAAAGACCTGAGCGGCTGCGGCATCGCGTTCAAACTCGCCCAGGCTTTCGCGCTGCACCAGGACACGCCCGTGGCGGAGATCGAACACTTGCTCGACCTGGTCGTGGTGAGTATCGCCTGCGACGTGGTGCCGATGACCGGTGAGAACCGGGTTTTGTCGCATTTCGGCCTGGAAAAGATCAACCGCAGTCCGCGACTGGGGCTTTGGGCGCTCGTCAACCGCTGCGGCCGCACGTATCCGCTGAGCATCACCGACCTCGTATTCGGCCTCGGCCCGCTGATCAATGCCGCCGGCCGTCTCGGCGACGCACGGGAAGCCGTGCGCCTGCTGCTCAGCGCCGACAAACAAAGCGCCCTGGACAATGCCACAGCCCTCGTGCAGCGCAACCGCGAGCGCCGCGAAGTGGATTATGCCATGACCGACGACGCCCGCCGGAATTTTCTGGACCAGGACGGCTGGGAGCAACGCAAGAGCATCGTGCTGTTCAACCCCCAATGGCACAAGGGCATCATCGGCATCGCCGCCAGCCGCATGGTGGAGGCTTTCCACCGCCCGGCCGTGATCCTGACCCAAAGCGAGGGCCGGGCCGTCGGATCGGCTCGCTCGGTGCCGGGCTTCGACCTGTACGAGGCTTTGCAGCAGTGCGAAGAGCTGTTTTACTCCTACGGCGGGCATGCCCACGCCGCCGGGATGCAACTGCCGGTGGAAAACGTGCAGGCTTTCGCCGAACGCTTCGAAGGGCTGGTGCAGCACATGCTGCGGCCGGAGGATGAAAATCCATTGCTGGAATTGAGCGCCGAGCTGGAATTTGCGGAGATCAGCCCCAAATTCTGGCGCACGCTGCGGCAATTCGCGCCTTTCGGGCCATACAACATGAGCCCGGTTTTTATCACCCGCAACGTGGTGGACTCGGGCAAAAGCCGGCACCTGGCCAACAATCACGTGCGGCTGGCTTTGCGGCAGCACGGCCACGACGCCGTGGCGACGGGTATCGGTTTCGGGCTGAGCGAGGCGTTCCGGAAGGTGCAGGGCGGCATTTTCGATGTGGCGTACAGCCTGCACGAGGATATCTGGCGCGGGGAGTCGCGGCTGAGTTTGCATGTGAAGGGGATCCGGGTGGCGGACTAGGGCTTGGTTCGCGCAGGTGTTCGTCCATCTTTCACGCAGATGTTCACAGATGTTTCCGCAGATGTGACGCGGAATTTTTCATCTTAAAAATCTCGACGTTATGCTGGAAAATGAAATTACGTACAAGATCAGAGGGGCTGCGTACAAAGTCCATACAGCTTTGGGTCCGGGATTGTTAGAAAGCGTGTACGAGGCAGCTTTGAAATACGAGTTGGAACAGGAAGGCTTTTTGGTGAAGCGACAAGTTGATATTCCTATGAAATATAAAGACATAGGTCTTTCTGTGGGGTTCCGCCTGGATCTCTTGATCAACGATCAGATCATCATAGAAATCAAATCGGTAGACACACTGAACGAAGTCTATTTCAAGCAGACGCTCACCTACCTTCGACTGGCAAAAAAACGCCTCGGTTTTTTGATCAATTTTAATGTGAGCCGTCTGGAAGACAAAGTCTCCCTCATCAGGATCATAAACTCTTTTGATTCTGCGTAGCATCTGCGGTAACATCTGCGGACATCCGCGTGAAATAACGACCTTGTCATATCCCTGTTAACATTTTGAAAAACCCCGCCCTTCCCCCGCGGTTACCGCCTGCTTTTCTAATTTTGCCGGCCTTTTGAGCCCATTTTCACAAAAATTAAACACCAACTTCCTCCTGAATCATGCTCAAACATCTGATCGCCTTTATTGGCCTGTTCTGTTCGTTTGCAGGCATCGCCCTCGCCCAGGATACCGACCCCGTGTTGTTCACGGTCAAAGGCAATCCCGTTCGCGTGTCTGAATTCAAATACATCTACACCAAAACCAACCAGGACAAAGCCGACTTCTCCGAAGCCTCCCTGCGCGAATACCTGGACCTCTACACCAAGTTCAAACTGAAGGTCCAGAAAGCCCGCGACATGCAGCTCGATACCGTGATGGCCACCAAAACCGAACTCGACGGCTACCGCCGGCAGCTCGCCAACTCCTACCTGGTGGACAAAGAGGTGACCGACAAACTCGTCCGCGAAGTGTACGACCGCATGCAGCAGGACGTCGATATCAGCCATATCTTCATCGCCTGCGACCGCAACGCGCCCGCCCACGATACGCTCGTGGCCTACAACCGCGCGATGAACCTGCTCAAAATGATCCGCGGCGGCAAATCCTTCGAACAGATCGCCCTCGACAGCTCCATGGACAAAACCGTCAAGGACAACCGTGGCAACCTCGGCTTCGTCACCGCCATGCTGCCCGACGGCTACTACGCCATGGAAAAAGCCATCTACGCTGCCAAACCCGGCGAAATCGTCGGCCCCATCCGCTCCAACGGCGGCTACCACCTCGTGCGCGTCAATGCCTTCCGCCCCGCCCGCGGTGAAATGGAAGTAGCCCAGATCCTCATCCGCAAAGGCGATACGCCGGAAAAACAGGCCATGGCCCGCATGCGCGCCGACAGCGTGTACGCTGCCCTGCAGGCTGGCGGAAAATGGGACGAAGTGTGCGCCAAATATTCCGAAGACAAAACCACGGCCGCCAAAGGCGGCTACATCGGCTTCTTCTCGATCAACCGCTACCAGAAAAACTTCGAAGACGCCGCGTTCGCCCTGGCCAAAGACGGCGACTACACCCAGCCCGTCGAAACGACCATCGGGTTCCACATCGTCAAACGTGTGAGCCGCCGCGGCGTGGGCACTTTCGAACAATTCAAACGCGCCCTCACCGAACGCGTCAAACGCGACAGCCGCAGCGAAGTGGCCAAGCAAAGCATGATCGCCCGCATCAAAAAAGAGGGCAATTTCAAGGAAAACCCACAGGCGCTCGCCGCCTGGACGGCCCAGCAAACCGACACCCTCTTCCATACCTTCCGCTGGAAACCCGACCCGACCCGCCCGAAAACAGTGCTGATGCAGTTCGGCCCGGATAAAGTGTACACCATCGCCGATTTTGAAGACTACTGCGTCCGCGCCAGCCGCGACCGCATGCGCGGAAAAGGCTACGACGTGAAAGAAACGATCGGTAAACTGTACAAAAACTGGACCGACGAAGTGGCCATGCAGTTCGAGGAAAGCCAGCTCGACAAAAAATACCCCGACTTCAAAGCCCTCATGCGCGAATACGAAGAAGGCATCCTGCTCTTCGACGCCACCAAACAATTCGTCTGGGACCGCGCCAACAGCGACACCCTCGGCCTCGAAAAATACTTCAACGAAAACCTCGCCATGAAGTACAAATGGGACGAACGCGCCGTGGCGACCTTCTACACCGTCAAATCGGACGACCCCGCCGTGGTCAAAAAAGTCCACGATCTGGCCGCCAAAAAACCCGCCGCCGATGTGCTGAAAAAATTCAACAAAAAAGGTCAGCCCGAACTGGTCGCCGCCGTGGAAAAACGCTCCGAAAAAGGCAAAAACAAAGATCTCGACGGCAAATGGATGGCCGGCGCTATGACCGATGCCAAAATCGATACGGCCACCCATACCGCCGTTTTCTTCAAGGTCGAAGCCATCGAACCGCCCACGCCCAAAGCCCTCGCCGACGCCCGCGGATACGCCGTGGCCGACTACCAGGACTACCTCGAAAAACAATGGATCGAAGAACTGCGCCGCGAATACCCGGTGAAAGTGAACGAAGACGTGCTGAAAAGCCTGATCAAAAAGCCCTGATCCAGCGCTGAAACGAATGGCCCACGCGCCCCGGTTGATACCAACCGGGGCGCGTTTTTTTTGACCCTGGGAAGGGTTAAGCCAAAATGAATTTTTTAAAAACCGGACGGAAGAAAGACTGGGTTGAATTGTTCATCGTAATTTTGCGATGAATTATTCAAACGGTCTTATGCGAGCACGCTTTCTCTTCTTTTTGCTGGTCCTGTTCAGTCAGTCTTTGCCGGCTCAAACTTTTTTCGGCCAGCTGACCGACAGCAAAAGCACCCCGCTCCCCGATGGCGTGGTCGTGTGGGCCGGCACCACCCTCGGCGCCCGAACCGGCAGCGATGGAGCATTCGAACTTCCCTGGCCTGCCGATACCTCACACAACAAGCTGCGCCTCGCCGCAGTCTTCAACGGCATCCGCGACACCTTCCTGATCGACGACCTGACGAGCTTCTGGACCCTGACCATGGCGGCTGTCGTCACCCTGAAAGAGGTGACCGTGCGCGACGAGGCCACCGGCGCCTACATCTCGGTGTTGCAGCCGGTCAAAACCGAGGTCATCAACCGGGCCGAGCTGCGAAAAGCCGCCTGCTGCGACCTCGCAGGCTGTTTCGAGACCCAAAGCACCGTACAGCCCACCACGACCAACATCCTCACCAACGCCAAAGAACTGCGCATCCTCGGCCTCAGCGGCGTGTACAACCAGGTGCTCGTCGACGGGCTGCCGACCATCCAGGGACTCACCTACACCTACGGCACGGGCACCATCCCCGGCAGCATGCTCGAAAACATCTGGGTGGTCAAAGGCGCCAACAGCGTGCTGCAGGGCTACGAAAGCATGGTGGGTCAAATCACCGTTTTTCCCCGCGAAGGCGGTATCGCGGAGCCGTTTACCGCCGATATCCTGCTGAACAGTTTTGGCGAAAAACACCTGAACGCGGCCATTGCAACCAAAAAGCCGCGCTGGACCAACTACCTCGCCCTGCACACTTCCCGGCCGGGCGCCAAATGGGACCGGGACGACGACACCTTTCTGGACCTGCCGCGGATCACGCGGTATGCTTTTTATGACAAATGGCGCTTCCGCAAGGAGAACGAAGACGGCTGGAGCGCTTTCGTCGCCGCGCGTTTTGTGGACGAGCAGCGCATCGGCGGACAGGAAAATTTTGACCCGAAAAAGGATGAAGGCGCCCCGGCAGCCTACGGCCAAACGGTGCGATTCAGGCAACCCGAATTGCTCGGCAAAACCGGTTACCGCTTCAATGCCGACCAAAAAATCTCCCTGCTCGCCTCTTTTGTCGCTCAAAATCAAAACGCCTGGTTCGGATTGACGCGTTACGTTGCCGAACAGCGGCACGCCTACGCCAATCTCCAATACGAACTTTTTTGGGGTCCGGAATCCCGCCACGACCTGAAAACCGGCCTCAGTTACCGCGATTTCCGGCTCGATGAAACCATCGGTTTTGCCCCGGCGGATACGCTCGGACGCAGTTACGCGGGCGACTACCGGCAACGGGAGCGCATCCCGGGCGTATTTGCCGAAAACGCGTTTCATTTCCGCAACGACCGCTGGATCTGGATCGCGGGCCTGCGGGCCGACCGCCACAACCAATTCGGCTGGCGCGTTACGCCGCGCACGCTGTTGCGCTTCAATCCCTCGCCGGAACTCGACCTGCGGGCAAGCCTGGGCACGGGCTGGCGCACGGTGAGTCTTTTCCCTGAAAATATCGGGTTGCTCACCAGCAACCGCGACCTCGTTTTTGCCGAAGCGCTCCGGCCGGAACACTCCTGGAACGCAGGATTCAATGCTACCCGGAAATTCCCGATTGGAAAAATGCAGTGCACGGCCACGGCCGATGTGTACCATACCTGGTTCCAGAACCAGTTTTTCCCCGATTACGACACCGATCCGGGCAAGGCGATCATTGCCAATTTTACCGGAAAATCCATCAGCAACGGCGTACAGATTGAGCTCAGTACGGCCTGGAAGCGCCGCCTCGAAGTGCGTACGGCCTACAATTTCCTCGATGTGTACCGCTCGCCCGATGGCCGGAAAGAGTGGCTTCCTTTCAATCCGAGGCACCGGGTATTGGCCGCGGCCACTTTCCGCACACCCGGCGAACGCTGGCAATTCGACGCCAATTTCCACTGGTACGGTCGCCAGCGCCTGCCCGATACCCGCCTGAATCCCGAAGCGCTCCGGCGGCCCGACTATTCGGCGGCGTATTCCCTGGC
This sequence comes from Saprospiraceae bacterium, assembly GCA_044224705.1. GTDB lineage: Bacteria > Bacteroidota > Bacteroidia > Chitinophagales > Saprospiraceae > M3007. The sequence goes on from JBGAJY010000224.1 coordinate 6,950, forward strand.
CGGTTTGCAGGTGCGGTATGCATGGCGGGCTTTCGAATTTTTTACCGGCTGCGAAAACGTGTTCGATTTCAGGCAACGGCAACCGATCCTCGGCTGGGAGCAACCTTTTGCAAGAGGCTTCGACCCCTCTTTTGCCTGGGGCCCGACGCGCGGACGGGAGTTTTACGCAGGCTGTCATTTTAAAATTGAACAAAAAAAGAGCTGACCAACGCAGGTTTTCCCATGAACGACAACGACGCGACACGCCCCAAGCGGCTCGGATTTCTCGACCGCTACCTAACCCTCTGGATTTTTGCCGCCATGGCGCTGGGGGTCGGCCTGGGTTATTTTTTACCCGGCACGGCCGCATTGATCAACCGTTTTCAAAGCGGCACGACGAATATCCCGATCGCCGTGGGGCTCATTCTGATGATGTACCCGCCGCTGGCCAGGGTGAAGTACGAAGAGATGCCCAAGGTGTTCAAAAACACCCGCATCCTGGGGCTTTCATTGGTCCAGAACTGGCTGATCGGGCCCCTGCTCATGTTCCTGCTCGCGGTCATTTTTTTGCAGGACAAACCCGAATACATGATCGGATTGATCATGATCGGCATTGCGCGCTGCATCGCGATGGTGATTGTGTGGAACGACCTGGCCAAAGGCGACAATGAATACGTGGCCGGCCTGGTGGCGTTCAACAGCATTTTTCAGGTGCTGTTTTACAGCGTGTACGCCTGGTTTTTCGTGACGGTTCTGCCGCCGTTTTTCGGCATCGGGGGGGTGGAAGTGAACGTGAGCATCGGCCAGATCGCCGAGAGCGTGTTCATCTACCTTGGAATCCCGTTTCTGGCCGGACTCATTACCCGCTACGTGCTGATTAAAAACAAGGGCCGGGTCTGGTACCAGGAACAGTTTATCCCCCGGATCAGCCCTGTCACGCTGGTGTCGCTGCTGTTCACGATTGTGGTCATGTTCAGCTACAAAGGCGACCTGATCGTCCGGATTCCGCTGGACGTACTGCGCATCGCCGTTCCGCTGGTGCTGTATTTCGTGATCATGTTTTTCAGCGCTTTTTTTCTCGCCAAACGCGCCGGCGCCGATTATGCCAAAAGCACTTCACTGGCTTTTACGGCCGCTGGAAACAACTTTGAACTGGGTATTGCGGTGGCCATTGCCGTGTTCGGCATCGACTCCGGTGTGGCTTTTGCGGCCGTCATTGGCCCGCTTATCGAAGTGCCGGTATTGATTCTTCTGGTCAATGTGGCCTTGAAGCAAAAACATAAATTCGTTCTTCCATCATGAAAAAAGTGTTGATCCTCTGCACCGGCAACAGCTGCCGCAGCCAGATTGCCGAAGGGTATTTTCGTCATTTTGCAGGCTCACAGGCCGAAGTGTACAGCGCAGGCGTGGAAACCCACGGCGTCAATCCGCGGGCCATCGCGACGATGGCCGAAGACGGGATCGACATCTCGGGTCATACGTCCAACCACGTGGACGAATATGCGCACATCGATTTCGATTATGTGATCACGGTGTGCGACAATGCCCGCGAGCGCTGCCCGTATTTCCCTACCCGCGCCCAGAAATTTCACCACAACTTCCCCGACCCGGCCAGAGCGACTGGCAGCGAGCAGGAGGTCATGGCCGAGTTCAGAAGGGTGCGGGAGATGATTAAAGAATATGTGCGGGAATTTGTGCGGGAGCATATTCCGGACTAGACGGGAATCAAGAGTTACATAATTGTAGGTTTTCCGCTAAGCAGGCCCCACCCCCGACCCCTCCCCCTCCGGGGAGGGGAGTTCGCTCTCAGCAGGGGCAAGCCCCTC
>JBGAJY010000225.1:0-8995 GCA_044224705.1 Saprospiraceae bacterium
ACCCGCCAGCATCGTTCCGACGCGGCCAATGCTGTCGAATTTGATACGGATAACGGCCCGCTCGCCGGGCATTACGGGGTACTCAGGCCGTGCAACAACCGTACAATTGCAGGCGGTCTTGATATCGGTGATGATGTAGGGCGATTTGCCGGTGTTGCGCACTGTGACCGAATCGAAAACAATAAAACCGGATTCTACTTTCCCGAAATAGATTGTGTCGCGGTCCCACTCCACGGTGGTGCGCGGCTGCTGTGCGCCTTCGTTGCGCAGCACGCCGAGGTATTGAATGGCCTTGGATTGCCCTTCGGGGCCCACCTGGCTGTATGCCGATTGGAGTTCTTCGTCCAGGTCGGTACCGAGATGGCGGAGATAACCCAGCATTTTCAGTTTTTGTGCCACGGTAAGCCCTCGCAGCAAAGGACGCAGGTCCTTGACAGGCTCCTGGGCCGAGGCCATTTGCACACTGAACAAAAGGAAGAAAACCAGGACAAAACCGGTGCTGTTTTTCATGGCGTATGTCATTGATTTCAGATCTGAAAACTGCCCGGAATAAATTCCGGGCTACCGGATGAAACGAAAAAACTTCCGGGTCCTGACAAGACACCGGAAGTTTTCGTGAGTGCGGGAAGCGAGACTCGAACTCGCACGACCTTGCAGCCAATGGTGTTTGAGACCATCGCGTCTACCATTCCGCCATTCCCGCGGACCGCTGCCAAGCCTCTCGGCTTAAAAAGCGGGTGCAAACTTAGAGAGATTTTCATGGATGCGCAACAAGTAGCGCTTTTTGAAAAAATAGTCGAGCACGAGCGGCAGTTCGGCATCGCCTTCGGGGTCGGTGTAGCGCGCCAGAATGGGTGCAATGGCCTGATCCAGTTGCTGTTCCAGCACCTGCACTTCCTGCCGGGTACGTTCAAGGCGTTCCGCATCGAAGTCCAGTTCGAGTTCCATGAGGTTCTCGTTGATGTCCATCATGTCGAGCAAAAAATCCTGGGGCAGCGGCGGCAGGTTCTTTTCATCAGCGAGTAAACCCTTGATTTCCAAAACATAACGCACAAGCCTGTCCGGGTTCGTGAGCGTGTGGTAAGCCTGATTGTTTAGCGTGGATTGTTCCAGCATGTCGGCTTGTTGGCCGGCATTCGCCAGGGTGTGAAAATCAGGATGGAATTTTTTGCTGTTTTGCAAAAAAGCGCTGCGCAGCGCCGCCGTGTCGGGCTGAAAACTGACCGGGATACCGAAGAATTCGAAGTAGTTCATGGCGCAAAAGAATGGGGTAAGTCGACGGAAAGTACGTTTACGAAACCTTGAAGGTTTCGTAAACGTAGGGTTATCAGACGTTTACGAAACCTTCAAGGTTTCGTAAACGTAGGGTTCCGTACACCTTAGCCTCCGAAAAACCGCGAAATCCAGTGTCGCCAGATATCATTGCCCAAGGCAAAAACCATCAGTCCGAGCAGGAGGAAGAAGCCGACGGTGACGGCTTTTTCCATGAACTTGTCGCTGACCTTGCGGCCGGTGACCACTTCCCATAGCAGGAAAAGCACGTAGCCGCCGTCGAGCGCCGGAATAGGCAAGAGATTCATAAAAGCCAGGATGAGGCTCAGTTGGGCGGTCATGGCCCAGAAACGTTCCCAGTCCCATTCGGTGCCGAACATTTTGCCGATGCTGATGAGGCTGCCGAGATTGTCCTTGACGGAAATTTTGCCTTTGAACATCTGGCCGAAGGCTTTCATCTGGTTGTCGAGAAAATCCATGCCCATGCGGAATCCCGCGGGAAACGCTTCGGCGAAGGAATATTTTTCCCGTTCAATGGTGTAAAAGCCTTCGGACTTCGGCAGCACGCCGATTTGACCTTCGTCGGTCAGGGTCATCGTAAAAGAGAGGGTGTCCTTTTCATTTCGGAGTACTGTCACGGTAGCGGGCTGGCCTTTGCGCTGGCGGGCCAGGGGCGCGAATTCGTCATAAAACACCGTCGGGTGGCCGTCGAAGCCGATGATACGGTCGCCTTTTTGTATACCGGCTTTTTCAGCGGGTTTACCCGGCGCCGTTTCTTCCACGTAAAAAGGCATACGGGGCGCCATCAGCATCCCTTTGGGCACCTTCTGACTGGTCATTTGCTGGGCCACGTCGGCGGGCATTTGCAGGACCTGTTCCTGTCCGTTGCGGCGGATAGTAATGTCGTGTACGTCGTTGAGTACGATGGCTTCGACGAGGTCGCCGGGCTCCACGCGGTCAAAAGGTTTGTCGCCGATTTTGAGGATCAGGTCGCCTTGCTGGAAGCCCTGTCGGAGGAGGAGCGAATCCATGGCCAGGCCGTTTTGTAGTCCGGCGGTTGGCACGTACGCTTTTCCATAACCCCAGAGCATCATGGCGAAGATGAAAAAGCCGAGCAGGAAATTCACAGTGACGCCGCCGATCATGATAATCAGGCGTTGCCACGCGGGTTTGGATCGGAATTCCCAGGGCTGAGGCGGCAGTTTGAGTTGTTCGGTGTCCATACTTTCGTCCACCATCCCGGAAATTTTGACATAGCCGCCCAGGGGTAGCCAGCCGATGCCGTATTCCGTTTCGCCGCGTTTGGTTTTCCAAAGCGAATTAAAGGGTGCGAAGTCAAAGAACAGGTAGAATTTTTCGACACGGGTTTTGAACCATCGGGCCGGGAAAAAGTGCCCCATTTCGTGCAAAACAATGAGCAGCGAGAGGCTGAGGAGAAATTGGGTTATTGTGATGAGCGTATCCATTCAAAAAATTTACAGCGTAAAATCCGGTAAGGGGAAGTTCAGAAAAACAAAAGAGGACTTCCGAAGTTGCGGGCAAAGCTACGGAAGTCCCCGTTGTCATTAGACCAATGTCAGTTTTCAGACGCCTATTTCGCGATAGCGCTGGGTATTGGCCGGGTCTATTTTGGTCATGATCTGGATGACGCGTTCTTTTTGCGGCTTGGCCCCCACCTTCCACATTTCGATCAGCTCGTCGCGTTTGGCGGTGGCGAACATCTGCACGATCATGGAATTAAAATAGGCGATACTCACCTTTTCAATATCGTCCAGGGACTGCAGGATGGCGGTTTTACCCGCATTTATGTCGGTAGTGAACATGTCCAGGCCCTTGCGATGGTAAGTATAAATCGCGTTGCGGAAAGGCTTGACGCGCGGGTTGAGCAGGTTCTCCATGATCCAGTACCGGTTGCGGTTTTTGCCGCCGTCGCCAGGGCGCCAGCCCGGTGTTTTGTTGGTGGTGGAGTTCTGGATATTGGTCACAATCTGTTGAGCGACAAGGAAATACGGGTCGCCGCCCTGCGGCGAAAACGAGTCATAATCCATGCCTATGATCACGTAGGCATAAAAGGCGAACAAGGCCGAAAGGTTGGGAACATCCGCAGCATCGCGCTGGAATTCGATCGGCTGGTTTTGATCGTAATTGAAAATAATATCCTTGTCGAGGTGCGACAAAAGGGGCGTTTCATAGCCGCTGCCGTACACGGGACGAACCGCCTGCACGGCCAGTTCGGCCTCGAAGGTATTGTCGTCCTGTTCGGTTTTGATGGTCATGATGAAGTTGCATTTGATCCTCTCGGAGGGTTCAAATGCATCATCGGTCCATTTGGTGTTGTTGAGAAAGTCGCGCAGGGAGGTTTCGAGTTGGTCGAACACCTTGCGGTCGGTGCGCTGGAGTTGCGGGGTGCTGATGCGAACCGTGCAATTCAGTTCGCCCTGCGCCTGTGCCGCGGCGGCAAAAAACAGGAGCAGGAGAAGGGTGCTAAAACGAGACATCATCTTTTTAGTCAGTTAGTTGATTAGTCGGTTAGTCGCTTAGTCAGTTGGTCGTTAGTTGTTAGTGGTCAGGCTTTCTGGATGCTTCCATTTAAATCTTATCATCCGTCATTGAATCAGCGAAAGCACCGGGCGCACTCAGACTAACCAACTAATGACTAGCCGACTAACGACTAAAACGACTATGCGACTAAAATGACGCTTCAGGCGCCTTTTTGGTTGGCCAGGCGTACAATTTCGGCCACAATATCAGCACCGACGGCGGTTTTACTTTTCAGGTCAAAATCGGTCCGGGCGCCGTCGCGGTGCAGGATGCTGATTTTATTGGTGTCGTAGCCGATGCCGGCGCCGGGGTCGCGCAGGGAGTTCAAAACGATAAAATCGAGGTTTTTCTTTTCCAGTTTTTCGAGCGCGTGACGGGTTTCATCGTTGGTTTCGAGGGCAAAGCCGACGAGCATCTGGCCGGCGCGTTTGGTGCGGCCAAGGGTGGCGGCAATGTCCACGGTCTTGGCCAGTTCGAGGGTCAGATCGCCTTCCTTCTTCTTTATTTTGGTTTCGGAGAAGGTTTTGGGGCGGTAATCGGCCACGGCGGCGGCGAGCACGGTAATATCGCTTTGGGGGAAAATGCCGGAGCAGGCTTCGAACATATCCTGCGCTGTGGTCACGTGCTGCACTTTGATCGCCGGATTTTGCGGCCGCAAGTCGGTGGGGCCGAGTACCAGGGTCACTTCCGCGCCGTTGGCCGCCAGCGATTCAGCGATGGCGATACCCATTTTACCGGAAGAATTGTTGCCCAGAAAACGAACAGGGTCGAGCGGTTCGTGGGTGGGGCCTGCCGTAATAAGGGCTTTTTTACCGCTCAGCGGCTTGGGTGCGCTGTGTTCGGCCAGCGATTTTTCGACAAATGCGACGATCTCTTCCGGCTCGGCCATCCTCCCGTCGCCGACGAGGCCGCTGGCCAGTTCGCCGACGACGGGAATCACCCGCACGCCGTGGTCCTGCAAACGCCGCAGGTTGGACTGCGTGGCCGGGTGGTGCCCATGTCCACATCCATGGCCGGGGCTACAAAAACAGGGCAGCGCGCCGAGAGGTATACCGCGCTTAAAATATTGTCGCACAAGCCGTTGGCCAGTTTGGCCAGGGTGTTGGCACTGGCCGGCGCCACCACCAGGGCATCGGCCCACAGACCGAGTTCGACGTGGTTGTTCCAGCCCGTTTCGGAGCGGACATCGGTCAAAAACCTCGTGTTTGGAAAGGGTGGAAAGGGACAGCGGCGCGATAAAACCCGTTGCCGATTCGGTCATCAGTACCTGCACTTCATCGCCGCGCTTGACCCACAAGCGCGTCAGCAGGGCGGCTTTGTATGCCGCGATGGAGCCACTGACGCCGAGAAGAATCTTCATGTTTAATGATGAATGATGAATGATGAACGATGAATAATGAATGATATCCGGGTGTTTCCGGTCGTGTATCATTCATCATTCATCGCTCATCATTCATCATTAAATTTATTCTTTTTCTTCCACAATGCGCCACTGCATGTCGTCCGTGAGGAATTCGTTGGTGGCGATGATGGCGGTGTTGGGCAGGCGCTCGTAGAATTTCGAGATTTCGATCTGCTCTTTGTTTTCCTGTACTTCTTCGATGGTATCGGAGCTGACGGCGAACTCTTCGAGTTTGCGCTGGATTTCCCATTTGAGGTCGCTGGAAATCTGGCGGGCGCGTTTGCTCACGATCACGATGCTTTCGTAGATGTTGCCGGTTTTGTTCACGAGTTCAAGAACGTCGCGGGGTTGAACATTGGGGTCGAGGCCCTGGGCCTTGCTTTTGATGTCGCTCATGTATGAATGAATGCGTTAGAAGAATGCGAAAGAAATGAGGAGGGGTTCAATCAGGTTGTTTTCAGCCGTTTTTGCAGGGCTTTGAGTTCGGTTTCGGCGTCTTTGCGGATTTGTTTTACTTCCTTGACGTCGGCGCTTTGCGGGTATTTTTCGAGGAAAGCATCGCAGCGGGCGACGGTTTCCGTGTAACGTTCTATTTTTTTGTCCACCACGCTGTTGATGCTGAGCAGGTAGGAGGATTTAACGATCAAGTAGCGCACCTGTTCGGCTTCGGGGCTTTCGGGGTAGTCTTTCAGCAGGTTGTCGAAGGAAAGGACGGCCGCCTGGTATTGTTTGGTGTTGTAGTACAGCTGGCCTTCGGCAAAGGCTTTTTGTTCCAGTTTGCGGCGGCACTCGTCGATGAGTTTGTTGCACTCGTCCACCCGTTTGCTTTCGGGGAAAAGGTTGACGAAGGTTTGGAATTCCTCGATGGCTGCGATGGTATTCGATTGTTCGAGCCGGTAGGAAGGCGACTGCTGGTAGTTGGAGTAGGCCGACATAAAAGCGGCTTCTTCGCGGTACGGCGAATTGACGAAAGTGTTGGAAAAGTTCTTGAAATAATACGCCGCCAGCACGAATTGCTTGGTGTGGTAATGGGCGTAGGCGTACTGAAAATACGCTTTTTCAGCCGCGTCTTTGCCTTTTATCTGATTCAAAACCAGGTCGAAAAGGGTCAGGGCGCGCTGGTATTCTTCTTTTTCGTAGTATTCAAAGGCTTTCTGGAGAATCAGGTCGGGATTGCCGCTGGTGCGGACGATCTCAAACTTGCTTTTGCAAGCGCTGACCAGTCCCAGCAATGCAAAAATCAGGAGCCAGCCGGATATTTTTTTCATAGGGGTGCAAAGGTACGGTTTTCAGTCAAAAAATTGGAACAAGCGCCAAAGTTGGCGTTAACGTTTGCCAAAACGCCCGCCGGCAGGCGGATGTGGCGTGGGAGGGGGAATTATTTTTTGGGGCGGCGGGAATATTCTAGGCCACGAGATTTCCCCACTGCTGATGGGTTTTGACAAAATAACTACTCTTAAAAGTCAAGTCCGGAATTTGATCACTTTCGGTTCCCTCGCTTCGCTCGGGATGACAGGCCATTGATAAGGAACTCTTTCCGCCAGATTTCTCGCTTCGCTCGAAATTCCTCCCGGGGTGTGGAAAATTTCGAGCGAAGCGAGAAATCCGATATAACGAGTTGACTGTTAAACGCCTGTCATCCCGAGCGAAGCGAGGGAACCGAAAGTGATCAAATGATCAAAAAGCGGTTATTTTGGAAAAACTTATCATCCATGGGGGTGAAGTGGAAAGTTGACGTACGCCAAAAACCACATAACCGGTTTCAACGTTTTGCATACGCCGCAGATGAATGCCGGTCATTTTTTCAAAAAAACCGACCTTCGCCCCGCCACAAGCACACCACAACATGCAAGTCCCGACCACATCCGCCGTCACCGCACCCGAGCTCGAAGCCCATTTTCAGCAAAAAATCGACGCCGATATCCGCATCGAGCCCAAAGACTGGATGCCTGAAGCGTACCGCCGCACCCTCGTGCGCCAGATCAGCCAGCACGCCCACTCCGAGATCGTCGGCATGCTGCCCGAAGGCAACTGGATCACCCGCGCTCCGTCGCTCAAACGAAAAGCCATTCTGCTGGCCAAAGTGCAGGACGAAGCCGGCCACGGCCTTTACCTGTATTCCGCCGCCGAAACCCTCGGCGTGGGGCGCGACACCCTGATCGAGGAATTGCACAGCGGCAAAGCCAAATATTCCTCCATTTTCAACTACCCCACCCTTACCTGGGCCGACATCGGCGCCATCGGCTGGCTGGTCGACGGCGCGGCCATCCTGAACCAGATCCCCATTTGTCGCTGCTCCTACGGGCCCTACGCCCGCGCCATGGTGCGCATCTGCAAGGAAGAAAGTTTCCACCAGCGCCAGGGCTTCGAGATATTACTGACGCTGGCCCAGGGCTCCGAAGAACAACGCGCCATGGCCCAGGACGCCCTCGACCGCTGGTACTGGCCGGCCGTCATGATGTTCGGCCCTTCGGACGATGCCTCGCCCAACAGCGCCCAAAGCATGCGCTGGAAAATCAAACGGTTCTCCAACGACGAACTCCGCCAGCGCTTTGTGGACATGATCGCCGAACAGGTCAAAGTGCTGGGTCTTACGATCCCCGACCCGGAGCTCCGCTGGAACGAAGAACGCGGCCACTACGACTTCGGCCCCATCAACTGGGACGAATTCTGGAACGTGGTGAACGGCAACGGCCCCTGCAACCGCCAGCGGCTGCACACCCGGGTAAAAGCCTGGGAAGATGGCGCCTGGGTGCGTGAAGCGGCCGCGGCGTATGCGGAGAAGAAGGCGCGGCGGGCGGCCGCCCGGCCCAGCTGACAGGTAAAAAAGCCCCCTGCTACCGCTTACTTTTCCGGTAAAACAAAGGCCTCGAATACCTGAATTCTCCGTCGTCGCTGTACACATCGAGCATCGGCGCTACGGCTACCAGCCGCGTGAGGAGCCGGTGCCGCTTCTCGTCCCAGTACCAGTCTTCGACGAGCCGGAGCTGGTGAATCACATCCGGATTCAATTCAAAACGAACCACTTTCACCCGTTCTTCAAAATCGCCCGGATCGAAAAGCACAACGGTGTCCACGCGGGTAAAAATCCGTTCGCGATCTTCCAGCGACATAGGCGCCCAATCATCCATATCCAGCACTTCGACGTTGGCATGGTCGCGTACCTGAAACAACAGATCGCTGACGACCCGCTGATCAGGCCGTTTCAGCGAAGGCAGCCCCTTTATTTCCGGGCTGGCGGCGCGCGTGCTGATCCGCCGGGCCCAGGTGATTTCGGGGCTGTTCAAACGCAGTTGTGATTTTCTCACCGGCTGATCGGCTTGCGGCATGCTGAGCCAGAACAAGGTGCGGCCGTTGGCCAAAGTGGGCCCGATGGCACGGGTCAGCACCCCGAACTCGACGGTTTTTTCCCGGTAAAAAAGCAATTGCCGAACCCTCACCAATGGGCAATCCGACGGCGCAATCACGTGCTGGATGATAAAAGAGGTGTTGTCATAATTTTCCGGATCAAAAGAGACAACGGTATCCCACTGAACGAGCAGGGCATCGAGGGCTTCCAGGCTGATCGGTTTGTTCAAATCCTCGCCGTCGAAAACCGGCCAGCGGCCTTCCCGCATCACCTGGAACAGCCGCTCGTTCAAACCCGGCGGGTCGGGGAACATCGGGTCGGGAGAGGCCGCGTTGACGGTTTTCAGCACCGTGCTGCGGTTCAGCGAGTCGGCAGGCCAATCGTTTAAAAACTCCTCGGGGGATAGCAGCAGTTCGATTTCAACGGCCCAG